>JAFXYP010000010.1 GCA_017541665.1 Lentisphaeria bacterium | reverse complement strand
TCCTTCTGGTGCTGCTTCGGCACGGGCATCGAGAACCACACGAAGTACAACAACGCGATCTATTTCCACGACGACGACAACCTGTACGTCACGCTCTTCATCCCGTCGAAACTGAAGTGGGCGGACCGCGGCCTCGAGCTCACCATGAACACGGAATACCCGAAGAACGGCAAAGTGACGCTCACGTTCGACAAGGCGCCGGAGAAGAAGCTCGCGCTGAACGTGCGCTGCCCCGGCTGGGCCGACAAGCCCGTGACGTTCACGCTCAACGGCAAGCAGATCGCCACCGGCAAGCCCGGCGAAAACGCCGTGCTGAACGCCGACTGGAAGAGCGGCGACAAGCTCGAGATCGACATCCCGATGTCGCTCCGTACGGAACACCTCCACGGCGGCCACACCGAGCTGAACGCGTTCTTCTACGGCCCGACGCTCCTCGCGGGCGACCTCGGCGAAGTCGAGAACTATCAGAAGCGCATCTACCTGCGCGACCAGCTCGACCTGCAGAACGCCGCCTGCAAGCCTGTGCCCATCCTCCTCGGCGGCGACATCGGCGGGATCACCGCCGCCGCGAAGCCCGTCGCAGGCTCCGACCGCGCGTACAACCTCACCGCCACCGACGGTTCCGCCGTCCTCATCCGCCCGTTCAACCAGATGCCGTACCAGCATTACAACGTCTACTGGCGGAACATGGACGAGACGCAATGGGCCGCCGAAAAGGCGAAGATCGCGGCCGAGGAGGCCCGCCAGCGCGAACGCGCCGCACGCACCGTCGATGAGATGAACTTCGGCGAACAGCAGCCCGAGACCGACCACGAACTGAAGGCAGAGAACACCCATTCCGGACGCTTCAACGAACGCGGCTACCGCGGCGCACACCGGGGCGGCTGGATCGAATTCCGCATGAAGGTCAATCCGAACGTGAAGAACATCCTCGCGTGCACCTACTGGGGCGGCGACAACTGGACGGAGACCGCCATCCTCGCCGACGGGCAGCAGATCGCGGTGCAGCGGCTTTCGGCGGCGCATCCCGGCGAGTTCTTCGAGGTCGAATACGAGATCCCGGAGTCCATCACGAAGGGCAAGGACCACATCGTGATCCGGCACCAGCCGGCGGGCAGCCGGGGCGGCATCGGCTCCGTCTACCACGCCGCGATCCTCGTGCCGGAAGGCAGATGACCCGACCTCGGAGATTCCATTCTCCCCTGCCCTCTCCTCCTCAAAAAAGCAATCGCCTCCGTTCGCATCCCTGCGGCGGAGGCTTTTTCACGGTGTCACGACAGCTGGGCTCACGACCAGCGGGCGCGGAGCGCGTCCCAGGCGCTTTCGCGAGCTTCCCGGAACTCGGCGGACTCCGCGCCGTACGTCATTTTGACGCATTCCAGGAACCAGTTCCGGCCGCGTTTCGTGGAGTCGGTGCCCGCGATCAGCAGACGCAGGAATTCCTTCTTCTCCGCCTCTGATGCAGGATTCCGGTCGCCGGACAGGATGCGCCGCACCAGCCACGGATCGGACAGGAATCCGCGCCCCACGGCCACGCCCGCGCATCCGGTCGCCCGTACAAGCGCCTCCGCGCCCGCGCAGTCCACGACGTCGCCGTTGCCGAAGACCGGCACCCCCCCCGCCGACTCCGCGGCGCAGGCGATCCGCCGGACGCGTTCGGACGCATCGACGGGGCGGTACGCCTCGGTCGCAGTCCGGTAGTGAAACACGATCCAGTCCGCCCCGGCGTCGCACACGGCTCGGACGATCTCCCGGATGGAACCGGGCGAATCCCATCCGGCGCGGAGCTTCACGGATACGGAGACATCCGGTGAAATGGCTTCGCGGACGGCATGCGTAAGTTCAAATAACGTTTCCGGCGAACGCAGCAGATACGCGCCGTTTCCGCTCGCGGTCACGGTCTTGCTCGGGCATGCGAAGTTCAGGTTGATGCCGTGCACGCCGTATTCCGCGAATCCCGCCGCGGTCGCCGCCAGGGACCGGGCGTCGCGTCCGATCAGCTGGAAGACGAGCGGGAGATCGGGGCGCAAGCAGTACGGGGCGAGTTTCCGCAGGATCGCGGCGCGTTTCGGCACGGAGACGCCCCCGGTGCTGAAAAACGGCGTGAACCAGAGCGGGATCAGGTCGAGGCGCGCGGCGGCCTGCATGAACGTCCGCGTCATGACGCCCTGAAGCGGAGACAGGACGGCGCGGCCGGGGAGCGTGAGGCGGCCGGACAGCCGCAGCGGCGCACGGAAATCGAACGTGGCGTTTGCGGATCCCGGGGATGGCATGCCCGTTTTCTCCGCGGCGGGATCAGCCGATCCGAACGACATCGCCGGACGGGATTTCGAAAGCGTTCTTCCCGCGCATCAGCCAGACCGTCCGCGCGGAGGGGTTCTGCACGTAGCAGCAGTCCGCTGTGAACCGGAGCATGCGGTACGCCTGGTTGTAGTCGTAGATCTCCATGTTCGTGGCGTACCACACGGAGCCCTTGCCCGCCATCTGGTCGGCGAACCGTTCGATGACGTCCCAGTCGTTGTTGCGGTCGAACTCGAACGAATGACCCCAGATGTAGCAGACCGTCCCGCGCGGATAGCGGTTGTTCAGGAACCTGTCGCCGAGCTCGGCGATGTTCTCGCGGTGGTGCGCGGTCGGGTTCCACTCCAGGAAATCGTCCGGCAGGCGGAAGGCGTGCGTGCTGTTCACGGTCCGGGAATACAGGATGCCGAGGTCGCGGAGCTGGCGTTTCAGCTCGGACGAGTACGTCCCGTACGGATACGCCATACCCTTGACCGGAGCGTGCGTAACGGCCTCGAGCCGTTTCCGGTTTTCGAGGATGTCGGAGATCACGGCCTCGACCGGCATCATATCCTCGAACGCGTGCTCCGCGCCGTGGACGGCGATCTCATGGCCGTGCTTCAGGTAGACTTCGTCCACGTCGAACGACGGAAACGAACCGTCGTGCGGGCCGTTGTCCGCGCAGATATTGAACGTGCATTTCAGCCCGTGCGAGGAGAAGATGCCCGCCAGGCGGATGTCCGCATCCAGGGCGTCGTCGTAGCTGAACGTCAGGGCGCGGTCGCGTCCGCCGGGGAAAAGGGGATAGAGCATCATGATCCGGCGGCCTCCTGTCCCGCCCCGGAAGCGGCTGCCTTTTCGGCGGCCTGCTGTTCCTGTTTCTTCAAATCCTCCTCAAGTTCGGCGCGAACCCGGTTTGCGATCTCGGGAGGATAATTTTCGATGATGGCGCGCGCGGTCCTCGCCTTCATTTCGGAGAACGGGGGAAGCGTCACGCGGTCGATGTCGGCATGTTTGCGTGCATAGCTGTCGTACACGCGAAGCGCAAGCGCGAGATGGTCCGCGGCGGCTTCGCGGTCGCCGTAGCCGATGAGCAGGCAGGAGGTGAACAGGATCCCCTCCAGCTCGTTCGCGATCTGCTTGAAATCGCTGCTGGTGATGTCGTCCTCCCACTCGTTCAGCACGAACTGGTCGAGCGTCATGATCCTGGAATTCCCGTTTTTCGTCTCGGTGCGGAGCTCCTGGAAAAGCTTCGCCGCCTCCTCCTTCTGCGAGTAGATGTACAGCGTCACGATGGAATCGATCAGGAAGTTTTCGTACAGGGATTCGAAGATCGCAGTGGAATATTTGCTCTCCTTGAGGATCTTCTTGTAAAGGGCGCGCGTGGCGTCGATCACGTCCGTGTTCGGCACGAGCAGGAAGAAATCGCTGACCTCGTTATCCTTCGGCAGCAGCATGCGGCCATAGTTGAACGTCGCCACCAGGGACTGGAGGATCTGGCGGGTGAGCGCCAGGTTTTCGTTCCCGGGGGTATGCTCCAGGCCGACGTGCGCCCAGTAGATGGCGAAGGATTCGGGCAGCAGCCAGTCGAGCTTGCCGTATGCCTTGTTCACCGCCAGGATCTTTTCCGGTTCGAGGCTCCAATCCTTCTTCAGCCATTTCCGGCGGAAATAGCAGTCCAGGACGGATGCGTCCTCATCGGACAGCTTGTCCTTCAGCTCCTTCGGCAGGCCACCGTTCAGCTGGAACTCGCCGAACAGGCGCGCCAGGTCGCCCTGATTGTACGCCATAAGCGCGAGCCAGGCGGGATGGTCCGCGGGGAACCTTTCGCGGAGTGCCTCCTCCGTGGCGGGCGCAGCGGCCCAGGCCTCCCAGTCGGGGGAATGCTTCCCATAGACGAAAATCAGTTCGCGCGCCATGGTCTCCTTGTAGTACCGCTGGGCGTCATCCAGCACGTTGCCGAGCTTGTGCTGGTAGATCCAGCCGAGTTCGTGGTAGACGTCCGGGTTGTTCGGGTTCATGGCCACGGCCTCCTGCATGAGCTGGATGCCGCGCCGGACCCAGCGCCAGCGGTCTTCGGGGCGCTTGCATGCCACGGAGATATTGTACGCCATATTCCAGCCCATGTGGGATGCGGCGGTGGAGAATTTCGGCTGAAGCTTCAGGATCCAGTCGGAGAGCTGCACCAGCTCGTAGTATTTGCCCTTCTGCTGCAGTTCGCCGGCGCGAAGCCACAGCACATCCGCGATCAGGCCGCGGAATCCGCCCAGCGCCATCGTGGAAAATGCCACGATCGGAGGAGTGCCTTCTGCGGCGAAACTCTCGTCGACCAGCTTGTCCTCCTTCACGACCACGGCCATGCGGTCCTGCACGAACACGTTCGCGAAGAGGATCAGGACGGTCCCGGCAAGCAGAGCAAAAAACAAGGCATAACGGTTCTTCATATCCCGGCTCCTATCCTCGTTTCGACACCAGCGCCAGTTCGCGGCGCGTATAAATCCAGGCTCCGAGCAGGAAGATCGGAAGCAGGCGCAGCACGAAATCCCTTGCGAAGAGCATGCCGATGAACGGGAAGCTCACCAGTTCGCCATTCGCCAGTTGCCCCGTCACGAAGAAATCCTGAAGCGGCACGAGCAGTTCCAGCAGCACTCTGCCGTACTGGTATCCGAACGTCTCGGTATACGGCGCCTGGAAATCCACCGCATCTGGGATCGACGACACAAGATAGGTCGCCAGGCCGCCCGTGAGCATGTACGCCGCCGAGAAGAAGATCGCGATCGGCAGGGACATGCAGGCGGCGACCGCTGCGGCAAGCAGCGTGACCGAGAGGATCCCGATCGCCAGCACCAGGATCGCGCGGCAGTAGTTGGAGAAGAACCCGGCCTCGCGAATCAGCAGGAACGGCCCCTTCCCCTCTTCGAAGTTCAGTTCGCTTGTCTTCGTGTCGCTGTTCAGGAATCCGACCTGCGCCTTCCCGTCGTAGACAAAATAGGTGTTTTTGACCGGGACCGCCATTTCGTTCTGGGCGGCGGTGAGGATCTCCTCCTCCTGCATCGCGATCATGTCGGACACGACCGTCTCGCCGCCGTTGTCGTCCGGACGCGTGTAGTTCACGCCGAACAGCCAGCTGCCGCGTATGGTATTCTGGTCGTAGGTATAATAGCGGTTCACGTAGACGGTGTACCGCAGGAAGACCATATCGTCTTCGTTCAGCCTCTTCGGCAGCCCTTCGAAATACCAGACGATGGAATCCCCCCCGGAGACCAGGCCGTATGTCGCGATCAGCTCCTTGCGGATCTCGAGGAACGCCTGCTGACGGACGTCGCCGTCCTGATACTGGAGCAGCTCCTGGCCATGCCCCTTGGCGGAGGCGAGGCGGTCTTCCAGCCTCTTCCATGCCATGGCGTCGAAATCCGGCCGCACGGGGCGGTACAGCGCACGCGCGGTCAGGACCTGTTCGTCCAGCATCGCGCGATCCGCTTCGGAAAACCCCGAGGTCGACAGCCGGACCGACAGGAAAACATAGACCGTCACGGCGGCGATCAGCAGGAGCGCCAGATGGATCAGCACGACGCCGGTGTATTTGCCCAGCAGGACGACCGCCCGGCGGACCGGCTTCACCGCGATCATATGGATCTGCGCCGTCTCGACGTCCGAACAGACCTCCGAACAGACCAGCCACACGGATGACAGGAACAGGATGAACCCGGCGAATCCGAGGCAGTACTGCAGGTAGATCTGCACCTCGCCCTTCGGCGTGCCGTCGCTCAGGAGCGTGAACGGCAGCAGGAAGATGCTCAGAAGGAGCAGGACCAGCAGAAACCGGAACACATGGGAACGGACGGCCGATCTGCAAGTCAGCTTCACTATGGCGAGAAACGCGGTCATCGTGCGTCAGTCTTTCCTGTCCGACGGGTTCTTCAGCAGGTCCTTGAGCTTGCGGTTCGCCTCCGACATCTTCGCCTCGATCTCCTGCCGCTCCAGACGGGATTTCTCCTCCTCCGGGGCCGGAGCCGATGCCTGAAGCGCGGCGAAAAGCTCGTCCTGGCGCTTCTTCGCGGCGTCTTCGGCGGCCTTCGCGGTGTCCGCCGCCATCTTCTTCGCGAGCGTCTGCGCCGGAGTCTCCTCCCCGCGTGTGAGGGAATCGAGCACAGCCTTCGCGTCCTGTTCCCTGTCCCCGGCGAGGTATTCGGCGATGCCGCCGCCCGAACGGGAACCGGAAGTCTCGAGGCTTTCCTTTTTTGCCTCGTTCACGATATCCACGAAGAAATCCTCCAGCGACATGTGCGGATGCGCCACGGACATCTCGGCGTCCGGGACGCTCTCCCGGACGATCTGGCGGATGCGTTCGATGGCGTCTTCCGGCAGGCGCGGCACGGTGATGGTGTCGTTGGTGCGGATGGTGAGGAGTTCCTCCATGCCGCCGTTGGCGCGGATGCGTCCGCCGTACAGCACGATGATGCGGTCGCAGACTTCCTCCACGTCGCTGAGCAGATGGCTGGTCACGATCACGGTCTTCCCGCGCTTTTTCAGGAGCTTGATGAGGTCCTTCACCTCGCGGCAGCCGAGCGGGTCCAGTCCGGACGTCGGTTCGTCGAGGATCAGGAATGACGGGTCGTTGATCATGGCCTGCGCCAATCCGATGCGGCGCGCCATGCCCTTCGAGAACTCGCCGACGGGGCGGTTCCGGGCATGCGCCAGGCCGACCATGTTCAGCAGCTGGTCGCACCTGCGGGTGCGCTCCTCCTTCGACAGCCCGAACAGGGAGGCGAAGAAGTCCAGTGTCTCAAACGCGGTCAGGTATTTGTAAAGGTAGGTCTCCTCGGGCAGATACCCGATGAGCTTCTTGTTCTCCACGTCCCGGGGCGACTTGCCGAACACGGTCAGGCGTCCGCCCGTGGGATACAGCAGTCCGAGGAGCATTTTCACAGTCGTGGACTTGCCGGATCCGTTGGGGCCGAGCAATCCGACCACTTCGCCCTCGCGGACCTCGAAATCGATGTCGTTGACCGCCTTCGCCTTCGGGCGGTTCCAGAAATCGCGGAAGACCTTCGTCAGGCCGACCGCGCTCACCACCACGGGGCGCTGGTCCCGGGCAGGTTGTTCCTTCACTGCATCCGCCATGGCGTCATTCCTCTCCGCCGGTTTTCTGCACGGCGGCGCCGCCGTTGTCCATGGTCAGGTCTTCGCCCGTGCGGACCAGGCGCGCGCTGTTGAAGATCACGATCAGGGTGCTGACCGTGTGCAGGGCAGCCGCGGCGATCGGGTTCATGCGTCCGAAGACGGACAGGACGATGCCGCAGAGGACGAAGATCAGGCCGAATGCCAGGTTCTGGTACATGATCGCGCTCGTCTTGCGGGAGAGGACGATCAGGAAGGGCACGCGGCGCAGGTCGTTGGTCATGAGCGCGATGCTGGCGCTGTTGATGGCGATGTCGCTGCCGATGGCGCCCATGGCGATGCCGAGGTCGCCCGCGGCAAGCGCCGGGGCGTCGTTCACGCCGTCGCCGACCACCGCCACGGTGGAGGATTTCTTGACCTCCTCCACATAGGCGACTTTCGTTTCCGGCAGGCAGTCGCTGCGGACGTCGTCGATGCTCAGCTGGGACGCAATGGAGACGGCCACGCTTCCGCGGTCGCCGGTCACCATGGCGCAACGGGTCACGCCGATGGACTTGAGTTCGTTGATGGCGGCGGCGGCCTCGGGACGGATCCTGTCCTTGAACCCGATCCAGCCGTTCACCTTGTCATCCACGGCCACATAGACCACGCTCATCGAGTCGTGTTCCTTCAGGTCGATCGCGGGCAGCGTCACGCCGACGCTTTCCAGCCAGGCCGCACGCCCGACCAGCACGCGTTTGCCATCCAGCATGGCGATGACGCCTTTGCCGGGGACTTCCTGGAATCCGGACACCGGTTTTGCCGGGATGCCGACTTCGGCGGCCAGACGCTGAAGCGCCTGCGCGGTCGGGTGGTTGCTGTGCGCCTCCAGGGAGATCGCGGTCAGCAGGAGTTCCGCCGGTTCGACGCCCTCCGCCACGGGATTCAGCCGCGCCACGGAGAGTTCGCCCTCGGTCAGCGTGCCGGTCTTGTCGAAGACGACCGTGCGGATCTTTCCGGCGAGCTCCAGGTGGTTGATGTTCTTGATGAGCACGCCCAGGCGCGCGGCGGCGGCGACGGCGGCGACGATGGTGGTCGGAGTCGCCAGCACCACGGCGCACGGGCAGGAGATCACGAGCAGGGAAATCACGCGGTCCATGCTCCCGCCGGGGAGCCACCACGTGATGATCGCCAGCATCAGGATCGTGGGCGTGTAGTAGCCAGCGTAACGGTCGATGATGCGCACGAACGGCGTCTTGTTGCGTTCCGCGGACCGGATCATCTGCTCGACCTTGCCGAGCGTGGTATCCTTGCCGAGGCGGGTCACGCGGACCTCGAGGCTGCCGGAGATGTTCAGTGTGCCGGCGTAGACTTCGTCGCCCGCGTTCTTGTCCTCCGGCATGGATTCGCCGGTGATGGACGCCTGGTTCACGGCGCTTTCGCCGCGGACGATCACGCCGTCGACCGGGAAGTTCTCGCCGGGACGCACGCTGATGATGTCGTCCAACGCCAACTCGCTGACGGAGACCTCCGTCTCGCCGCCCTCGGCGATCTTGTGCGCGGTCCGGGGCGTCAGGCGGATCAGCTCCTCGATGGAACGCTGCGCGCCGCTGGCGGTGTGGGATTCGATGATGATCGTGACGAGCAGGAAGAACGCCACGATGCCCGCCGTGCGGAAATCGCCGGAGGCGAACGCCGCGAGGATCGCCAGCGCAACGAGTTCATTCATATACACGCGGCCTTCGATCAGGTCGCGGATCGCCGTGACGACGATCGGCAGCGCCAGCGTGACCGCGCCGAGCGCCGCGCTCAGTTCCGAAGCGAAGACCTCGTCCGGGAACAGCAGCGCCAGCAGATAGGAGTTCACGATCAGGAAACCGCCGACGAACGCGAACGACGCCCGCCCCATGGAACGGTTGTGTCCGACGCCTTCGCCGATCGGCGCGCCGCAGGAAATGCAGCGCGTTGGTTCGTTCGGGTCCGCATCATGGTCGTGGCCGCAACCACACTCATGGCCGTGATGGTCGTGGCCGTGATGGTCGTGGCCGCATGCGCATATATCCTGCGATTCCACCGCTGGATTCTCCATTTTCAGTTCGTCAGCCATTATTTCTCCTCCTCATCCACGGTTCCGGATCCGGCGCCCGCGGGCCGGGTCGCGGCACGCTGCTGCAGGGGTTCCTGGTTGACCTTCAGCCAAAGGACGGACTGTCCGCCGCCCTTCACATCCACGATGAACTTATCCTGAACCGGAGCGATGGCCTCCGCCAGAGTATCGGAGAAGAGCGACACGAGCGTCGCCTTTTTGTTCTTGCTGTACTGGGCGTAGATCTCATCGAAATACGACGCGTCGGCGGCGACTTCCTTCACCACGCGGAGTTTGTACGCGCCCGCGTCCGCCAGGATCTTCGCGGATTCGGACTTCGCCAGGTTCTCCTGCTCCACGCTGTATGTACGCGCCTCCTCCACCACGCGTTCCGCGTCGGTTTCGGAGAGGAGCAGCTTCTGGAACGACGGGATCGTGACGAGCGGGGGCGCGGCGATCTTCAGCGTGAGGTTTTCGAGCGTAATGCCGAAGTCCATGGCGGCGATGCGGTCCACGAGCGCCATCTTCACCGTCTGCTCGTATTTCGCACGGTCGTAGTAGGTCGACTCCAAGTTCAGCAGGGCGCTGGAAGAGATCACCACGTCGTCGAGCAGGTTCTTCAGCATGACGCGCGCCGTGCCGAGCGAAGCGGTCTGTCCGCGGGCCGTGTCGCCGGAGGGCGTCGCGGCGGGATCCTCCGCGACGTCCGTGCTCAGGCAGGTCAGGTAGAACTTCTGCGGATCGGTCACGCGGTAGGTCATCACCCATTCGCAATGCAGGATGGAGTTGTTGCCGAGCAGCACATATCCGTCCACGCCGGGGACCAGGTCCATATCGCTCTGCGTCGGCTCGGATCCGTCGGAACGCACGCCCTGGTAATACAGGAATTCCGACTCCACCGGCATGAACGACAGGCTGGTGATCTCCTGCTTGTTGATCGGGATGCGCACGATACGGTTCACGGGGGACGGCAGGAACCAGTGCCAGCCTTCCTTGCACTCCTGCTTGAACTTGCCGAACTGGAGCACGATCACGCTCTCCGTGGTCGTATCCACGATGAACGAGCCGCCGAAAATCAGGAACCACCCCAGCGAGACGATGATGAACGCCGCCAGGATGCCGAAAAACATCTTCAGGGCGCGGGAAAGGAAGTCCACGCCTGTCTTGAGCTGGCCTTCCCCGGGTCCGCCGGATGCAGTCTGTTTCAATTCTTCCGCCATGATGCGCCGCGCTCCTTATTTCTTCTCCGTGGCGAACGAATCGGACGTGCCGTTCAGGACGTCGAACGGGGCGGATTCGGTGCTGAGGATCAGCGTGGATTTCGAGGAGAGAATCTTCTTCATGGCCTGGAGCTTGCGGAGGAAGGTCGCAAGTTCGGGCTCCTTCGTGAACACGGCATAGTAGGACGCCGCTTCCGCGTCGCCTTCGGCCATCAGGGCTTTCGCCTTGGCCTGCGCCTGCGTAATCGTTTTGCTCTTCTCCGTGTTGGCGAGCGTGCGGATCTCCTCCGCCTTCGTCTTGCCCTCATCGCGCTTGCGGGCGGCCTCCGTCTCGCGTTCCTGCTTCATGCGGCTGGCGATAGCGGTGGCGGTCTTTTCCGGGACGCCGATGGAGGAGAACAGGACGTCGCTGACCTCAAGTCCGTACTTTTCCATCACGTCGGGCGCGATCATCTCCAGAATTTCGGCGCGCATCTGCTCGATCTTCATAAGTTCCGGGTCGGTGTTGATGAGCTGGTCGTAGTCGTACTTGCCGATGACGGCGGCCTTCGCCGTGCGCATGCGGCCGCCGAGGTAGCCAAGCGCGGTCTCGAGCTTCGGCGCGGCCTCCTTGAAGCGTTTCAGGTCCTTGATCCGGTAGATCACGTTCAGCCCGATTACGACCTGTTTCTGGTCGCGCGTGGTCGTCTCCTCCAGATGGCCGATGTTGCCGTCGAAGGGGCGTTTGCGGATGTCGTAGCGGATCACCTGCTGGAACGGGAGCGGGAGACGCAGATGGAGCCCGGGCTCGGCCTCCTTCGTGATCTTGCCCATGGTCAGAACCAGGGCACGTTCCGTGGCAGGCACCTGGTAGGTGAAAATCGCCAGCAGGAAAATCGCCGCTACAATGATGCCGAGGAGGATGGTGGGAAGATAGTAGCCTTTTTTCTTTTCAGGCTTCGGTGCATCTTTCATGATCCGGGTCTCCGTTTCAAGTTGTTGTTATATAATTAGTTGTAATTACCGTCACGGCTTCGCGCACGCACAAGCCCCCGCCCGCGCACACGACTGTATCCTATAATGTAGCCCATTTTTCCTTTTTTTCAATCTCCGCCGCTCTTTTTTTCCGAAAAAACCGGCGGGAAATCAGCTTCAAATCTGCTTTTGCCGTTCCATTTGCGGACAAACAGGGAAATGTCTAATGGCAATGGAGGTTCCCGGGCAGAGAAAAAGCCCCGCCGGAACAGCCGGAACGAGGCTCGGAAATGACGGAAACGTCACCTGCGGCGGGCAATTCCCGCCTCGTTTTCATTTCCCGGATTTCACGGGAAGGAACGATGTTTTCGAGGTAATCTCGTAGTTCTTCGGATCTTTCAGCATTTCGAGGACTTCCTCAGGCGGATTGAGTACCGTGCCGTCCTTGTCGATCTGCGCCTTTTCCGCGATCTTTTTGACCTCAAGCCCCTTCGTCGCGAACTGCACGAACCCGACCTCCCAGCCGCCGTCCTTCGGTTCCGCTGTCAGAATGTACGAATACGGCCGCGTCATGAAGAGGTATTCCGGGTTCAGCTTGAACTTCTCCACGAGGTACATATGGTCGAGCGCGAGGTAGAAATAGAGTTTGCCGGCGTTGCGGAACGGCACGACCAGGACGGGCAGCCATGTCTCGTCAGCCTTTTCCTTCTTGTCTGTTTCTCCGTCGTCGACGATGGTCACGTATCCGCGGACGACATTCTTTACGGAATCGTCTTTCATGGTGGCGCTTTCCGTCAGGATGATGTCATCCGTGCAGGCGCTGAACGCGACCGTCACGTCCCCGTCGTCCGACTGGAGCTTGCCGCTCTTCAGAAGCGCGATGCAGGTGTCGGCGTCGAACATCGCTTCGGGGGACTTGTCGTCGACCGGAGGATAATAAAGCGGGGTGACCCCGCAGGACACGAAGAGGACGGCGCAGGACAGGACGGCGAGGAGCATCCCGCCGCGGAAGATGGAATTCGACATGGTCAGACCTTTCATCTGAAAAAACAATATGCGAGCCGGCGAGCCGGATACCCGCCGCATATCTTCTTTTGACCGTTTTTCCGCACGGATGTTCCATGGTTCCGCCCGGATTTCCGGAAAAAAAGCGGGACTCAGTATTCCTTGATGTTCAGCACCACCACCGGGGTCGTGACGCAGACGGCCCAGTAGATGCACATCACGGAAACGGACTTCGCGATGCTCGACCAGTCGACAGCTTCGATCGCGTAGATCTGCGAATAGCCCTCCATCACGCGGGTGATGAGGAAAGGTTCGATCTCCTTGGCGTACTGGGAGAACACCGCCTGCAGGATGAAGCTCACGAAGAAGAAGACCATGCCGCCGGTCGCCGCCACGCTCATGCGCTTTACGAAGACCGAGATCATGAACGACACCGAGCTGATCGAAGAGATCGCGAACGACGCGTACAGAGCCGAGGCGAAATACGCAAAGATCGCGCGTTTCGCGGTCACCAGCCCGATCGTGCCCATCTGGCTTGGATCGCCCGGGTTGCCCCAGAACAGCGTGATCTGCATCTTCGAGAGGCCGAAGAATGTGATCCCGATCAGCATCGTCAGCGCCGCGAACACCATCGAGTAGAACAGGATGACCGCGAACACGGCGATGAACTTCGCGATCACGATCTTCGTCCGGGAAAACCCGCGCGACAGGTACACGCGCAGCGTCCAGTCCTGCTGTTCGCCCGCGATGGACTCGCCCGCGAACATGAAGGCAAAGATCGGCATGACGACCCAGAACAGGATGTATCCGGTGAACCGGGAGAACATCAGGCCGTCGCAGAGCTTCACCGGGTCGGGGGCGATCAGCTGCAGATAGAACGGCATCTGCTTGACCATGTCGCCGGACGCCTTCTGCAGATCCTCGTGGATGTGCCGGAAAATCAGGATCATGAGGAAGACCAGGAACGCGAACCCGATCAGCATGATGTAGTGCTTCTTCTGGGACGCCAGCTTCACGATTTCATGATAGATGGACAGGATCATGACTGCACCTCGTTTCTCACGCCGGACTCGCGCCCCGTCAGCTCCAGGAAAATGCGCTCCAGGCGGTCCGGCTCGTTTTCGAGCATCGAGACCGCGAAGCCATTTTTCACCAGCGTTTCGTTGAGCTCGGCGGCGCACTCCGTCTCCGTCTCCACGCGCAGGACGGCCGCGTCGTCCTCCTTCCGTCTGATCGACAGGATGCGCGGGCCGAAGGTCCCCTTCAGCAGGGCTTCTGCGCGGTCCGGTTCGGTGGCGCGGATGAGCGTGACGGGCGACCGGCGAAGGATCTCCTCCATGGGCCCCTGCGCGGCGATCCTGCCGTGGTTGAGGATGGCGAGGTCGGAGCAGATCTTCTCGATTTCGCCGAGCATGTGGCTTGTGACCAGCACGGTCGCGCCGAGGTCGGATCCGAGGTTGCTGATCAGGTTGCGGATGTCCACGATGCCGTTCGGGTCCAGCCCGTTTGTCGGCTCGTCCAGGATCACGAAATGCGATTCGGGCAGCAGCGCCAGCGTGATCGCCAGACGCTGCTTCATGCCGAGCGAGAACTCGCGCACGCGGTGGTCCAGCCAGCTGGCGATGCCTGTGTATTCCGCGAGCTCCTCGCGGCGGGCGCGGTACTTTTTACCGTGGCCGCGCGACAGGATGTCGAGGTTGAGGCGCGCGCTGAGGTCGGGATAGAACGCCGGCGAATCCACGATCGCGCCGGTCCCGGTCAACGCCTTTCTCGGGTACGCCTCCACATCGATGCCGTTCACCGTCACGTGCCCGGAATCCGGGTGCGCCAGCGAGGTCACGATGCGCAGGAGCGTGCTTTTTCCGGCTCCGTTCGGGCCGATGATGCCGAAGATGCACCCCTTCGGGATGCTCAGCGAGGCGCCGTCGAGCGCACGGAACTTCCCGAACGTTTTCACCACGTTCTCTACCGTCAAAATGTTTTCGCTCATTGATTCGAAGCCTTCTTCGAGCCCGGCTTCCCGCCGGCCGGGACTGCGTTCAAATGGAAAAACCGGAGCAGCGTCCGGTTCTTTTCCGGGGTAACTTTCCGGGGGTCGGACAGATAGATCTCGCGGTGCGCCTGTTCCGTCCGCACAAGCCCGTGTGCCTGCATGAATCCGTTCATGGCGGCGAACGTCTCCGGCTCCGTGTCGTACGGACCGACGTGCAACATCTGGACGGACGGACCGTCCGCGGACGACTCAAACGAAGCGAGGTCGAGCATTTCCGCGGGGAGTTTCTTCCGGGCGGATTCCTTCGCGTGCGCCGCCACGTCCGGGGTCACGAACCACGGCTGGCGGATCATCAGCCTGTAATGGAGCTTCGTCTTGTCGAGCCCGCCACCCTGCCAGGCGTCCGTATCCATCCGCCACACGCCCTCCAGCGGGAACACCGTATACTCTTGATAATCCGGGGGCGTCCAGCCGCTTTTCGGCATCATGCGGATCGTGTAGGAGAGCGTGTACAGGAGGCCGACCCGAACCTGAAACTCCTCGTCCGCGGGAGAGCCTGCGCCGTCGACGACGAAGGACTTCATTTCCGGGACGTCGACCAGGACGGGCCCCTTCCCCTTCGGCAGATAGAACTCTTTTTCCGTCTTGCGCCACTCGTATTTCGCGGCGGCGGGTTTTCGTTCGGTTTTCTTCGGCATGGAAATATCTTGTTTTGAGGGAGAAATCACTTTCTCGGGATCTTGAGCTTCTGCCCGATCTGGAGCGTATCGCTCTTCAGGTTGTTCGCCTTCTTGATGTCCTGCACGGTCACGGTCTTGCCGAAGACCTCGCTGTAGGCTTTCGCGATCACGGACAGCGTCGCGCCCTTCTGCACCTCGTAGATCTCGTAATCGGCCTCGGCGGAAACGGGCGCCGGGACGGTCGCGGCGGGCGCGGGCGTGGCAGCGAGCTTGTCGATCTTGGTGAGGATGGCCTTCATCTGCGCCTCGCGGGCGTCGGCGTCCGCGGCGGACTGGCGTTTCACGGCGGCGATCTCATTCAGGAGCTTCTGGTTCGTCTCCTGGAGCGACGCGATCTTGCGTTCGAGTTCGATCACGCGCGTTTCGAGTTCGGCGTTCTCGTCCTGCACGGCGCGGAGCTGGGCCGCGGTGTTGCCCGCGAGCTCCTCCACGTAGGACACGATGTCGCGGCGGGTCCCGACCGAGGCGGCCGGTCTCGCGGCAGCTGCAGCGGCCCCCTGAGGCGCGGGGCCTTCGACGGGCTGCACGGTTTGGGCGAAAACGAACGGTGCGGCAAGCGCGGCCGCGGCGAAAAGGGAAAGTATGGACAATCTCATGGAAAAACTCCTTCGGGTCGGCGGGTAAAAAATCATCTTTTATACTTTAACGCGCAAACGCGAGATTGCAACCCGTTTTTCCGTTTTTTCGGGCGTATTTTCGGAAAAAGATTTGCATTCCGGCGTTTTCGCGGTAACTTAAATCACCTGCAATTCACAAGGAGACGATGCTTATGTACGACCGCATGATCAAATTCTTCAACGACAACGACCACTTCGCCAAGGAAAACGGCATGGTCATCACACACCTCGAAGAAGGCGCCAGCGAGGCCGTCATGACCGCGTCCGAACGCCATTTCAACGGCGCCGGCATCATCATGGGCGGCGCGCTCTTCACGCTTTCCGACTTCGCGTTCGCCGCCGCGATCCACACGTTCGGATTCCGTGCCGTCGGCATGAACACCTCCACGGCGTTCCTGAAACCCGGCAAGGGCGTCCCCGGCGCGAAGTTCACCGCCCGCGCCAAGGTCGTCTCGAAGACGCGCCGCACCGCCGTCTTCGACGTGAACGTCTACGACGACCAGGAACGCCTGCTCACGCACAGCGTCATGACGGGGTTCATCACCGAGGCACCGCTCTTCGAAGACTGAACCACTCCCCTGACCTGTTTCAGAAATACGAAAAAGCCCGGAGCCTCGTTCGAGGAGACTCCGGGCGATTTTTTTGTCGGCACGGCGCTTGCTTGCGCCGTCCTGAACGATCAGTTCATCAGATGCCCTGGTCGATCATGGCGTCGGCGACCTTGCGGAAACCGGCGATGTTGGCGCCGAGGACGTAGTCGATGTAATCGCCCTTCGGGCCGTATTCCTTGGCGGCCTCGTAGGCGGCCTTGTGGATGCTGACCATGATGCCGTGGAGCTTCTGGTCGACTTCCTCGGCGGTCCAGTTGAGGCGCATGGCGTTCTGGCTCATTTCGAGTCCGCTGGTGGCGACGCCGCCGGCGTTGGAGGCCTTGCCCGGGCTGAAGAGGAGCTTGTTCGCCTGGAAGATCGCGACGGCTTCCGGCGTGGACGGCATGTTGGCGCCTTCGCCGACGCACTTGCAGCCGTTGTTCACGAGGGCCTGGGCCTCTTCGCCGCTGACTTCGTTCTGGGTCGCGCACGGAAGCGCGATGTCGCACGGAGTGAGCGTCCAGGGGCGCTTGCCTTCGAAATACTGGGCGGTCGGGAACTTGTCGACGTATTCTTTGATGCGACCGCGGCGGACGTTCTTGAGGTCCATGATCCATGCGAGCTTCTCTTCGTCGATGCCGTCCTTGTCGAGGATGGTGCCGTTGGAGTCGGACATGGTGAGGACCTTCGCGCCGAGCGCGGTCGCCTTCTTGACGGCGTACTGGGCGACGTTGCCCGCGCCGGAGACGAGGACCTTCTTGCCTTCGAAGGATTCGCCCTTGGTAGCGAGCATTTCGGAGGCGAAATAGACGTTGCCGTAGCCCGTGGCTTCCGGACGGACCAGGCTGCCGCCCCAGTTCAGGCCCTTGCCGGTCAGGACGCTGTCGTAGCTGTCCACGATGCGGCGGTACTGGCCGAAGAGGTAGCCGATCTCGCGGCCGCCGACGCCGATGTCACCGGCGGGGACGTCCACGCTCGGACCGATGTGGCGGTAGAGTTCGCGCATGAAGGCCTGGCAGAACGCCATGACTTCACGGTCGGATTTGCCCTTCGGATTGAAGTTGGAACCGCCCTTGCCGCCGCCCATGGGGAGCGTGGTGAGGGAGTTCTTGAAGATCTGCTCGAAGCCGAGGAACTTCAGGATGCTGAGGTTCACGGACGGGTGGAAGCGCAGGCCGCCTTTGTACGGGCCGATGGCGCTGTTGAACTGCACGCGATAGCCGTCGTTGATCTGGATCTGGCCTTTGTCGTCGACCCACTGCACGCGGAACTGGATGATGCGTTCCGGAACGACGATGCGTTCGAGGATGCAGTTCTTCTCGTACTTGGATTCACGGTCGAGCAGCGGTCCGAGGGATTCGAAGACCTCGGTCACGCTCTGGATGAATTCCTTTTCCCACGGGTACTTGGCGACGACGCTGTCCTGAAGGACACGCTGTGCATAAGAATTGAGACTCATTTTTTACTCCTGTATTGAGTTAAGGATTAAGTTATCTATAAATATACTACCGTTTTCATCCGTTTTCAAAAAATTTTCAAAAAAAACGGCATAGAAAATCACAAAAAACTACACATTTCCCCCCGATTATCCCCGGATTTCCGCCATCTTACCCCCCCCTGCCCTCCGGCAAAAAAAAGGATACCGGACATGTCATCAGGAAAGCCTGTGAAGACTGGTCTCCCCCCTGCCCTCCGGCAAAAAGCATCAGCCGTTCCGCACGGCCAAATCGGGGAAATCGCCTTCGCAGGAGGCTTCGTAGGAGACGATCTTCTCGCGGATCGCGTCGCCGAGCGGGATCTTCGTCTTCGCCGCGAAATCGAACCGCACCACCACGTCCTCGGCAAACGCGCAGAGCGTGCCGCCGTCGTCGTACAGGGCGTGTTCCAGAATGATGCTCGTGCCGCCCGCCTTTTTGCACCGCGTGAGGACGCGGACATTGCCGGGGAAGAAGAGCTGGGCGGTGAACTGCACGCGGGAAGCCGCCAGGATCGGCCCGGTCGTCATGCCCCGGTAGACCTCCAGCCCGACGTGTCCGCAGTATTCCACGCGCGCGGCCTGGAAGAACCTCGAAAACGCGATGTTGTTCACGTGTCCGAGCAGGTCGAGGTCGCTCCAGTCGATGCGGGTTTGGAATACTTGTGCGCGTGCCATGTTCTCTCTTCTCCTTGTTGAAAATGCCCCCGGCTGAATGCCAGTCGGGGGGATATAACTTGTTCTTCGTGCCGGAGCGCAAGCCCGGCACTATTTTGTGGAGGCTTCGCCTCCCTCGTGCCGGAGCGCAAGCCCGGCACTATGTCAGTGGAGGCTCTGCCTCCTGTTTGTTATGCCTTCTTTGCCGCCTTCTTTGCCGGAGCCTTCTTTTCGGCGGCCTTCTTCGCGCCGTCTTTTTTCGCGGCGGGCTTGGAATCGGCCTTCTTCGCGGCCTTCTTCGCAGGCTTCTTCTCCTCGTGGTCGTGGCAGCAGCAGTCGTCGTCCTCGCAGCCGCAGCCGTCGCCCTCTTCGATGCCGAGCATATTGATCACGTCTTCGTCGTTATTGAGCGGAATCTGCTCGACTTCGGCGGCGGTCCAATATTCGCAGTGGGTGACTTCGTCGCCGGGTTCGAGGATGGCAAGCGGGCCGAGCGTTTCGAGCTCGAGGTAGCCGCCCTCGGTGTAGACTTCGATGGAGCTGCCGAGGTCGGGATATTCGTTCTCGTCGAAATACTGGAACTGCTTGACGAAGACGACGTTGTTGTTGACGTACGCGCACCAGCCTTCGCTCGAGTTGAGGCCGATCTTGGTCGGCGCGCCCTTCGCGGTCTGCTTCACCAGCACGAACTCGTTGCCGTAGACGAAACGCGGATCGGACGGCCTGGCGTAGGGCCAGAAGTTGACGGAACGGTTCGGGACGAGCCCTTCGGGTCCATGGTTCATGGGCAGGATGGCGGTCCCGCCGGGCATGAGCTGGGTGATGCCCCAGGCGGCGGCTTCGATGTCCCAGAGGCCTTCGTTGCGGATCTGGTGCTCGATGCGGAAGGAATTGTCGCCTTCGGGGTAGACGTTGATCGTCTTCACGATGCCGGTGAGCTCTTCGCGGGGCGCCATGAAGGAGACGCCGCCGTCGCGGAGCTCCGCCACGACGACCTTGCGGGTGTCCGGGCAGTAGGAACGCACGCTGTCCTCCGGCGCGTGCCAGATGCGGTGCCCGCCGTAGTTCGTCCAGACCTTCTGGTTCGAGGTGCCGAGGAGCTTCTTGTCGAGGTAAAGGAGGTTCTCGCCCTTCGGACCGAGGAAGGCGCCGACGATGCGCGGGCCGACCTCCGTGGTGACGACGATACGGAAATCGCCGTGAGTGAGCTCGATGCAGTTCTTCCATCCCTGGAATGCGATCTTTTTGATCTTCATACGTTTGACTCCTTTACGTGTTTTGGGGGTTGTTATACGGAACGGATCAGCATTTGTTCGACAAGGGTGTCCAGCAGACCGCGCCAGAGGTTGTCCGGGAGCGGACGCAGGGCGGCGCGGGAATCGGCGGAGAGACGGGCTATGCGTTCGCGGACGGCATCGGCGGCCCCGCAATCGGTCAGCAGCGCGCGGATGTGTGCGATGTCGTCGTCGGAATAGTGCGGCAGGCGGAGGCCGGCGTCGAGCTCGCCGCGGCGTTCCGCGGGCAGACGCTGGACCGCCTCGAGGTAAAGCAGCGTGGGCTTCGCCTCCTGGAAATCGGAGCAGAGCGGCTTGCCGAAGACTTTCTCGTCGCCGAAGACGCCGAGCATGTCGTCCTGCAGCTGAAATGCGGCGGCGAGGTCCGCGGCGTACCGGGAGAGCGCGGCGAAATCGGGGGACTCCGGCTCGTATGCGCCCTTCGCGATCGCGGCGCCGCAGTGGAGCGCGAACTCCATGATCGCGCCGGTCTTGCCGCCGATCATGCCCATGACATCGGCCTCCGAAACCGCCGCCGGGTCGAGCAGTTCGAACTCCACGTCCAGCGCCTCGCCGGAGATCAGCTCCCGGTTCAGCTTCGTCTGCATGGCGCGGACCAGCGTCAGCACGAGCGCCGGATCGACGCCGCGGTCGGCGATGGATGCGAGGCGTTCGACCGCCCACCCCTGCTGGATGTCGCCCGCGAGGATCGCGAACGATTCGCCGTAGGCCGCCGCCTGTTCGGGCGGGGCGTTGAGCCGGGATGCGGCGTGGTCGCGGAGCGTGACGTGCGTCGTCGGACGGCCGCGGCGGAGCTCGTCGCGGTCGATGATGTCGTCGTGCACGAGCGTCCAGTTGTGGTAGATTTCGACCGCAGCCGCCGCCGGGACCGCCTGTTCGCGGTCGCCGCCGAAGAGTTCGCACGCCCACAGCACCAGCGCGGGCCGGATGCGTTTGCCGCCGCGTCCGGGATAGTCGCGCACCGCGTCGCCGAGCACGGCGGGGCGGATGGTCTCCGGGAACGCGTCCTGCTTGAGGAATTCCCCGATCTGCTCGCCCACGCGGCGAAGTTCGTCTTTGAATGCTGTCATGTCGTCTCCGGGACCGGCGCAAACCGGCTGCAAAATGTGTTCGAAGCGGGCGCAGGAAACCATGATTCCACCACGTCCGCGTTTTGTTCATCCTATATTTTACCCCGGATTGTGCGTAAAATCAAGCGAAATCGAAGGAAAAAAGAGGAAAAGTCCCGATTTTTTGAGAAAAACGGACTCCGCGGGCTCCCTGTGCAACGTGTCCGCGAATGGCGTTAATTGTGTGTCGCTCGACGCTGGACCGGCTTTTTCTCAGTTCAGCAGACCGTTTTGTTCCGCGTCCGCGAGGGCGGCTCTTGTGAAATACCGCAGGCCGCCGCCGTAAATCGCGGCGCAAACGACAAGGATGACAATGGATTTGACAACCAGCCCATTGAAATCAGGAGAGGGATCCATGTGGATAAGGCCGGATGCCGCGTACAGGAAATCAATTTCCAGTACGATCTGCGCCAGAAAGATGACCGGCATCATGACGATCATGCCGGACCGCCGGCTGAACGCCCGTGCGACCGGATACCACGCCAGAGCATATTCTCCCAGCAGGAAAACGGCGATTTCCGGGAGGTATACCCAAATGGCGCTCACAAAGTAGCGGGGGAAGCGGTTGAGGAAGAGGAAAAGCAGGATTCCAGGGAGCAGACACAGGAGATAACGGAAGTACATGAACCGCAGGCTTTTCATCGCACCGGAAACGATCTCCTTTTCGCTGCAGACGCGCCGGCATGCCTGAATCACGTCGTTGACGAATTCCCTGCGGACGAGAATGCCCAGGACGAACGGGAGTGCGATCAGGACCGGAAGCGGCAGAATGAGCAGAAACAGACCGATAGGAGACCGCAGCAGAAAGACCGGAAACACTCCGAAAAAAACGAGCTGCAGGATGGCAGCGGTCCACATCATCTTCGTGAACGGCGCGTTGCCCTGTCGGTAGACGCGGAACACATAATCCGCGCTCCTCGTACCGCCGGTCGGCGATCCGGTCCGGGGTTCCTTTTTATCCATATTCTCGTTCATTGTTTCAGGCCCTTTCACGGTGTTGCTGATGGAGGGTTCGAGGAATCATATTTTTATTATATCACGCCCCTGGCAAAAAAACAGGCGGGAAATGCCGGAAATGCATGATGAAAGCTCTTCCCTGAGGGCAGCAAAAAAACGGGAAGCCGTCGTCTTGTTGGGAATGTGCGGCTTCCCGGTTGTTTTATGCTGTTTTCTGCTGACGGATGCTCAGCGGTCCACGCGGGCACCGCCTCCGCCGACCAGCTTTTCGACCTCGGCGAGACGCGCCATGGAGGTGTCGCCGGGGGTGGTCATGGCGAGCGCGCCGTGGGCTGCGCCATATTCGACCGCGAGCGCGGGATCGCCCTTCTCCATGAATCCGTAGATGAGGCCGGAGGCGAAGCTGTCGCCGCCGCCGACGCGGTCGAAGATCTCGAGGCCGTCACGCTGCTTCGCCTGGTAGAATTTGCCGTCGCTCCAGACGATCGCGCTCCAGTCGTTGACCGTGGCGGTGCGGACGGTGCGGAGCGTGGTGGCGGCGGCCTGGAAGTTCGGGTAGACGGAGACCGCGCGTTCGATCATCTTGCGGAAGTTCGCCGGGTCGATGGCGCTGATGTTCGCGTCGAGGCCCTCGACCTCGAATCCGAGGCAGGCGGTGAAATCCTCCTCGTTGCCGATCATCACATCCACGTACTGCGCGATCTCGCGGTTGACCTCGCGGGCGCGTTCCTTGCCGCCGATGGCTTTCCAGAGCGACGGACGGTAGTTGAGGTCGTAGCTGGTCACGGTGCCGTATTTCTTGGCGGCCTTCAGCGCCTCGATCACGACGCCGGGCGTGGTGTCGGAGAGCGCGGCGAAGATGCCGCCCGTGTG
>JAFXYP010000009.1 GCA_017541665.1 Lentisphaeria bacterium | reverse complement strand
CCCCAGCGCGGATCGCGGAAGATGTTGATGTGCGGGGTCCAGAAGGTCAGCCCTCGATAGATCGGGCTGCTGCCGTCGCCGGAAAACCTGAGTGCGGCGGCGTGCTTCGCGCGCGCCTCGACGGCGATCGCACAGCCCATGCGGTACTCCAGGTCGGTGTCGAACGTGGCGGCCATGCCGATGGCCTGCGGAAACACGGTCGCCATGCCGGCGCGGGCGACGCCGTGCAGGCATTCGCTCCAGTAGTTGTAGGCGGGGATGCCGAGTCGTTCAACTGCCGGGGCGTCGTGCAGGAGCTGACTGACTTTTTCCTTCACGGTCATGGCTTTGATGATCGCTTCCACGCGCTCCTCGAACGGGAGGCTGTCGTCGTACCACACGAATTTGCCGCGTTTTGACTTGCTGGCTTTCATTGGGGGGTCTCCTGTTATCCGGTTCTGGACGGAGAGCTGGCGCATCCGCCCGTTTGGGGTTCATCTGACGAAACAGCCTGAAAACGAGACTGTTTTCAAATGAGGGATAATATATGCGTGCATTCGCGTGTTGCAACTTCGTTTCTCAGAAAAGATACAGATTTTATCAAAAAGTGTATGTTTTCGTGTCCGGGGAAAGCGGAAAGCCGAACGACAGGACCGTGACCGGGATTTGAACCGGAAATGAAGGACGGAAAATCCCGCACCCCTTTGCGGGGATGCGGGAATGTCGGGGATGCCGGGTCAGTCCCCGGATGTCGGTCCGTTCACCGTCGCGGAACGACGTGATACCGGACTGCCGGCCCTGGCGCGGCATGGTATCTTACCGGCGCCGGGACGACCGTAACTCCGACCGTGGACACGGGGCGGACAGTCGTGGTGACGGTCGTCACTTGCGGCGCGACCACCACCTGTTGCGGTGCGACCACCACAGGGGCGGGCGCGACCACCGGCTGCGGCGCGACGACCACGGGCGCGGGCGCGACCACCGGCTGGGACGGGACGACGTAGACTTCGTTTCTGCCGTGCAGGATTGTGTCCGCCGCTTCCGCCGTACCGGACACGACTCCCTCCGCGACTGCGATGGGCAGGACGATCGGGAGCGCGACGAGGGCACCGACGGTTTCCGCGAGATCGGAGAGAAGACTCGGTCGATGCACGACGACTGCGGTCTGGGCGTGTGCCGTGGAAATCAGCGCACATGCCGCGAGGATTGCGAGGAGTGTTTTCTTCATGTTGGTCTCCTTGGGTTGATTGTTTTATGTGAAACCGGCGTTCCCAAGCCTGCGGCAAGCCGTCCGGGCGGAGACACACGGTGATTCCTGAGGTCGTTTCCTGGTTTCTGCGGATAATATACCATTGTTTTTTTGTTTTTGCAAGGCGAAAAATAAAAAAATACGAAATTTTCTTGAAAAAAACTTTTTGGAACTCCGTTCTTTTGCTCGGTGCACTGGGAGATCTGAGGGACGTGTTGCGGAATGTCGGGAAACGGATGCCGAAAAAACGTTTTTTTGTTTTACGATCGGAATCGTGTTCCGACTTTTTTCCTGTTTTTAGAGAATTGGGCTTGACAAAAACAATTCAGGAGTGTAAATTGTTAGAGAAGACAGAATGAAATAACGGCAACGGCGCGTTCTTTATGCGGAATACGCTGTCGATCAAGGAGGAGAAAACTATGAACAAGCCTCTGACACATTTCCTGACTGCGACCGCTCTGACCGCGATCCTGTTCGTTTCCGCGGCGGCGTCCGCTCAGGCCGGGGCGGCCTCGGGGAAGGGCTCAGCTCCGCAGACAGGCGGGAAGTCCGCAGCGACGGTGAAACCGCAACCTCAGCCGCAACCCCAGCCGAAACCGCAGCCGCAGCCGAAACCCCAGCCGCAGCCGAAACCCCAGCCGCAGCCGAAACCGGCCCAGCAGAATTCGTCGCCATCGAATGCGGTCATCGGCTCGCTGCGTTCCGGCAGCACCATCGGCTCGCTGAGCAGGGGCAGCTCCATCGGCTCGCTGAGCAAGGGCAGTTCCATCGGCTCCCTGGGTTCGGGCAGCAGCATCGGTTCCCTGATCCCCGCGAACGACACGAAGACGCCGATGATCAACGAACTGATCCCGAAAAAACCGAAGCCCGGCAAAGGCGTCACGATCGGCGTCGTGGATTACATCGACGCGCCGATTCTGGAACAGTCGCCCCAGCAGGTCGAGCCGAAGATGCCCGAGGTCCGTCAGGCGGTGCAGCAGGCGGTTCAGCAGGTCGAACCGGTGATTCCGCAGATCCGGCAGACGGCGCAGCAGGCGGCTCAGCAGGTCCGGAACGATCCGGCTTTCCAGCAGATCGTCCAGGAGAATCCTCAGCTGAACCAGCCGATCGTCATCACGCCGCGTTCCGTGCGTGCCGGCAATGCCTCGTCGGGCGGGAGCCGGAATCAACAGCACCAGTACGGCGCCGGATACAGCGGAGGCAACGGCGACGGTCCGCTGATCTACAATCCGTAACCCCACAAGCGAGGATGAAATAGTGCGCGGATATGCTCGCGCACAAAAATGGAAAACGCGGCGGCTTCCCCTCAATCCGGGACGCCGCCGTTCTGTTTGATCCGGTTCCTTGCCTCGGAAAAGCTCCTCCAGAGCTGGGGAAATTTCCGCAGGACATGCTCGAGCTGCGAGGTGCTCACGCCGCAAAGTTCGGCGGTTTTCACGAGGTCGAAATCAGATGCCGCCAGGCGGTCGAACAGCGCCGCGGCCCAGGGGATGAGGCGGGCATGGTTGGACGGGGAGGGCGCGGGCAGGCACTCGAACGCCTCGCCGGACAGGGAGAAGTCGTCCGCGCGTATTTGAAGGGCGATCTCGTAACGGAGCTTCCGAAAGGCGATGTGGCGGTTGCGGAACTGGCTCCGTTCCTCGTTCGCGGAAACGGCGATTCCGGTCGGCCGGTGCCGCAGGCGCACGGCGGAGGATGTCTTGTTGATCTTCTGCCCGCCGTTTCCCGTGCCTTTCTGCATGATGAGGTCGCAGTCGCGCAGGAGGACGTCGTCCTCGGCAGTCAGCATGGCGTGGCGTTCGGCGGCAGTCATGGTTCGGAAACGGGAGTGAAGAATGACAGGGGGGGTGAACGATGAGGCCGGATGCGGCTCACTGGCGGCGTTTCTTCGAGATGCGGATGACCGGATCGCCGCCGAGTTCCTTCGAGACGACGATGTCGAATCCTTCGTCGGTGGGGCCGGAAACGACCAGGCAGTAGTCGGAACCGTTCCTGACGATGGCCTCGGAGAGCAGGGACCGCATTACGCGGTCGGCGTAGATGGAGTTCTGCGGGCTGTTCATGCCGACGCCCGTGAGGCCTTTTTTCGTGAGTGCGAGGATCAGCGACTGGGTGGCGGAAGCGACAAGCTGGTCGTTGGTCAGCAGCACGACGGTCGGAGCGGAAACGGGTTCGACGGGGTCGACCGCGGGGGTATCCGGGGGCGGATTGTCTTCGTTGCGCCAGTCGAACCAGAAATCGGCGCAGGAGCAGAGGAAAATGGGGACGAGAAGCGCGAGCGAAAGGGAAACGGTTTGCAGGGTCTTCATGCGCGGGCTCCTTTGCGTTTAAAATGAATGGAGCGGGCGAAGGGAGTCGGACCCTCGACAATCACGTTGGCAACGTGACGCTCTACCACTGAGCTACGCCCGCATCTGGCATGTTATCTAATTTAGCACTCATTTCCGAAAAATCAAGTTCGGTACGCACATTTTTTTCAAAAAAGTTCGTTCCGGTATGTTCGAAGCGGAAATCGGTGCATGCGGCTGTTCATTTTATGCAGAAAATGGCAACCCTGTCAGGACTCGAACCTGAACTAAGTGGACCAAAACCACTTGTGCTGCCATTACACCACAGGGTTGCGAAAACAGCCGCTTTTTACTTTAGCACGGATTTCGGAAAATACCAGTTGAAAAGAGCTAAAAAGAATGTTTTTTGTGAGCCGCGGACGGGATCGGGACGGAAATGCGGACACCCCGGCTGACCGGATACTTGGCGTGAGCCGATGCGTGGGGGTATTATGGATGGCGGAGGGACAGGACTTTCGCGGCGACGGTGTCCGCGATGGATTCCGGCGTGAAGCCGTGTTCCTGGCGGATCTTCATCGTGGAACCGTGGGGGATGATCTCGTCGGCGTCCCAGCCCCAGGCGAGCAGGGCCGGACAGCCGTTCCCCGCGGCGAGTTCGGCGGCGATGGACGCCAGGCCGCCCTGTTTCACGTGGTCCTCCAGCGTGACGACCGGTCTGTCGAGGTATTGGCGGAAGAGCGCGGCGTCGAACGGCTTCAGGAAGCGCACGTTCACGACCGCCGCGTGCAGGCCGTGCTGTTTCTCCAGGATGTCCGCCGCAGCCATTGCCGTGTAGATCTCGCGTCCTGCGCACCAGAAGGAGAGGTCGGCGCCTTCGCGGACGACGGCGGCCTTGCCCCATTCGACCGGAGCGGGCGCGGGATCGCCGTCGGGACGGCCGGAATTGCCTTTCGGGTAGCGGATGACGGCGGGGCACCGGCGCTTCAGCGCGGCCTCCATCATCATGGGCAGTTCGTCCTCGTTCGCGGGCATCAGGATCGCCATGTTCGGGATCGCGCGGAGGAACGACACGTCGTAGATGCCGTGGTGCGTGGGGCCGTCCTCGACGAGCCCGGAGCGGTCGGCGCAGAGGAGAACCGGGAGGTTCTGGAGCGCGACGTCGTGGAAGAGGCAGTCGAGTGCGCGCTGGGAGAACGTGGCGTAGATGGCGGCGACCGGGTGGCAGCCGTTGGCAGCGAGCCCGGCGGCGAACGCGATGGCATGTTCCTCGGCGATCCCGACGTCGAAGAAGCGTTCCCTGTATTTGCGGATATAATCGTGCTTGATGCCGCATCCGAGCGCCATGGCCGCGGCGACCGTGACGAGCTTCGGGTCCTGTTCGGTCAGTTTTTCCAGGGAAGCGCCGAAGACGGCGGAGAATGTCGGCTTTGCGCCGGCGCTGCGGATGAGCTCGCCGGTCTCCGGGTTGAATTTCCCGATGCCGTGGAAGAGCTCGGGGTCCTCGTTCGCGAACTTGCAGCCGCGTCCCTTCTCCGTGATGACGTGGACGATGACGGGCAGGTCGTTGTCCTTCACGCGGCGGAGCGTGCGGATCAGCTCGGCGAGGTTATGCCCGTTCACGGGGCCGATGTAGCGGATGCCCATTTCCTCGAAGAAAACGCCCGGCACGAGCAGGCTTTTCAGGGAGCTTTCCAGTCCGCGGATGCTGCCGATCATGTTTTCGCCGTGCGGGAGGTTGCGGAGGATATATTTCGCGGCCGCTTTGATGCGGTTGTAGAGCTTCGCCGTGATGATGCGGTTCAGGATGCGGGAGATGGCGCCGGTGCTGCGCGCGATCGACATTTTGTTATCGTTCACGATCAGGATCAGGCCGCGGCAGGAGGAACGCAGATTGTTCAGAGCCTCGAACGTTATGCCGTTTGTGAGTGCGCCGTCGCCGACGACCGCGACCACGCGGTCCTCTTTCTTCAGCAGGTAGTCCGCGACCTCGAATCCCATGGCGGCGGAGAGCGCCGTGCCGGAGTGCCCGGATCCGAAGCAGTCGTAGGGGGACTCGTCCATCTTCGTGAATCCGCTTATGCCGCCGTGCAGGCGGAGGGTGTCGAATTCCGGCTCGCGTCCGGTCAGGAGCTTGTGCGTGTAGGCCTGGTGGCTGACGTCCCACAGGATCTTGTCCTCGGGGGCATGGAACACCACATGCAGCGCGATGGTGAGTTCGACCGTGCCGAGGTTCGGCGCCAGGTGCCCGCCGTTTTTCGAAACCACGTCGATGATCCGTTCGCGGATCTCCGCGGGGAGGAGGTTGAGTTCCTTGCCTGTGAGCTTGCGGAGGTCTTCGGGGGAATGGATGCGCTTCAGGATCTTTTCCATGGATTCGAAAAAAGGATTCTCTTGGGGGTGAAAAAACAGATCATTTAATTTACACCGGAAACGGCCTCTTTTCAAGCTCTTTTCTCTTTTTTGGATGGAGAATGCCGGCCCCTTTTCCGTTCGCACGGCGGCGACGGCGGGAAAAACGGACACATCGGCGGCTTTTTCACGGTTTTTTCTTGATTTTTTGTGAAAAATGCAGTATAATATTTGAATCAGTCGAAAACCAAATCAGGCCGCACGCGGGGAGACGCTTTCCCGTGCCGCGCCGCAACATCTTCAACCAAAGGAATCCGCCACATGGACAGCAACAAACGCCCGGACGACATGGTCCGCATCACCACGAAAGAACTCGCAGACAAGTTTATCGAAGAACAGATCGCCCTCCTTCGGCAGCAGATCGGCTCCCGCAAGGTCCTCCTGGCGCTCTCCGGCGGAGTGGACAGCTCCGTGGTCGCCGCGCTCCTGATCCGTGCGGTCGGCCAACAGCTCGTATGCGTGCATGTGAACCACGGCCTGATGCGCAAGGGCGAAAGCGAACAGGTCATCGACGTGTTCCGCCGTCAGCTCGGCGCGAACCTGATCTACATCGACGCGACGGACCGGTTCCTCGACAAGCTCGCGGGCGTGTCCGACCCGGAACAGAAGCGCAAGATCATCGGCGGCGAATTCATCCGCGTGTTCGAGGAGGAGGCCCGCAAACTCGAGGGGATCGAATTCCTCGCGCAGGGCACCATCTATCCCGACATCGTGGAGAGCGTCGGCGTGAAGGCGCACCACAACGTCGGCGGCCTTCCGCCCGATCTGCATTTCGAGCTCGTCGAACCCGTGAAGCTCCTCTTCAAGGATGAAGTCCGCGTGGTCGGCGCCGCCCTCGGCCTCCCCGAATCCATGGTCAACCGCCAGCCGTTCCCGGGCCCCGGCCTCGGCGTCCGCTGCACCGGCGCGATCACCCGCGACCGCCTCGCCGCGCTCCGCGAGTCCGACGCCATCCTCCGCGAGGAGTTCGACCGCGCCGGCCTCACGAAGTCCGTCTGGCAGTTCTTCACCATCGTGCCGGACTACCGTTCCACCGGCGTGCGCGATTCGAAGCGCGTGTTCGACTGGCCGGTCATCATCCGCGCGGTGAACACCCGCGATGCCATGACTGCGGTCGTGCCGGAGATCGACTGGGCCGTCCTGAAGAAGATCACCGACCGCATCCTCGCCGAGGTCCCCGGCGTCTGCCGCGTGCTCTACGACCTCAGCCCGAAGGGGCCTGCCACCATCGAATGGGAGTGAGCCAGCTTCTCCGTTCGTTGAAACATCGGCAAAGCATTTGCACGGGACTGCGATTTTTCGTCGCGGTCCCTTTTTTATCTTGACTTCGCCTTTCCCCATGCTATATTTAAAAATACAAATCAATTCATATTTTTTTCTGAAAAGGTTTTTCCTATGTATTATCAAATCGAATCTGCTCTGACATATCACTTCACCAGCGGCGAGTCCGCCATGTTTTACTCCGGCGGCGTCGCCTCGAATTGCAAGATTTCCAAAGGTGCGGACGTCAGCATCGGATGGAACGGCGCGGCCAGCGGGACGTCCGTTTGCAGCGGCGGGTCGATGAGTTTCCTTTCCGGTTGTCTCGCCGGCGAGACGAATTTCGTACAGGCCGGCGGTGTCCTGCGGATCGACAGCTGCGCCAAGGTCAAGAGCGCCGTAGCCGACAACGGGGCGATTCTGAAACTCGCCATGACGGGCTATTATTTTGCCGACCGTCCGATGACCACGTTCAACATCACATCCGGCGGAGTTGCGATCCGGAATACCGACAGCATTTCCGGTTATACCGGCTGGAACATGAAAACGTCCGGCTGCACACTTGAGATATTCGATTATGCGTCCGCCTCCTTCGTGAAGGTCTCCAGCGGATGCAATCTGCTGATCGGAAGAAACGCACCTTACGGAGCCGGCGCCGCCGGTACGGTCGACGTCTACAACGGAGGTTTCGCGAATCTCCACAAGGCGAAGGGCGTCGGGCTTGCCACAGTTCATTCCGGCGGGACCATGTATCTCGGCGATTACTCGGAGGACACCACGGTCATGGAGAACGGCGGTTACCTGAGAATCGACGACGAAAGCATTCTTCTGCCTGACCTGTACCCGGACTACGATCTGAACGTCAAGATCAAGCCGAATACGTTCAAGGATCTGGTCCTCGGAGACTGGATGAGCGCCACGGCGCATTCCGGCACGGTCGCCTCCCATGTGACATTGAAAAACAGCGCCGCCTTGGAAATCTATAACGGCGGCATGGCAGCCAACACCGTGCTTTCCGGCGGCTGGCTTTCCGTTGCGTCCGGCGGCATTGCGAGCGACGTTTCGGTGGAAGGATCCGCATTCATCTCTATTGCCGGCGGCGGCAGGATTACCGGAAAGCTCAATTTCGGGAGCGGCAGCGTTTTCGTCGCGTCCGGCGGCATCGTTGATTTCGATATTTCCGCGCTCAATGGCAGCAATGATGCACGGCTTTCCGGTTATAACCTTATACAGGATTCCGGCGAGCTGCGCAACACGATCACGATCTCCGGCGAAAAACAGACGAAGGGCACCTATGCGCTCGCGACGAAGGCCTTCTCGCTGAACCCGGACACAGAATACCGGTCCGAACAGCAGAAGATATTTGCCATCTGCGATACGACCGGAACGAAGCTCGGTGCTGTCCTGGTCGGCACGAAAGCCCTTGTCGGCGACCAGACGTATGCTTTGAACCTCAACAATGCGGGCGACCTGACCCTCACCATCGCGGCCTATGCCGATGGCGACGAAATCTGGACCGGCGGCGGCAACGACGCCGACGACGGCTGGAACAATGACCTCTTTGTTTCGAAAAGGAAGATCGTGCTGCCGGAATACGCCGCGAAGCTGAACTCAAAGGAGATCAATTCCTCCACCGGGGCTGTCCCCCTGGACGAAAAACTGTCGATAACCGTCAACAATGAAGTCTACAAGAACTACGCCGGGGAGGGGGATCCCGCCGATTTCGCGAAGATTACACTGACGACCGCCGCGAGGCTGAGTTTCTCCGTCAACGCCACGGGGACCGTGAAGTTCACCGTGTGGAAACCCGTTCCGATCGAAGACGACGTGTTCGCGGTGAAATCCGTTCAGTCGACCTCGGCAAAGAAAACCTCGAAGAAAGGCAATACGTACATCGCGACAACCGCCCCTGTTCTGCTTGAGGCAGGCGTCTACTATGTTTCCGCGGAGGCGAGCACGAAAAAAGGCATCCGGTCGTATTATAACGTGTCCGTAAACCAGAAGGATTGCCTGTATTACCCGAAAGGCGACAATTCCGACGACTGGGACGACGTCAAAAAAGAGGGAGCCGCGGGCAAGGTCGACAAAAAGACCATTGGTACGTTGAAGTCCGGCAAAAACAAAGTTGTGAGCGGTGGCTGGGTCGGCTGCGGCGATGCGGTCGACTACATGAAATTCCATCTCGACACAGCGGCGAAACTGGTTTTCACGGTGAAAGCCGGAGATGCGTCGAGTTTTGCGATTTATAAACTGAACGATCCGAACAAAAAAGGTGCGTATTCCCTGAAGTCGTTTCTGTCGGCGACGCTTGCCAAAAACCGTCTGTACGGGAAGGTAGAAGGCGAAGCGGCCTATCAGAAGACCACAAAGGCGGTCCTTTTGGAAGAAGGCGATTACTATATCTGCGTGAAATCCACGAATGCGAAAAAATACGGGGATGCCGACTACGATATCCTGCTGGATGATTCCTCCTCCATTTTCTATGACAAGATCGACGACCAGAAAAACAACATCCTGGTCCAGAAGAAGAATTTGGTCGGCGTTTGCGAGACGATCTCGCTCGGCCTGACCTCGAAAACGGTTCAGATGGACAAAGTCCCCGTCAATTACGGCAAATGGAAGAACTTCGTCGGGCACAACGACGATACGGATTACGCGAGGATCACTCTGATGCAGGATGTGAACGCATGTTTCACGATCGAAGCCAATGACGCCGCGAAGTTCACGATCTATAAACTTGTCGGAAATACGGACGGCAAGTATGCGCTGAAGGCACTGCAGTCAAAGGCGCTCAGGAAGACCGGCGACGTCTACACCGCGACTGTCAAAGGCAATCTCCAAAAGGACGATGTGCTCTATGTCTGCATGACGTCCACCAATGCGAAGAAAGGCGGCAACGCCTATTATAACGTGACGTACGAAAACCTTCCGCAGGTGAAGGCCGCGCTTTCCGGTCCGGAGGAGAATGCAAACGCATGGGACATTGTGGAAACTGCCGCGACGAATGCCGTTCCAGAGAATGGAGAAGATGTCCTCGCGGATTCCGGTTTCGTGGCTCTCTCCGGTTCGGACCTCATGGATTTGCGGATGTCCGCCGCGTGCGATCCAGCCGCGTCGCCAATCCCGACAAACGTGTCCGAAAACCTCTTCGCCGGGCTCCAGCCGGACGGAAACGCATTGGCGGAGGCTTCCACGCCTGCCTCGTTTTCGCAGAGAGATACCCTGCTGCAGCAGACCGCCGGATCGCTGGCATAAGGAAAGCTCCGGCATGATCGAATATGCCGGAGCTTCCAGAGACAGGTTTGTCATGCCCCGTACCAACAGGGGCGGGCGTACGGATCACTTCGCCGGGGAGAGGCGATAGAGCTTCGTGGCGTGGCAGGGGAGCTTTTCGCAGGTGAACGTGCCTTCAGCGGTGCCGAATTCCTTTCCTTCCCAGAGGTCGCGGACGGCGACCTTGCCGGAGAATCCGAGCTCGGCGAGATCGACCTTGATGTCGCTGGTCTCGGGCGAGGGCTGCTCGAACGCCTTTTCGTCGAGCACGAGGAATTTCAGGCGGTTGCGGGAATCGCTGTTGTCGACGAGCTTGACTTTCGTCGTGAAGGTATCGTAGCCTTCCGGGAGTTTGTAGACGATGAGCGACAGCGCGTGCGTGCCGATGCCGTCGATCTCCTGTCCGTCGCTGGTGAGTCCGTTGCGGACCGCGCCCCAGCCGGCGTGGGCGGAGGACCACTGCATGTCGACGAGCTTCTTCGTGCCTGCGGGACCGGAGATCTCGGGCTGGATCCAGGCGGAATGGCTGTAGCTGGAGCCGAAGCCGTTGTCGACGACGGCGAGCGCGAGGATCTTCGAACCGGCGATGTTCACGTTGAGCTCGGCTTCCGGGACGCCCTGCAGGCCGACGCCGGGGCTTTCTGCGAGCGCTTTGCGGCGGTCGTACTTGTTGTATTCGGAGGTTCCGGTGTTGAAGAACGCGAGATACTTGTCTTTGCTGCCGGGGACGTCCGCGGTCCAGACGATCAGGTCGCCGTCCTGCTTGAGCTGGCGGTTGTTCTCGCTGTTCTGGTTGATCTCAATGACCTCCCTGTTCGTGAGGAGCTTCAGCGTCCAGTTGTCGAGCTTGGTCATGTCCGCGCCGAGGATGAGCGGCGACCGCGCGATGGACCAGAGCGTGAAGCAAAGGCGCTGTTCGTCATGCGTGAAGTTCGTTTTGCGCGTGAACTCGATAATCCCGAAGGGGAGCATGTCGGCGTCCGGCCAGGATCCCCTGATGCGGTAGGGTTCCCAGCGGTGCAGACGGCCGAACAT
>JAFXYP010000008.1 GCA_017541665.1 Lentisphaeria bacterium | reverse complement strand
GACGGCGATGGCGCCGAGGAGCGACGGAGACAGGCGGGAGGTCACGAAGATGGAGGTCGGGCCGTCCGCGCCGCCGATGATGCCGATGGACGCGGCGTCCTTGATGTTGAACGTGATGCCGGGGACGACGTTCAGCGCGAGCGCGCCGAGGAGGGCGCCGAAGATGCCGAACTGGGCAGCCGCGCCGAGCAGGGCCGTGCGCGGATTCGCGAGCATCGGGCCGAAGTCGGTCATGGCGCCGACGCCCATGAAGATGAGGCACGGGAACACGCCGGACTCGATGCCGACCATGTAGATCATGCCCTGGAGCCCGTCCGGGCCGCTGATGCCGGCGAGCGGGATGTTCGCGAGGAGTGCGCCGAACCCGATCGGGAGGAGCAGGAGCGGTTCGAACCCCTTGACGATGGCGAGGTAGAGCAGGACGAGTGCGACGAACATCATGAGGAGACGTCCGAGGCCGAGGATCCAGGTCTTGGAGAAATCGGTGGTCGTCTGGCGGTAGATATCGTAGATGCCGGTGCTGTGCCAGAGGTTGCCGATGGCGGTGCCGAAGCCCGGGAGGGACTTCGCCTGGCCGCCTTCGCGGACGGACTCGTTGAAGTTCATCATGGGCAGGAACTCCGCCACGACGTCGCCGGTCTCGAGGGAGGAAGCGACCAGCAGGCCGTCTTTCACGTTCTCGACGGCCATGGACTGCGCGAGGATCACTTTGCCCTTGCTGCGGTTGACCGGTTTCACGATCAGGATCTCGCGTCCGTCGTGAAGGTCCTTGCCCTTCGCGAAGGAGACGGAGTAGACGAGTCCGTAGCCTTTGGCGTCCTGAGTGGATTTGACGACGCTCCTGGCGTTGTCTTCCACCATCTTCGCTCCGGCTTCATCGCCCGCGGCACGCTTTTCCGCGGCGACGGCATCGGCGTCAAGCATATACTTGCTCATCGTGGAGTCGTTGCCCCAGACGTAGACGAGGTACACATGGCCCGTGGCGGGGTCCTTGTACCAGTCGAAGCATTCGTCGGGTTCGGACATCTGGCTGATGCGCTGGAGTCCCGGGACGGCAGCCTCGAGCTGGGGCAGCGTCTTCGGGAACGCGGTTTGCGCGGCTTCGGCGGTCTGCGTCGCATCGGCGGCGGTCGTCTGGGCCTGATTCGCGGTCGCGCCGAGCTGGGCGAGGTCGTCCTGTGCGGACGACGCAAGCCCGGCGGAGCAGAAGACCGCGAAGAGGATTGCAAGAATGAAATTACGCATGGATCACTTCTCCTCGACTTTGAAGAGGGCCTGGCCGGAGGTGACGACGGCCTTCACATCGACGCAGATCTCGCGGATGATGCCGGCCTTGTCAGGCTTGATCTCGTTTTCCATCTTCATGGCTTCGACGACGGCGATCACATCGCCGGCTTCGAATTCGTCGCCTTCGGAGACCAGGATCTTGGTGACGGTGCCGGGGAACGGGCTGTTGATGTCGACGGTGTTGCCGGAACCGGCGGCCGGAGCGGCAGCCTTCTTGGCGGATCCGCCTTCGGTGACCTGGCCGGCGAGGTCGGCGGTGATGACGCCGCCTTCCTTGACCTGGACGTTGAAGGTCTTGCCTTCGACCGTGACGGTGTAGGCGGCCGGGACGTCGTTCTTCGCCTTCGGGGCGGCGTCGGCGGCGTAGCGGATGCCCATCGGCTTGTCGCCCTTCAGGAACGCGATGCCCTTGTCGCCGCAGGCGGCGGCGATGAAGATGTTCTCTTCGGTCACGGGGAGGTTGTTCTTCTGGAGGAGTTCGGTGTTGAACTTCACGCCGAGCTTCGGATTGGCGTCGTTGAGTTCGACGACGGACTTGGTGGTGACAGGCAGCTGGAGCTGGTCTTCCGCCCACTTCACGACCTGCGGATCGGGCTCGACCGGGGTCTTGCCGAAGTAGCCGAGGACCATCTTGCCGTAGCCGTTCGGATCGAGCTTCCAGGAACCGTCGGCGTTCTTGCCCATCACGGCGTTGCGGAACGCCTGCTGAAAATAGAACTGGGAGACGGGGGTGACGGAGGTGCCGAAACCGCCGCGTGCGACGACTTCGCGCATCTCTTCGATGCAGGAGTCGTACTTGTCGAGGCAGTTGTTGTCGCGCATCATCTGGGTGTTCGCCGTGAGCGCGCCGCCGGGCATCGGGCTGAAGATGATCTCGGGGGAGACCTGCATGGACTCGGGCGGCATGAAATACTTGCTGAGGCACTGCTTGAAGACCTTTTCGACCTTGAGGATCTTGTCCGGGTCGATGTCGAGCGTGTAGTCGGTGCCGCGCAGGCGGTGGTACATGGTGAGGATGTCGGTCTCGCAGGTGCCGCCGGAGAGCGGGGCCATGGCGAGGTCGATTACATCCGCGCCGGCGGTGATGGCGGCCCAGTTGCAGGCGACGGCCATGCCGGCGGTGTCATGCGTGTGGAACTGGATTTCCTTGGCGCCGACGCCGTATTCCTTGTCGAGGATGGCGCGGGCGGCTTTGATCGTGTCGTATACGGTCTGCGGGGTGGAGGTGCCGGAGGCGTCCTTGAACGCGAGGCTGTCGAACGGGATGCCGGACTTGACGATCTCTTTCAGGCGGTCTTCGTAGAACTTCGGGGTGTGGGCGTAGGCTTCGTTGAGCCCGGGGGCGAGGCCCATCATGGTGATGGTGATCTGGTGCTTCAGGCCGTTCGCGGCGATGGCGCGCCCGGAGACGTCGAGGTTGCGGACGTCGTTCAGGGCGTCGAAGTTGCGGATCGTGGTGATGCCGTGCTTCTTGAAGAGCTTGGCGTGGAGCTGGATGATGTCGGTGGACTGGGAGGAGAGGCCGACCACGTTCACGCCGCGGGAGAGCGTCTGCAGGTTCACGTCCGGACCGACGGTCTCGCGCCACTTGTCCATCATTTCGAACGCGTCTTCCTGGCAGTAGAAATACAGGGCCTGGAAACGGGCGCCGCCGCCGATTTCGATGTAGTTGATGCCGGCCTTCACCGCCGCGTCGAGGGCGGGCAGGAAGTCATCGGTTTTGACACGGGCGCCGAGGCAGGACTGGAATCCGTCGCGGAAGGAGCAGTCCATGAATTTGATTTTTTTCATAAAGGGTAGCCTTTGTTTTGAAATATGTTATGTTGTTTGAAACCAGCGGTTCATTTCCCTGCGCGGTAGAGCTTGACGGCTTCGATGGCCGCCAGTGCGCGGACCCGGTCTTCGGGAGAAAGTGCTCCGGCTTTTGCACCGGACGCTTTTTTCTTTTTCGGAGCCGGCGGGGCCGGTTCGAGGAAGTTCGAGAAGGGGGCCAGAGCCTTCGACATCACCTTCATGCAAATGATCATGATGGAGAGGAAGCAGAAGACCCAGAGCATTCCGAGGACCATGGCTTCCAGGCCATCGAGAATCAGACTGCCTAAGTTCATTTAGGTTTTCTCCTGTTTGGGTATGGGGTTGAGTATGTGAGATGTGCGATCGTGTTTTTGGATAAATTCTAAATCATATAATATACTACGCCAAACGCTATTTTTCAACCTCGTTCCAAAGGAAAAATCGCCCTTTTTTGTGCCATTTTCGGGGGCCGGACGGGGCGTGCGGAAGGGGCGTTTCCCGTCGTGCGGCGGACAGAAGGGACTTTGCCGGACAATTTCGGACTTCCGCCCTGCCCTCTCCCGCGGAGAGGCCGTGATCCGCAGCACGTTTTCCCGAAAACGATTCGATTTTTTCGGAAACGGCTTGAAAAAGGCGGTCGGCAGGCTATATTATCAAAAAATTATTTCCTAAAACAAATCGTCAAACCCCCACCCTATTCAGGAAGAAAACAATGAAAAAATCAATCTGCATCCTCGCTCTCGCGGCCGCTGCCGGAATGCTCTGGCAGACCGCCGACGCGCGAGAAGTCGTCAGTCTCTCCGGCGACGGCTGGAAGCTCTGGCGCGACACCGCCGCACAGTGGCAGTCCGAAAAAGTCGTCGTCCCCGGCACCCCCCTCAACCAGGTGACCGCCCACCAGCCGACCGGCGGATGGGATGCTCTGGGCAAGGCGGACCGCAAGGACGTCGCGGTCCCCGGCACGGTCGAACAGTATTTCACCGACATGTCCGCGCTGGAAAAGGACTACACGATCGACCCGAAGAACTTCTGGCAGCCCCTGCAGGGCGTTTCCTGGTGGAGCCGCACGTTCAAGGTCGACCAGGACCTGACCGGCAGGAAGGTGTTCCTCCGCTTCTCCGCTCTCACCTACCAGGCCGAGATCTTCCTGAACCATGAGCTGCTCGCCGTCGACTCCGCCTGCGACACCGAGTTCGTGCTCGATATCACCGGAAAACTCAAGAAAGGCGACACCGCCGCGCTCGATATCCGTATCACCAACCCCGGCGGCGACTACGACTGGACCGACTATATCCCGTTCACATGGAATGGAGTCAAGCTGAACGGCAGACGCGCCGTCGGCGGCGTGACCGGCCATGTCTCACTCGAGATCACCGATCCCGTCTACATTGACGACGTGTACATCATGAACACTCCCGACCCGAAGACGGTCGAAGTCCGAATCACCGCGGTCAACGACACAGGCAAGGATGTGGAGGAGGATTGCACCGTCCGGCTCGTCCAGGACAATGTCCCGGTCATAGCGGGCGAAACCTTCAAGCTGAAACCCGGCGAAAACCTCATCACCCGCAAGTTCACGTACGAAAACGCGGAACTGTGGGACCTCGACAACCCGAACCTGTACACCATGAGCGTGAAAATCGGCGACGAAGAAGAGATTCAGTCGTTCGGGTTCCGCTGGTTCGGCCCCGAAGGAATCGGCAAGGACGCCATGTTCCGCCTCAACGGCAAGCGCATCGTGCTGCGGTCCGCCATCAGCTGGGGCTGGTGGCCCGTCACCGGCACCATCCCCCTGCCCGAATACGCCGCCAAACAGATCAAGGCCGCGAAGGACTTCGGCATGAACATGCTGAACTTCCACCGCCACATGGGCCAGGACATCGTGCTCCAGGAAGCCGACAAACAGGGACTCCTGTACTACGCCGAGCCCGGCGGATTCATCTCCGGCAGCCAGTCGCCCGAAGGCCGCGTGATCGCGAAGGAACGCGTCCGCCGCATGGTGAAGAAATTCCGTTCCCACCCGTCCCTCGTCATCTACAACCTCATCAACGAGCTCGGTCTCGGCCGCGAGCAGCATGACATGAACTGGTATTCCAGCATGGTTTCCTTCACGCACCAGAACGACCCGTCCCGCATCGTGGTCCTCACCAGCGGCTGGAGCAAGGAGGGCATCAATGTCGAAGACTACAACAAGATGAACTGCATGCCGTTCGACGACAAGGTGTACCAGGTCGGCTTCCGCGACAACCACAACGCCACCGGCCCGAACATCTCCTACCCCGCCAACTATTACACGAACAACACCCGCTACTGGAACTACACGCAGAACAAGGAAGAGCTCGTCTTCTGGGGCGAGGAAGGCGCCATCTCCACCCCGCCGCGCCTCGAGCTCATCATGGACGAACTGAAGCAGATCGGCCAGGACGGCATGGACGGCGAGGACTACAAGAACTGGTACAAGCGCATGAACAAGTACCTCGACGAGAAGGGGCTCCGCAAGGACTACCCGACCGTCGAAGCCTTCACCTCCGAGCTCGGCAAGGTCGGCATCCGCCACCAGGGCCGCCGCATTGAGATCATCCGCCTCAACAACATTACCGACGGCTACGCGATCAACGGCTGGGAAGCCATGCTCCGCGAGAACAACTCCGGCGTCGTGGACACTTTCCGCAACCCGAAGGGCGATCCGGCGATTCTCCGCGCCTACAACGCCCCGCTGAAGCTCGCCGTTCATACCCCCACCCCGTCCTTCACCGTCCCGAACACCGTCTCCGCCGACATCCACATCATCAATGAAGAGAACCTCAACGGCGAATTCACGCTGGTCGTCCAGCTCATCCAGGACGGCAAGGTCGTCAGGGAGTCGGAGCAGCCCGTGAAGGTCACCGGCGGCGACGTCTACGGCGAACTCCTCGCCGAACGCGTCCAGATCCAGGTCGACAAGCCCGGCGTTTCCGTCATCAAGGCGTTCCTGAAGGGCACCAAGGCCGAGGGCGAAATGGAGGTCACCGCGGTCGACAACTCGAAGATCCAGCTCCCCGCCGGCAAGACCTATGCCGTCTATGAGAATCCGCAACCTCAGGGCCAGCAGGGGCCGGGCGGCTTCGGCGGCGGCTTCGGCGGCGGTCAGGGCGGTTTCGGCGGCGGCATGGGCGGAGGTCGCGGCGGCATGGGCGGCCGCGGCGGACAGCCCCAGCAGTCCCTCGTCAGCATCCTCAACGCTGCGGGCGGAAACTTCCAGTCCTTCCAGCCCGGCAGCAACCTGAAGCCCGACGTGCTCGTCGTGACCCAGCGCTACCCGGTTCCGCAGAGGATCCAGGCGAACTCCATCGCCACCCCGGACGGGACGGCCGGCATGTTCCGCCTGACCTTCCTCGTCGATGGCGAAAAGCGCGCCGAACGCAACATCCGCCAGCTCGAACTGGCGCTCCCGGACGGCGGTACGCCTGATCCGAACGTGCCTATGACCGCCGGATACACCGTCCTCCTCGAAGGCCAGTACATGCCGAACGCCGACGGCGACTACAACTTCAAGATCGAAGGCCCGACCAAGGCTGACGACCAGCTGAGTTTCAAGGTCGACGGCAAGGAAGTCGCAGTCGCAGCAGACGGCACCGCCACGGTCAGACTCTCCCGCGGCGTCCCCGCGCAGCTGGCGATCTCCATGACCAAGAAGACCGCGCAGCGCTTCAACGTCCTCTGCTTCCCGCCGAACGGCAATTCCGTCGACGTGAACGCCGTTCTCGAGCTCGCGAAGGGCGGCACGCAGGTCATCATCCTCAATGACGTTTCGAACTGGGCCCCGACCATCGCCGCCGCGAACGGCAACCTCAAGTACCTCGGCGATTTCCGACTCGGCAACAACTGGGTCGGCGGCCAGTACTTCTGCAAGGACCACCCGGTGTTCGACGGCTTCCTGAAGCCCGCCGTGCTCGACTATGCGTTCGACGCCGCGGTCTCCAATCCGCGTTCCGCCATCATCATGGAGGGCGACGAGGAGCTCATCGCCGGCGCGTGGCATTCGCTCGGATGCCGCATGGGCACCGCCATCGGTCGCGCGAAGACCGGTTCCGGCTCCATCTTCTACTCCACGCTCGGACTCACGAACTACAATGATCCGGTGTGCAGAAGACTCCTCTTCAACCTCATCGAATACGCCGCCGGACGCAACCGCTCCGACATTGTGGACCGCCGCAACGATTGAGGGCGACAAGATGTAACAAAAACGGCGGGCTTCCCTGCCCGCCTCGGAGGACGAGTCCTCCACTGACATCGTGCCGGGCTTGACGCTCCGGCACATCACGCAGGAATATCAAACAAACAGGCGGCAGTTCCCAATTCTTCGGGACCTGCCGCCGTTCTTTGCCTTCATTCAATAAATACGGTTTGATTCCGGTCAGTTGCCGGGCTCGCCCATCTCCGCCTTCAGCTTCGTGACACGTTCGAGCGCGCGTTCCGCCCCTCCCTCGAACCCGGCGTCCACGGCCTTGCGGTACCATGTCTCCGCCGCATCCAGATCCTTTTCCACGCCCTCGCCGTTCTCATAGCAGACGCCGATTTCATAGAACGCTTCGGAATTGTTCTGATCGGCGGCTTTGCGGAACCATGCCATGGCTCCGTTCGGATCCAGAGCGGTGCCGATTCCTTTGGCGAGGAACCGTCCGTAATAGAGCTGCGCCCAGACGTAGCCGAGCTCGGCGGACTGCCGCAGCAGCTCCGCGCACTCGACGTCCTTGTCCTGCCGGTTGAAAAACTCGATTGCCTGCTGGTACAACGCTATGGCTTTGGCATCCGGGTTGGACTCCTCCGCTTTCAGTTTTCCGACGCGTTCGAGGGCTGTCTGCGCATCCGGTTTGATGCCGGCGTCAAGCGCCTTCCGGTACCAGGCTTCCGCCTCGTCCGGATCCCGTTTCACGCCCTCGCCGTTCTCGTAGCAGACGCCGAGTTCATAGAACGCGACGGGGCAGTTCTGGTCGGCGGACTTGCGGAGCCATTCCACGGCGGCGGCCATGTCCTGCTCTACGCCGACGCCTTTCTTCAGCGCCCCGCCGTAATACAGTTGCGCCCAGGCATTGCCGAGTTCGGCGGACTGCCGCAGGAGATCCGCGCCCGCCGTGTAGTCCTGTTTTTCGAACAGCTCGTATGCCTCGTTCATGAGCTTGTCCGCCTCGGAAAGATTCTTCTGCGCGTTCGAGCGGGTATATGCCAGGAAGCCGGAGAATCCGAGCAGGAGTGCCACCCAGATCGCGATCGCGATCCAGTTCGAGTTTTTTCCGCCGCATCCGCAGGAGCAGCTGTCCGAAGACTGTTTCGGTTCGGCCGGGGTCCTGCTCTCTTCGTTCTGTTCCATATTCCAAATTCCTCTTTTCAGGTTGCGAAATAGTTGCTGTCAGTCTAAAAATATACATCCCGCCGCATCAAAATCAAGCGGGGGTCGGAAAAAAGCAGAGGGGATGTCAGTCGATCCCTGCGCCCGACGTCCGTTTCATCGTTTCGAGGCGTTCGAGCGCGGTCCGGGCGTCGTAGGCGAATCCGGCATCCTTCTGCGCCTTCCGGTACCAGGTTTCCGCCTCGTTCAGATTGCGCTCCACGCCTTCGCCGTTCTCATAACACATCCCGAGCTGGAAAAAAGCCTCGGCGCAACCTTTTTTGGCGGCTTTGCGAAGCCACTTCACGGCTTCGGCAAAATCCTGTTCCGCATAGAATCCGTTTCTGAGGCGTTCGCCGTAGTAGAGCTGCGCCCAGGCGTTGCCGAGTTCGGCGGATTGCCGCAGCAGATCCGTGCTCCCGGCGAAATCCCCCCGGCCGTACAGCATTTGCGCCTCGTTCAGGAGCCGGTTCGCCTCGGCCGCCTTCTTCTGCTGCGAATACGTAAAGCAGCTGACGCCGCCCAGTAGAAGCACCACCCAGATCGCGACAAGAATCTTGTTCGAGCCTTTCACTCCGCCGCATCCGCGGGGACATCCGCCCGAATCGCGTTTCTGTTCCGCAAAGGCTTTGTCCGCCTCATTCTGCTCCATCGCGGATTCCTGATTCCTTTCCGTCCGAAGATGCCCGGACCGTTTGTTCGTATTCGCATTCAGTAAAAATATACATGTCGCGTCCCTAAAATCAAGTGTTTCCGGAAAAATAACGTGCGCCCCTGCCCTGCGCGATGCTTCAGGAACTACACGAAAAAAAAGTAATCTTTCCTGTTTCCGGCTTGCTTTTCCTGTAAAATGAGATTATATTAGACAAAAACGCGCATGAGTCCGCCTGATCCGCCTGAATCCGGGCCATCCCGGCGCATGCGCTGAGAATCGAAATCCAACCCGAAAAAAATACAAACTGAAAGGTCACACAACATGAAAAAACTCCTGATGTCCCTGATGTGCCTCGCGATCGGCGCGTCCGTCTTCGGCGCCGACCTCTACATCTCCCAGGCCAACGGCAAGAAGAAAGGTCCCGGCACGAAGGAAGAACCCTTCAAGGCCCTGCTCGACGCGGTGAAGGCCGCCAACCCCGGCGACACCATCTACATGGCCGCCGGCAATTACTCCGGTGCGCTCGGAGCCAGCGAGATCATCATCGACAAGCCCCTTACCATCAAGGGCGGCTACTCCGACGACTTCGCCACCCGCGATCTCGCCAAGTTCACCACCAAGATCCAGCCCCCGAACGACAAGAACGATTCCAAGGGCATCGGCGTGATCACCCTCAAGCTTCCGAACGGCGCCGGCCCCGACATGGTTCTCGACGGCATCGTGATCGACCAGAGCTTCATGAACAGCTACCATGACACCAAGGGCAAGCCCGAAGGCGTCGAGACCGGCATGTGGCTCGAACCCCCGGCCCACGGATCCAAGGACAAATTCGCCTCCGCGAAGTCCTACTCCATCTACAGCGAGACCGCCGGACGCTTCGAAGGCAACGTCATCATCCGGAACTGCGTCTTCTCCAACAGCGGCAACTACGGCATCAACCTCAACCTCTACAAGGGCAAAGTCACGATCGAGAACAATCTCTTCGTCGCCTGCCGCATGATCTCCTGCAACGTCCTCTGCTCCAGCGCCAAGAACGGCGATGTGACCTGCGACTTCGCGTACAACACCGTCCTCTTCTCCTGGAGCCGCACCGACGACTTCGGCGACATGGGCTACGGCTACCGCTGCAACGCCAAGGTCAACTCCAACGTCCACCACAATATCTTCGGCCTCAGCGTCTTCGCCGGCGTCGACAATGCCTTCGGCGATCCCAAGACCAAGAACGTTACGATCGACGACAACGTGTTCTTCCTCAACAAGCAGGCCGACGTCACCGTCGTGAAGAGTCCGAGCATCCTGAAGCTCCGCGTCGATTCCGACGAGTTCGAAGATATGGTCGACTTCCCCGGCATCGAGGATGTCGACGGCAACGTCTCCCTGAAGGATCCCGGCGCGTTCAAGGGCGCCATCAACGAGGCCTACCTCACCGCCTTCCTCAACGCCTCCTACTCCGAGACCACCGACTATGACGAGAACTCCCCCGCCAACCTCTTCCGTGCCGCCATGGGCATGAACAAGGTCGGCAAGATCGAGACCAAGGTCTCCATGTACGGCAACCGCTACCCGATGGAAGAGACCTTCAAGCTCTTCGGCGCGTACAAAGGCTACGGCGCACAGGATCCGAATGCCGCCAAGCCGGCTGCCGACAAGATCAACTGATCCGCTCAGTCAGACTTGATTCCTTTTACGGGTCCGGGTTCATCCCCGGGCCCGTTTTTTGTCGGCGGATAACGGCCCGAAGCCGCATTTCCCTCAAAAAATAACTGCGTTTTTCCGTTTCCCGCTTGATTTTCCGGTTTTAACGCGTATCGTATCTACCATGGGAGCAAAGCCCGCATCCTCATCCCTCAGCAACCCCTCCCGATCCTGGAGCGCAGACGATATGCCGGAAGACATTTTCTATTTCAGAGACTCGGCCATTCCGACCGTGCTTCCCGATATCCCGCAGGCGGTCTTTGCCCCGATCCGCGAGGGCCTGCTTGCCGGAACGCTCGTGGAGATCGAATACGAAAACTCCTCGGACGAGGATTCGAAACGCCGGATCCTGCCGGAGGTGGTGTTCCGCTCCGCCGAAAACTGGTATGTCGCCGCCTACTGCATGCTGCGGGACGAACCGCGGACATTCCGCCTGGACCGCATCCTCTCGGCCGAAAACACAGGCGTCGAGGAGGAGTCCGGCGGCGTCGCGGAGGACTTCCGCGCGAACGGCATCCCGTGGAAACGCAACCCGGACAGAGAAAAAAAGGACGGGGAAAGCGGTCAGCCGGAATGGTGCAAGCTCGAACTTGCCCCGGGTGAGAATACCCCGGAATATCGTATCCCGCCGCCCGATCCCGAATGGGAACGGGAACTGGCTCTGCGCAAGATCAGTTTCGAGTTGGTCGAACATGCCGGCCATGGCGATGTCGAACAAATGGCAGTGGATATTGCAGCGGGCGCGGATGTGAATTTCACCAGGGGCAGCTCCACTCCGCTCATGGCGGCGGCAGCGGGCGGCCATGTCGAAGCGGCGAAACTTCTTATCGCGTATGGCGCCGACCCGGATAAGCGTCCAAAAACGTCCCCCACGGTCCTGAACGAAGCGGCACGCTTCGGCAGGATGGACATGATCCGCTATCTCGTCGAGGAGCTCAATCTTCCGGTCAACCGGCAGGACCATTACGGTTGGACGCCGCTTTTCTGCGCGGGGATGTTCAGCTATGTCGATGTGATCGCCTATCTGCTGGAACACGGCAGTGACACAAACCTCTCCGACAAACACGGATGCACCCCCCTGATGCAAGCAGTCAGAGGCGACCTTTCCCAGGAGCCCGCCCGCACGATCGCCGAATTGCTCCTGAGCCACGGCGCGGACGTCAACCGGAAAGACAAACAGGGCTGGACGGCGCTGTTCTATGCCATGTCGGCAACGAAGTGGAAAGCGGGACTCGAACGTCTGCGGACCGCCGGAGCCGATTTCCAGGTCTGCGACAAAAAAGGGACGTCGGCGCTCCTCCGGGCCGCCATGAGGGATTTGCCAGGACATGAACCGGTTTTCCCGATCGAAAAATCCAACGAGGGCCGGGATACCATGGAGCTCGTCCGGTATCTGATGCGGCAAGGCGTCGACCCGGACTTCCCGAACAAAAACGGCATCGTCCCCGCCATGGCCGCCACGGGTGAAATGCTGAAATTGCTCCTGGAATCGGGCGCGAATCCGTCCGCCGCGGATGCTCTCGGCCGTACCGTTGCCATGTTCCATGCGAACTTCCCCGACGATCTCCGGCTGCTTCAACAGTATAGCGTCGACTTCCTCGCAAAGGATCTTCACGGTGACGATCTGCTGTTGCTTGTCGAGCCGGAGCGCCGCATGATCAAGTATCTTGTCGAAACGTTCGGTTTCCCTGTCAATGACCGGAACAGCGAAGGCGTTTCTGTCCTGTTGCGCGCATGTGAAGCCGGAGCGACGGACACGGTAAAGTATCTGGTCCGGCACGGAGCAGACCCGTCCATCCGTACGAAGAAAGGAAAAACGCCGCTTGATGTCCTGAGCGAATACGACGATTACGACGAGCTCAACGGGGATCAGATGGATATCATGGACTATCTGAAAGAACATCTTCACAAAAAACACAACGGAACAGCTCAATCCGTTTTGCAAAAACCGAAATTCGAACAGGTGTCAAAAATGAAGAAAGTACGGATCACGGTAAAGAAGATCGTCCGCCACGACGATCTGATCGCACAGTATGAAAACCCGATCGAACACGCCTGCGACATGAAGCCCGGCCAGGTCTTCGTCTGCAACGGCTGGGCGCGCCCGGACGGCTTCTGCGACAGCGCGTGGGATACCGTCTCTCCGTTCGTCATGACGCTGGCGCACGGCGGGAAGAATTTCTACGACGGCTGGATGAAGGATCCGAGGTCCGCCATGATCTCCTGCAATGACGGATTCCGTCCCGTCAGTTTCCTGCTGGAGACCATGGACGAGGATGCGGAATGCTGATTGCGGTCCGTGCCGGCTAAGCTCCCCTTGACCCCCTTTTCCGAGCACAAAAAAAATGGTGGCTGCTGCCGGGTTCGAACCAGCGACCTGTGGATTATGATTCCATCGCTCTACCGACTGAGCTAAGCAGCCAACCAGAAGTTGTCAAAAAAAATGGCTCCGGCAGCAGGACTCGAACCTGCGACAGGGTGGTTAACAGCCACCTACTCTACCGACTGAGCTATGCCGGAGCGACGGAAAACAGCATTTTTTATCTGTCCCCCTCGGGCGCAGGTAAAAACGTATGAATAATATAGCAGTCTTTGACCGGAAGTCAAGCTCGATTCAAAAAAAAGATGTGTTTTAGGAAGGAGTGTCCGCCGGCGCTATGCGCTTGCGCATTCTGATGCAGTCGAACGAGCCGCTTCTGACCCGGGTGCCGTCCACGGCTGCATAGCCGAGTTTTTCATAAAATGGGATCGCGACGGTTCGGCTGTCGATCACGACCTCGTGATAACCGAGCTCCCCGATCCAGCGTTCCGCCTCTTCCATCACTCTCCGGCCGAGTTTCCGGCCGCGGTATTCGGGCAGGACGACCACGCGTCCCACGGCTACGCTTCCCGCGCCGATCTCATAGAACCGGCAGGTCGCCACGGGATAGCCGTCGTCCAGCAGGACGATATACCTTGTGCCGTCGCCGTCGTGTTCGTCGAATTCCTCCCGCAGCGGGATGTGATGCTGCCGGTTCATGCCCTGGATGCGGACGGAATACGCCCCGGCGCGCTGCCATTCGGATTCCGCCCGGAGGACCTCGATCTTCGTGCTTGTATCGTTGTTCATGTGCCGTGACTTTGCAGGGGGGGGAGGATTCATTGCTTTGAACTGGACGGGGCGGGAATTCCGTCGTCGGACGAAAGCATGAGGGGAACCGCCGCGCCGCCGGTGAGGTCGCGGACAGCCTCGGAAAACACGATGTAGTTTGAGGTCGGGATCATCCCGGAGAGTGTTACGTCCGCGGCGAACTCCTCGCCGGTGATCTCCGCCGCGAATTCCGGGAACCGGCGACGCACGGTCTCATAATGGAGATAGGACAACACGAGCGTGAACCGGGTCAGCGGGACGAGTTCGGCGGTCGGCGCATCGGCGAGCGCCAGCTGGGCACTCTCCGTGTACGCCCGGACCAGCCCGCCCGTGCCGAGCTTGATCCCGCCGAACCATCGTGTCACCGTGAGCAGCACATTCGTGATTCCGCTTCCTTTCAGCACCTCAAGCGCCGGCCGTCCCGCCGTGCCGGACGGTTCTCCGTCGTCGGAACACCCCATCACGCCGCCCTGCGGCCCGCAGATGAAGGCCGGGACGACATGATTGCAACCGGCATAGATGCGTTTGCGTTCGCGCCAGAGCTCCCGCGCCGCCTCCGCCGAGTCGACCGGAGTCGCTTCAGCGAGGAAACGCGATTTCCGCACCACCAGTTCGGCTCGGGTGCCGTGACGCAGGATCAGCATGTCCGTTTCCCTTTCCGGGACTTCGATTCCCCTTCCGGGCAGGCCGCTGCCTCAAGTTCCTTCAGCAGGGATCCCGGCATCCGGCGCGGTCCCCGGACGGCATTGACGCCGTGCTTTTTCAGTTCGGCGAACGTGAACTGTGTCGGCAGATAGCAGTGAGTCCTTCGGATCTTCATCACATGGTCCATCCGCAGGTTGCCGTCCTCGTACGAATACGGGATGTCGGATTCCATGACCCGGCATCGGTACAGGATCGCGGAATATGGCGCCCCGACGTAGAGATAGACGGTGTCGTCCACTCGGATGTCCGTGCTCTGTTTCCACAGGATCGTGCGTTTCTTCGCAAATGCGTCCACAACGTCGAAGAATTTCGGGTTTGCCGGGACCAGCCACACGCCGGGGGCATCATTCCTCTGCTTCCCGGCTGCGAGGAGCGCCCGTGCCGCCGCAAGCTCCGCCAGAATGACCGGATCGGGGATGGAATCGTCCAGAACGACCGAGACCCAGCTTTTATGGTTCATGTGGTAGCCGGGGACAAAGCCGGGCATCCGAAGAAGCTCGGCAGCTCGATCGGTCCCGGCACGGAACGTCAGCACGTCGCAGGGCGTGCCGGGGCGTCTGACACACGCGCCGTCCGTATTCATGATGATCGCGTACCATTTATTGCTCCCGGGGTGGCGGAACACCCCGATCCCCGGATATTTGCTCTGCCACGGATCATCCGGCATGTCGCCGAACTTCTGAAGCAGAGCCTCCGAAATGCGGTCCGCCTGCTCGCCGCAGAATTGTTTTCTGGCAAAGCACGCATCCCGGAGCTCCGTCATCCAGACGATGCAGGCATCCCGGATGCGCCGGACATAATCGCCGTCCGCGCTTTCCACGTGAATCAGGGAATACTCCTCTCCGTCTTCCCGAATGGTGATCCGGGGCTCGTTCTGCCCGCTCCAGCGGAATTCCGCCTGGAACTTCCCGAACATGATCTCCCCGCGGAAGACCATGTCCCTGCCCGACCGGATGAAACCGTGCCGGATCATCCTTTCCCGAACAGGACGGTATTGAAGAAAGACATCCGATTCGAAGCTCATTCCCGCTCATCCCTTTTGTCTTTTCTTCTCCGCTATGTTTCCCGTCATGGATTCGTCCCCTCGGACGGCACGGTGAACGAGCCGCAGGAAAGCCAGTCGGTGACGGACGAATCGGCGTAGACGCCCTGGAGTTTCCATGTGTGCCGGCCGGCCGGAAGCCCGGAGAGACGGAAGACTGTTTTCTGCCCGGCGAGGTCGTAGACCTTTTCGTCCACACGGATTTTATACCGGACGATCCCGGTGTCGGCGGTCGCGGGGGTGAAGCTGAACCCGGCGGAACGCGTTTTCCGGTTGACCCTGACCTTCGGATCGCGCACGCTGCCGATCGTGTAGGTCTTCGATTCGGCGGTGCCGCTCGAATCGACGACCTTCCATTGCAGCACGGAGCCCGAGGGAATCTTGAACCGGTTGGAGATGGTCCTGCTTTCCTCGCCCCAGTCCGAGTCGTTGACGCTCTTCCATTCGCCGGATTCGCCGTGGCGGTACATTAGGCGGTCGACGGAATTGATCGTGATCGCTTTCGTGTTGTTGTAGTTCGGGACCTTCTGCACGGTGAACGTGCCGCGGAAGTCGTAGGCGGAATCGGACAGGCTCAGTTTCGAGGAGAAATCCGTGACCTCGATCGGGGCGTCCAGCACATCGATGATGCCGTCGCCGTCGGAATCCCGCCAGCCGACCATCTCCATGCATTGCGGCGAGGTGGTGTGGCGTTCGAACGCCGTCGAGATCGAACTGTTCATCAGGCTTGGGACGATGCTGTTCCGGTTCGGGTTGCCGTCCGGAGCGTTGGTATTCTGGACGCCGTAATATCCGCAGCGCTCGTTGTAGTTGCCCTGCCCCGGATACTCGTCGGCCGCGCCGAAGATGTGCGCCATCTCGTGCGCGAAGGACTGGGAGGAATACCAGTCGTAGGACCTGGAATACGCCGTCAGGATGTAGGTGTCGGAAACGCCCTTGTACTGCCGCCCCAGGGTGTAGGACCGGTAGTTGTCCGAGAAATAATGGTCACGGTCGTTGTCGGCCTTCACGACGAAGATATTGAACGCGAAATCGGCGTTGTGTTTCACGATCGTGTCGGCGGTATACTGATACAGCATCCGGGTCTTGTCGCCGGAATACCCCTGCGCGTTCAGGAATTCGCCGATCCATAATCTGTCGTCGCGGTATGCGCCGTGCGTGATCGGTTCGTAGGAGGTCTGGAACGGCGTTTCCGCATGCTCCAGGTCGATCGTGAAATGCAGTTTGCCGACGAACTTCCTTCTTTTCCACATCTCTTCCCACCATGAGCAGGCATTTTTGATGTGGTCGATCACTTTTGCGATCTCGTCCTTGCTCCAGTTCTCGGTGTCGGGGTCGATCCTGCCGTTGGATTCGAACAGCACGACATTGACGTGGATTTCGCCCGCCATGAAGGCGGAGGTGTCGTACTGCCCTGCCCCGAAAGGCCGTTTCAACTTGGCCTCCTGACGCGTTGCCGCACCGGCCGCGGGCTGGTTCCATCCTCCGAAACCTCCGAAACCGCCGAAGCCGCCCTGTCCTCCGAAGCCGCCCTGTCCTCCGAAACCGCCGAAGCCGCCCTGTCCTCCGAAACCGCCGAAGCCGCCCTGTCCTCCGAAACCGCCGAAGCCGCCCTGTCCTCCGAAGCCGCCCGGCTGGTTTCCGTTTCCCGGCATGGGCATTCCGGCAGGACGCTGCCCGCCCCGGTAGCCTTGCATGCCTTGTCTGGTGCCCTGCCCGGCTTGCCTGCCGCCGAAGCCTCTCTGCACGCCCCGGAAGCCATCCTGAGCATCCCCAAGGACACGGCAGCCGAGCAATACCGCGGCACACAACAATGCAGTTCGAATCGGTTTCATGGCACAATAATCCCCGCGGGGCTGCTCGGCCTTCCGTCAGGACCGCACAGCCAGCCGCATCCGTTTGCCGGAGGTATCTTCTGTCTCAGATCAGGCCGGAGAGGTCGGTGAACTCGTAATCGTGCGCGAGAGCGACGTTCTTGTTCGTGAGCTTGCCGAGGTAGCAGTTGACGCCGGAGGAGATGGCTTTGCTCTGCCTGCAGGCCTCTTCCAGTCCGTTCTTCGCGATCTGGAGGCCGTAGCGCAGCGTCGCGTTCGTCAGCGCGATGGTGCTGGTCCGCGGCACGGCGCCGGGCATATTGCCCACGCAGTAATGCACCACGCCTTCCTCGATGAACACGGGATCGTCGTGCGTGGTCACGCGGGAGGATTCGCCGCAGCCGCCCTGGTCGATCGCCACGTCCACGAAGACCGCGCCGTCCTTCATTTCGGGCAGATAACGCTTCTTGAAGAGCTTGGGCGTGGAGCCGCCGGGGATCAGCACGGAGCCGATCACCAGGTCGGCGTCCTTCAGCACGCGCTCGATGTTGCTGTCCGAGCTTACCAGCGTCTGGATGTGCGCTCCGAACATATTGTCGAGCTCTTCCAGGCGCTTGAGGTTGATGTCGAGGATCGTCACGTTCGCGCCCATGCCGACTGCGATCTTGCAGGCGTTCATGCCGACCGTGCCGCCGCCGAGGATGACCACATTGGCCTTCGGCGTGCCGGGGACGCCGGCGAGCAGGATGCCTTCGCCGCCGAATTTCTTTTCCAGATACTTCGCGCCTTCCTGAATGGAGAGGCGGCCCGCGATCTGGGACATCGGGGCGAGGCACGGCAGGGAGCGGTCGGCTTCCTGGATCGTTTCGTATGCGACCGCCTTGACCTTCCCCTTCAGCAGGGCGTCGGTCTGTTCTTTGTCGGCGGCGAGGTGCAGATAGGTGTAAAGGATCAGCCCCTCATGAAACAGTTTGTACTCGCCGGCGAGCGGTTCCTTCACCTTCACCATCATGTCGACCAGATGCCACACATCGGCTGCGTTGTCGATCAGGCTTGCCCCGGCATCCACATATTCGTTGTCGGAGAACCCGGAGCCCACCCCGGCCCCCTTCTCCATGTAGACGTGGTGTCCGGCGGCGACATAATCCCGGACATTGTCCGGCGTGAGTCCGACTCGAAATTCATTGTTCTTGATCTCTTTGACGCATCCGATTTTCATGGCGGGGGCTTGTCCTTTCTATTATTATCCCCATAAACGGGGTTTCCGTCCATTCTCTTTTGACAGACGGGTTCGGGTGTGATCGTGCAGGGATTGCCGACTGCGATCCCTATCTTGTATACAATAACAGCCGGAACGCATTTTTCAAGTCCCAGGCCGCCAAAACCCCCTGTTTTTTACGGGGGCGCGCAGGGGATGGCGGATCCCGCTGCCCGAATCTGCCGCATTACGAGACGAATCGTTTCAGCGCGTTCATGAGCTCCTGAATCTTCAGCGGCTTCGCGATATGTCCGTCCATGCCTGCTTTCAAGGACTTTTCCTTGTCTTCCTCGAAGGCGTTGGCAGAGAACGCGAGGATCTTCAGCTTGTCTCCGCCCGGGAGTTTCCTGATGATGGAAGTGGCCTCATACCCGTCCATCACCGGCATCTGGATATCCATCAGGACGAAATCGTACGCATCCATGCCGTTTTCCCGGAGCATGTCGACAGCAAGCCGTCCATTCAGAGCGGTATCGACCGTCGCGCCTTGGTGCTGAAGCTGCAGGACCCCGATCTTGATGTTGAGTTCGTTGTCGTCGACCAGCAGAATCTTTTTGCCTTTGAGCGAGAAGGTCTGCTCTTCCCTGGCGTCCTGGTCGGGAAGTGCTCTCCCGCAGGATTGCAGGAGCGCCCTCTGCAGATCGGACGGGAAGAGCGGTTTCGAAATGAATCCGCTCACGCCTGCCGCCCGTGCTTCGTCTTCAATATCAGTCCAGTCGTATGCGGTCAGGATGATGATGGCAGCGTCTTCCCCGATGACCTTGCGGATGCGGCGCACCGTTTCGATCCCGTTCATGTCGGGCATCAGCCAGTCCACGATGTAGACTTTGAAATGATCCCCGTGCCTGACCGATTCCTCCGTGCGGATGACGGCTTCCTTGCCGGAAACGCACCATTCGCTGCGCATCCCGATTTCCCGGAGCATGTCTGCGATGCTCTGGCAGGCATTGACGTCGTCGTCCACGACCAGGCTGCGCAATCCCTTCAGTTCCGGGATCGTGGGGTCGGAGGCTTTCCTGTCGGCGAATTTGAAATCCAGCGAAACGAGGAATTCGGTGCCTTCGTCCTTCTTCGAGGAGACGGTGATCTTTCCGCCCATCATGTCCACGATGTTCTTCGTGATCGCCATCCCGAGTCCGGTCCCCTGAATGCGCGAGACCGTGGAGTTCTCCTCCCGCGTAAACGGCTCGAAAATCGTTTTGATGAACTCCTCGCTCATGCCGATGCCGTTGTCCTTGATCCTGAACTCGAACGTGCCGTAGCCCGCTTTCATCGAGGCTTTCTGGATGATTCGCAGGGTGATCGTCCCGCCCGGACGCGTGTATTTGATGGCGTTGGAGATCAGGTTGAGCAGCACCTGGTTGAGTCGCAGTTTGTCACAGAGCACGACCTCATTCCTGACGTCCACCGTGTCGATGAAGAAATTGTGCTGCTTGGCCTGGATGTCCGCCTGGACGATGTCCCGGAGCACATGCAGGATGTCCGCCAGGGATTCTTCCTTCTCGTTCAGGGACACTTTGCCGGATTCGATACGGCTCATGTCCAGGACGTCGTTGATCAGAGAGAGGAGGTGTTCCGAGGACCGTGCGATGGTCGACAGATACTCCTGCACGCGCTCCTTGTCGTCGATGTGGCTGGCCGCAAGTCCGGTAAACCCGATGATCGCGTTCATCGGGGTGCGGATGTCGTGGGACATGTTGCTCAGAAAAGACGTCTTGGCACGGTTCGCCGCCTGAGCCATCTGCAATGCTTCTTCGAGTTCATCCTGTTTCTTTTCCAGCTGTTTCCGCAGTTCGGATTCCTGCTGCCTCTGTTTTTCGATCGTTTCGGAGTGCTCCGTCAGTTTCAGGTTCATCTCCGCCAGTTCCTGGTTTGCCCCGGCAAGCCTCTGGTTCAGCAACGCCAGTTTGTGGTTGCTGATCCTGACGCCGATCAGCCTCGTGGTCAGCGCGGCCAGAACCGCGACAAGGACGATCGCCAGCTTGACATGCTCCCGGAGGAAATCCATCACGGAATACGTGTAAATCTTTCCCGCGTAGGAATACGACGTCTTATTGATGAAATCGGGATCGAGTATCGTCAGCCCGCGGTTCATCAGCAGCATGAGACCGATGTTGCCGTCCGCAAATGCCATGCGGAACGTAAAACCGTTTTTTGCGCGCACTTTCTGGAGAGAATGGTATTTGCCGGGCTTCAGAAGGGCCTCGGATCTGAGGCCGTTCAGGAAGGTCCCGTCCGACGTCCCGTTCAGCAGCCCGTCGAGACACCCCCGGATATCGTCATAGAACACGATCTCGGAGTCGGGAAACGAATCCTTGGAATAGTAATACTGCATCATGTTGCTTTTGTTGACGCCGATCCGTTTACCCTTGCCGTCCCCGACATCGTTCAGAAACGCCAGATCGCTCATCAGCGTCGCAAGGATCTTCCCGCCCATGATGCGGTAATCCTGTCTGACCGAACTGCTGATGTAGGCGGGAAACATCAGGTCGATGTCTCCCGTTTCGACAGCCCTGTATCCTTCCTCCTGATCGGTGAAACAGACGTATTCCACATCCAGCATTTCTTCCAGGTTCAAATCCTTGATGATTTCCTTCAGTGCTTCGATGCCGGCGCCGGACGGCTCGCCGTTTTCGTCCTTCGTGGAAAACGGAAGATACTTGTCGAAATAACCGATGCGCAGCACTTCGTGATCCGCGATCCAGCTTTTTTCATCGTCCGTCAGAGTGTGGCTCAGGACCGTATCGGAGAAGTAGCGTTCCTCCAGCCGGGTGAGATAGTAAATGTCGTTGCCGATCACTTTGTCCAGCGCGGAATTGATGTCTTCGATCAGATCCGATCTCTCCTTGTTCGCGACCAGATAATAGGCGGATGTCCCGATTTTTTCGATTGCCGAGAGATCGCGTTTCGCCATCATGCTGACTTCCAGATCGAGATCGATCTTCCCGGCATACAGGTCGGCTTCTTTTGCAGGGATGGAATCGTATTCGATGATCTTGAGATCGACATTCTTCTTTTCGCACCACTGTTTCAGGAGACCGGTTATGATCGTCCCGCTCGTGCTCCCGACCGTCTTCCCATTTATAGACGCATGATTGCCGGGCGTGATGGATGTATTTTGATTCAGCGCGTACAGATAGTAGTATTCATTTCCCATTGCCTCGTCCGGGAACAGGATCTCTTTTGCACGCTCCTCCGTATAGCTGATGTCGTACATGAGATCGACTTTACCCGCAAGAAGTTTTTCCACGCAATCGGAAAAACTGTTGCACGGGACATATTCGATATCCCATCCGGCGTAAGTCGCGATCATCTGAATGTAGTCATACGCGTAACCGGAGAACGGCTTGTTGTTCTCGTCGACCACCATCAGTCTTTCGAAATGCGTATAGGGAACCCGGACGGTTTTCCGTTTGGTTTTTTCTGTACCGGAAACCGACCCGGAAACAATCAGGAGTATCATCATGCAGAAAAGCATGACGGCCCGGAAAAACCGTGTTCCGAATGAATTGCAATGTGTTTTGTTTGTCATTTTCAGTCTCTTTTTTCAGGGGCGGGGAATGTGGCGTACAGACCGGGAAGGTGTAGAATCTATGTTTCCTTCGTCTGTCCGGTTTCCGATTGATAATATAGAAGACAAACGACTTTTTTTCAAGTCGGAAAACAGGACCGCTACAAGAAAAAGGGATGTTTTCTGTTTCGCATCCTCGGATGCAGGACAAAAAGCCCCACGGCAATCCGTGCTGCCGCAGGACGTTTCTTCCGTCCGGGCAACTAAACCTGAAACGGATAACGAACGATGAAACAGCTATTTCCCGGCGGGGCATTTCTCTGCATAGAAGTGCCTTATGATCGCTTCCTCCGCTTCCTTGATCTGCATGTCGGTCGAAGCTGAATTGCAAAAGCCGTTCAGCTCCTTCCAGTTGACTGCGCCGCAGATTTCGTCGTGATCCTTTTCGAAGAAAAGCGTGTCCATCGTTCTGACATTGAAGAACATTCTTCCAATTTTACGGTACAGTGCAGTCGCCCGGCCCGGTTTCGGAATGCTTTCAAACTGGGAATAGGTGAAAATATCCTTGATGACTCTCCAGTCGGTATTGTCCTTGAGGTCAGTCAGGTCCAGCCCGTCGCTTGCGATGCCGTTGTCCCTCTTAAACGAAACATCGTATTTCGCCGTGTAGACGACCATCAGATAATAAATCGGGCTGTCTTCCTGGCGCTCCATCTTCATTCTGCGCAAAACGACTCCCTGAAAATCAATCTCGGGAATGTGTTCTTTCGACGGACGGACTTCTTTGCCGTAAATGTCCAGAGGATCGTATTTCTGTAAAAACGCATTCGGCAACGGAGAAAAAGAGATCATGGAATACTCTATTTTTTTGAACAATGGCTTCTGCAAGCGCATCATGTTCTCCTGATGCAGGAAAGGATGATGAAAATCCAGCCTGTTGATCAGAAGCGTATTGTCATCCTTGTCGAGCGGGACGAAGATGCATTCGATGATGCATTTCCCTTTCTTCTCTTCGTTCGCGATCCGTTTGCACTGGATGCCGGAAGAATCTTTTTGAAGCAGGGAATCGATTTCATCCATCAACTCTTTTTTCGTTTCCGGTTTCGCCCACACTGCATCGGTCGTAGAGTCCATGATTCTGCAATCGAAGTCGGTCCTGATCCTTTCTTTTTCGGAGAACAGCCCGGCGATCCTGTCGAGAAAAATATTTTGGTCGGAGTTGATGTCGAAGAACATTTTATAGTCATACGAGTCGATCTCCCGGATCTTTTTCTTCACCACCCGTCTCGTAATCCGGTTCATAAGGAACCAGATAATAATGCCGACCACGAGGAAGATCGCCAGAGCGACCGTCTTGATTCGTTCGATTTCCGCCTGTTTCCCGATAAAAAACGCCCCCGACACCCAAAGGAGAATGAGGATGTCTCCTATGATTTTTATATTCCGAATGGCTTGAAACATGTTTGGTTTTCCTTGTTATGAGATTGTGAGTGGATGCGATTCAGCAAGTTGGGGCGAGTCTTTCCTGCGTCGTGCCGTCATGCCGGTTGCGTCGGCGCGTCTCCTCGGAAACCTTTGTGCGACCGGCCGTCGGAACGCCGCATCGGAAAACGCGGAACGGATTCCGTTCGATGGAGACCCTGTTCCAATTCCTTTCGCCGTATTTCATTTCTTCCGGGTGTCCTCCTGTTCCCTGCGGGGGAAAAACCTGGCGATTTCATCCCGGATGTATTTCGTTTTCATCACTTCCCGCGCGATGGCATACGGTTTCAGGAAGCCGGTGTCTTTCTCGATCGTGTCATCATCAAGGTCGTGCCATGCGGTCATGCAGGGATTGCGCTTCCGGGATGCGGGGACGTTGCGATCGATCTTGTTGTCTCCGTATCGCGTCCCCTGCAGCCAGCGTTCGATATACCAGCGGGCGTGTTCGCGTTCTCCGTATTTGTAGTAGTGCGAAGCGACATTGAGTTCGATGCCGTTCAGCCATTTTTTCAGTTCACGGGGAGAACTGCTTTTTTCCGGTTTCCCCTGCGGCAGCTTGACCGTCGGCAGGGGCTCCCCGGAATCCTCCAACAAGGTTTCGAAGGAAAGCAGGCGATGCTGCTGGGAAAGGCTCTTTCCCCTGTCGATCTCGTCCAAGTCGAGATAATCCGCACTGGTTTTCAGCTGCTTGATCCGATGGATCAGCCGGGTCAGTTTATATTCCGGCGTGCTGCGCTTGTAATTTTCCTCGTGATATGGCTTGAACAGCATAAAGACGCGAAGCATTACGGGTTCGGGGAACCCCGCGTCCCGCCATGTTTTGATTTCCCGAAGCTTTTTCCTGTCCGAGAAACTCCTGTTCCGGGGAGATGCTTCCCGGATCAGGGGGAGGCGAACGAGGCTGGGGTGGTCGCTCCAGTACGGAACTCCCTCGAAAACGAGCCGGTTCTTTTTGAAGTTCCTGTGCCGGATGACGGTGACGCGTGCGCCCAGCGCGAGTGCGATCCTGCATTCCAGATCCGAGATCCTTCCGAGCCCGAATCCGATCAGGGCGACATCGTCGAAACGATATCCGTCTGCCATCATGGCCTTCCACTCCAGAATCGCTTCATAGACGGAGTATTCCGTGTAATCGGAGTTTTCCGTCGTTCCCGCGATGTTTTTTATCCCGAACCGGAAGACCTTATTCCCCTTCCCTTCCATGAGATCGATCGAACAGATGCCGGTCCCCTTTCCCGTATAGAACGCTATGGGGCGGCTGCCGTCTTCCAGCGCCTTGCGGAACAGCTTCCTGAGGTCTTTGAGCTCTTCCGAATCCCGTTCCCCGTTTTTTCCTCTCATAAGCGTATCGCATCCGCCGGCGAGGATGACTGGCGCGGCCGCTGTTTTGTCCATGGCTTTCTTGTGTTCCGTCAAGTGCGCATACCGGCCAAGCGCCAGCAAATCCGTTATGCACGTCAGAATCGGCGCGGAATTTCCGCCGTTTGTCGTTTTCAGGTCTTTGACCGGGGACAGGGCGACAATCTTTTCCAGGTCGCCGAGCGCGTCTTTCGCCTCCGGCGTTGCGACGATGCTTTCTCCGGGGAGGTTTGCCACGGACCGTTCGTTGCACAGGTCGATCAGCCGCAGGACGCAATCGTAAATGGCATCGGCATCATCCGTCCTGTTTCCTTCATCCGGATCAAAGCATTTCAGCAGAAGCATGAAGAATGCTTTCCCGGCGAACGCCCATGGCAGATCCGAAGAAGAGCGTATCAGCCCGTCGCAATGTGCGATGGCGGAACGGAGGAATGTCGGAAGGATCATCTCGGATTTCTCCGGGAACGGCAGCCCGGATTCTGTTCCGGAGGATTTGTTTTCTGCCAGAAGAAGCCGGATCATCAGTTTCGGATTCATCGGATCCTTTTTCAATTCCGCTTTCAGAATGCCCTGGTCCTTCGTGCCGGCGATGGATGACGGGGGACCGAGGACGGCATTCAGTTTGTTCAGGACGTCCCTGTTTGCGAGGTCCTTTTCTTTGGATCCGTTCAGCAGGTAAAGGCGGAGCAGCTCGTTGCGGACGTTCTCCATGTCATTCTTCCAACACGGGGTGCCCTGACGCGTTTCTCTCAGTTGTTCTTCCGCGATGATCTCCAGATCGTCGATTCTCCGCTTCATCTCGCCCGCGATAAAATACGCATTGCTTCTGTTGTGCTGTTCCAGACGGTTCAGATGGCGGACGATGTCGTCATCCGTCTTTTCCAGGATGGCGGCCAGGGCGCTCCAGCCCCGTTGCAGGTCCCTCGGGATGTCGCGATTCGACTTGTATGCGCTGTCGTGTTCCAGTTCCGCCCAGACATGTTGAAGCCATGTGCGGACCTGGATCTCGACCGGTACCGCATCCGATTTGTTCTGACGCATCCTTTTTTTAACTTCGGCAATGGCTTTCTTTCTGCCTTTGTCGTCCGTCTTTTCCCCGATCCTGTCAAGCCATCGGGGCGTGACGAGGATCGTATAGTGTCTGGAAAGATAACCGAATTCGCGTTCCGCCAGGCGCGCCATGGTATCTTCCGTCATCCTCTCGTCAAGCTCGAATGCCTCGGGATCGCGGAGGATGGCGTCGGCCTGGTCGAGTTGATCTTTCCGCAGGAAGATCATTCTGGCGCCGATGAGATCCGCGAGGGAAGACAGGATCTCCTTTGCGTCCCCGCTGCCGGAATACTTTCTCAGGACCTTTCCCGCCAGGCTGCCCCTTGATTTGATCCTCACCTGAATCGATGCGGACGAAAAAAAATCCGGCAGGATCCTCTTCAATATGTCTTCGATTGACCGGTAGAGGTCCATATTGTTTTCGAAAGCATTCGTCACGGCACGGACAAGTTCTCTTCGTTCCATCCGGATCTGATAACTCCACGTTTGTTGTTTCAGCTCTAAAACGGCATAGCCGCGCTCGATGCTCGGAAGAGTCAGGATGCTGCAACGCGTTTTGTCAAGCGTGCGTTCGTCGAAATGATGGAGATGTCCGCAAACCGATAAAACGGGTTTCAATTCCCGGACAAGTCTTCCGAGGCGTTCGTTTGTGTAGGGCGGGACATGGGTCAGCAGGATCCGTTTTTTTGCGGATGCGCCGCGTTTCAGGACGTTGTCCCTGAGTTTGTCGATCTGACGGATTGTCGTCCTGTACGGACCGTCCGCGGCATGGCGCCCGGTTTCTCCGATCTCTCCGCCCAGGCCGCATACCAGAAAACCTTCCATCCCGATTTGAGTGCCTTCGTCCAGAAACACCAGGTTTTCGATGTGCTTCCCGTGCTTCTGAAGTGCGGAACAGACTTCCGGGTCCTCGCGGTTTCCGGGGATGGCGTAGACCGGGATGCTCAGTTTCTTTTTGCCGGAATAAAAATCCTCGAAATCTCCGTTTGCCCGGTACTGTTCGGCGAGTTTCCGCAGCGTCTTCGGATCCGTTTGCCCGTCGAGGGAGGATAGGACTTCCGGCGGTATCTCCGGGATGTGTTTCAGACGTTTCAAAAGGGCGTCCGCCGAAAGCTTCTTGAGGCTTTCTTTCGTAAAAAGGCCGATGTCGCCCAAATGGAAGCACGCGTCGGCTTCGGTTTTTGCCGCAAGCCGGTTCACTTCGTTCAATTTGCCATGTGTGTCGCTGACGAGCAGGATTCTCATTGGATCATACAGGATAAAACAACAAACGGATTCAAGACCGGCAAGAATCAGTCGGCGCAGATGCTCCTTCCTTTCAAGCCGGATTTCACAATAATTCAAAAGATACTGCACGATTTCCGATTTTTCAAGCAGAATCATGCAAAAAGAAAGCCGTTATCCTCTTTTTTTCTCAAAAAAAAGACAGCACGGCGCGATCGTGCCCGGAAAGCCGAAGACGGCATGTCGCAACGGTCCCGAATCTAATTCCGGTTCCTTGGCGGGAGTTTTCCCGGCGGCTGTTTTTTCCGTTCTCTTTCCGGCTGTTCCGGGGATTGGCACAGGGCGATTTTCAGGGAACAGACGGTTTCCCAGGTCGGATTTCTGCGTCTGACGGGAGAATCCGCCTCGGTCAACGGGACATGATCTTTCAGCGCGGCACGAATCTCCCATGCGGAGCTGAGTTTGAATCGGGGGTGCGCGTCAGGGGCGGCATTCCTGCCGAGCTCCTTCAGGACGCAGAGGGCGGATTCGTGGAGGCTCTCGAAATGACCGTATCCCGATGAACCCGGCTGATGCCGGGTCTGTTCATATTCGATCTTCAGCAATTGGGTTTCGATCGAGATGCCCGCGGTACTCCTGTTCGTTTTTTTTCCAACGGCACGCTTTGCCTCCGCCGTCTCTTCCAAATGCCTGCACAGCATCTGCCGGAATGGATCCAGGCCGTCCATCGGGCTGAACGGATCCTCGTTTCTGTTCCAGGCGGCATCGAACGCCCGTTTCGCGATGTAATCCAGCCTGGATTCGATCTCGTCCGCATAGTCCTTTCCCGGAAACAGGACGGAAAGGAAGCTGTTTGCGAGCGGCTTCGCGCTTTCCAGCTCGTACACGCCTTTCCCCCTGCTGACAGCCAGTTCAAGCGCGATCCGGCAGAATCCGTGGAAGAGCTTCCATGCCTCCGCCCGGTCCTCCGCACCGCGATCCTGTTTGGCGGGCCATTCGGAAAGCGCCCCGGAACAATTCCGGAATGCGGCGGCATATTGCCGAAGCAGTTCTTTCTTGCAATCCAGCCCGGAATCCGGATTCAGAATGGCCCTGATGTCATCGACAAACATGGTTCGCCTCACAGATAATTCTTCAGGCGGATCAGGCGGTCTGCGGAAACGAATCTGGACATTGCGGCATTGTCGATGATGGCTTTCAGCCGGTCCTGAGGATGGTCCGTCCGCTTCAGATAATTCAGGAGCATGAGCTGGAAGAGATAGCGTTCGCCCGCATTGTCGAAATGGTGCTTCAGCAGCCGGTTGATGTTGTCCCTCTGGTCATCCGTGCTCCGGCTTTTCCGGCGCAGCGTGTCGGAATAGATGCCGATATGGAACGGCAGGGGAGCGTCCACCTCTTTCGGGGCGGCATACAGCAGGTGAGTGAAAAAAGCCTTCAGCGTTCTTTCGTCGCTCCATATCTCGTCAAACGGCGGGACAAGGGCCGTTTCGACCATCAGGTGCGCGAGGAGATCGAGGATGACGAGATTCCTGAGAACAGACGGCAGGACATCCTCGAGGGAATACCCGTCAAACGCCCGGATCTTCTCCAGGGCTTTCTTCCTGTCATATTGCTTTTTCGACGCCAGATCCCGGAACTCTTTCCGATTGTCCTCAAGCAGACGTGCACGGGCTTTGTCCCTGGGGAGCGCCCTGGCATTGTATTTCCGGTCGGGCCCCGCCAGGATTCCGATCGAATCCTCCAGAGAAAGCATCCACCGCGCGAAACAGACATCCTCGTTCTCCCTGCTGAAATAGATCTTCCACAATCTGTCCGACTCGTTCTGCACTGTTTCCCGGTCGATCCTGTTCACGAAATCCCGTATGATCGTCCCGGTCTTGCGGCTGCGGGAGAAATCGGAAAGGAGCTCAAGGCAGAAAACGCGAAGCGTGGGAGCGGCCTTTTCGGGCTTGACGTCAGACGTCAGCCATCTGCACGGCAGAATGCAGTCCAGATTCTCGACCGGGAAATACAGGGAAAGATTTTCGTCGTTGAAATCAAGGTCGAGGATGCGCAGCATCTGCCCGCAATTCAACTCGAACTGTTCCTCGACCAGAAGCGTCTTCAGGGCGGAACGGAGTCTCCGTCCATCCATGCGCCCCCGCAGTTCGTCCAGTTGTCCGTTCCGAAGGACCCGCTTCAGGAACTCGCTGTCCCTGTCGGGGAGATGCTCTTCGCTTTGCCTGGCATACTGCTCCTTGGTAAACCTTTTGACGATCCTGGAGTAAGTCGACCTGTAGACGTCACGTATCGGTTCGTATGCCGCCTCGGCTCTGTCCCAGAAGTCCTTTGCGGAGTCGATGCCCTGTTGCCTGAGATGGAAATCGGCCGGGATGAATTTCGCATTCCGGACGCCGATCATGTTCAGCATTTTCTGCGGGTCGATCCTTGCGAACCCGGGCGAATCGAGCAGCGCGATGGCATTGTCGAGGCATTGCATCAGCGGGGTCTTTGCGTCCTCGTCCGGGGCATTGAGATCCTCGATCTCGCGGTTGACGTTCTTGAGAAGACGGTCCTTTTCATCCTTCGTCAGAGATTTGCATTCTCCCACGACCTTCTCGATACGGGACAACACGACAACGGCTTTCCGGTTCCCGTCGATCGGGATCCCGCCGAGCGCATTGACGCCTTTCAGCACATTCAACGCCCGGATGAAAGAGGATGTGCTGACACGCGAACATGTCGTTTTGGTTGCGCGGGCGGAATTTTCCTGAAGGATAAACTCCGCCATCATTGCCGGGGTCTGCCACTGCGGCTCGAACATCGGAGTCCTGCTCATGCTGTCCGCATCGAGGACGAGCTCGTTCTTCCGAATGAAGGATAACCTGGTGAATCGGTCGAAATGGAAATATTTCAGCAGGGGATTGCGCGTGTCGCCTTCTCCCGAGATCCCCGCATAGGGCAGATTGACCCCCGTCTTTTCTCCCACATAAAGCCCCATCTTCCCGTTCGCGATGCAGTGGGCCGTCAGCAGAAGCGCCGCGACGTTGAATTGCGGATGTTTCCGGTTTTCACAGACCACGCGGAAACAGTATTTGGGCATACCCCAGTCGATCGCGCTCCAGCAGGCGCCCCCGTCCTGGTTGTACAGATACCGTTCAAAGGAAAAAAGCAGGCGGGCCGGATCCGGCAACGGCCTCTTTTTCTCCCGGTTCCCGTTGTCGTCCCCGGAACAGTCCAGCCAGTATTCCGGCAGGAATGCGAGCTGTTCGAATGTCCGGTCGAAGGTCGTGAACCGAGGCGTTTTTGCCGCCCGCGTGCGGCTCTCCTCTTCGCGGGCGCGCACCAGGAAAATGTCGCGGAAGATCTCATACCAGGAGATCATGTCGATCCCTTCCGGGATCTCCTGTTTCAGCATCGTGTTGAGGACGGAGATGACATTCCATCGTTTCGGGCTGTCGCCGGAGAGCGCCAGACTGTTCCAGAATCGCTGGATCCTGGTCGGGATCCTGTCGTAATGAACGATATCGTGCAGAAGTTGGTTGCCTTCGGAATACTTGTCGAAATCCATGAGTCTCTCCTCCAAACAATCGTAGTCTTTCCATTCGGTAATATAACCGAACAATCTTTTTTTTCAAACCGCGATCAGTTTTTTTTCACCGGTTTCCCCGGCTGCATGTCCGGCCTTGTCGCCGGCTTGTCCCAGTGCGACGGGTTCATGATGTTCCCTTCCGTCCCTGTCGTCGCGAAGGAAAGAGAACCCCATCGAAAAAAACACGGAAATGCCGCGATTCGCGCCGGGACAAAGGAAGGACAAAACAGGATACGGATAATACCGTTTTGTTCTTGTCCCGGATTCGAAAGAAAAGGACAGGGAAAGGACGCGCTCCTTTGCGGTCGGTTTTGTCTTTTCGCAGTCCTTCCGTTTTTTTTGCCGTCGCCGGTCCTTGTTCGTCATTTTTCCTTGTTTCAGCTCGGGATCGGAGGTATAATAGTTATGCGGCGCTTCGAAGGGACCCCTATGATCCGGGGCGGCCGCCGAACCGGCGGCAACAAGAGCAGATATATACCGGGCCGCGCCGCCCCGACGATTAAAACAGATACGAAAAGGAGAAAAAAATGAGTACGCCACGAAAGACCGTGCTGGACAAGCACACATTCTCGCACGAAATCCTTGAAGTCTTCGATTTCGCCGAAAAAATCGCCAGGGAACAGGCCGAGGAGGAGATCCTCTGCGTTCATGTCTTTGTCGCATGCGCCTGCCTGCAGCCGGACATTCTGCAGACGCTCCTCGGACGCGGAATCGTCCTGCTCCCGAAGAAATATGACATCGAGCCCGATGCCGTTTCGAAAGCTTCCGGCGCACATGCCGGGAGACCTGCTCCCGGTGCGAAACTCTTTGAATCTGTTCGGGAAGAGCTCGAATTCGACTTCGGCTTTGGGGACGGAGCAGAAAAATCCCTGGCGTTTTCCGACGAACTGTCTCTCATCTTCCTGGACGACACGTCCCGGTCGATCCTCGGGATGTTTGCGAATTACACCATCGAAAACCGAATCGGAGTGGCGGAGACTCTGCTCGCGATCCTGACGGAACCCACGGAGGAAATCAGCGACATCCTGCTGAAAAACGGGTTCCCCAACGATGCCATGCAGCTCGGGGAACTGCTCCGGGAAAACTTCCTCCGGCATATCTGCGACTTCAGGACCGGGACGCCCGGAGAGCGCCTTTCGAACGCCGTGTCCATGTCGAAAAAGATCCGGGAGAGCATGCGCGCTTCCCTGATCGGACAGGACAAGGCGATCCGCGACGTCGCTTCTTTCCTGACTGATTTCTGGTTCCGGGGAAACAACGGCAAACCGCTTGTGCTGCTGATCCTCGGCAAGCCAGGCTGTGGAAGGAGCTGTTTCGCACAGGCCATGCAGCAGGCATTCGTGGATGCGGGACTTCAGAACAGGATCGACACACCGATCGATCTCAGCGGATTCATGCACGAACAGGGCTGCGAACCGGACCTGCTGGGCGATGCGAAGAGCTACCGCAACGCCAGGCCGGGGCTGCTTTACAACAAGGCGAAAAACAACCGGCGTGGAGTGATCGTATTCGAGGACATCCTCGAAGGCTGCCGTGCGGCCAAAAGCGTCCTGCGTTCTTTCGCGTCGAACCTCGCGTTTGAAAAATACCATGAGGAATCCATCCTCATCCCCAATAACGTCCTGATTTTCACGATGCGGATTTCGGAGGATCAGTACGGCTTCCTTCGGGAGAACGGCGCAAAGAAGCTTGATGCAAAGCTCCTGTGCAAGCTGTTCCGGGACGGCGATCAGAGCGACTGCCATGAGCAGACGGCCGCTCACGACACCGTCGGCCTCTGGCAGCGCGCCGATCAGATCGTCATGCTGGAGGACCTTTCCGAAAATGAACTGGAAACCCTTGCGGGAAACCGCATGGACGAAATCGCGGACACACTGAAGAGGGACTACGGGATCGCGTTCCGATGCGATGACCGGAAAAGGTTCATCTCGATGCTTCTGCTGTCTTCGCCGGACGAGCTCGGCCCCGGACTTCTTGCGGAGAAGATGGACGACGCTTTTCGCGATCTGTGGGGTATCCTCAACGATAAGCCCGGGATCCGGGAGGTCGAGCTGGCCTGCGAGGCGCTGCCGGAATACCGTTATGCCCCGGACCGGCGCATCATCCGGGGCGATTACATCGATTTTACCAGGATCATCCGGACGGAGGGGAACACCGTCCGCATGGCATACGAAGGGCTTCGATATGTCCAGCAGGACCGTGTCGACTGCGGCGACTATCGGATCGAACATCCGAAATCCATCACGTTCGAGGACATCGTCGGCCATGACGATGTGCGGGACGAACTGATCGACTCGTTGAACTGCATTACCAACCGCGATATGTTTCATGCCCCCGACGCATGCCGGAATATCATCCTGTTCGGGCCGCCCGGAACCGGCAAGACATCCCTGATCGTCGCTTTGGGGAACAGCGCCGACGTGCCGGTCCTGTTTGTGCCGAACGCCGTCTTCACCAATCCCCAGAAGCTGCGGGCCATGTTCCGCAAGGCGGAGTCCGTCTCCCCGGCGATCGTCGTCATGGAGGAATTGAACACCCTCGGAAACTCGCTGTACGGCAGGCGCGATGCCATCAACGAGATGCTTTCGCTGCTGGACGGTCCGCAGAAGCAGAGCAAATTGCTCTTCCTGGGCACGACAAACCATCTGGATCAGCTCGAACCTGCCCTGATCCGCCCGGAAAGATTCGGCCGGCTGATCGAGGTCGGACTTCCCGACCGGGAATCCCGGTTGGCGTATATCCTTAAATTCGAGCGGAAATACGATATCTCCATCCCGGAAGACATCCGCAATGCGTTTGCCGTCGAGACGGACGGATGCTCTCCGGCCGAACTGAAAGGCATGCTGGGGTTTGCCCTGCGCAAGTGCATCCGTGAAAACAGGCCGCTTGACCTTGAAGCGCTGCTCCGAAGCTCCTGTTATTTCCGGCGGAGTTCGGGGAAGACGATCGGTTTCAACAGAGGAGACGAACGATGAAGAGACGATTCGCTTACTATGATCCGTGCAGAACCTATGAACGGGCTGCGATCTCGTGGCCATGGGGAAACGACATCCTGGAAATCACGCATGTCGGGGACGGGAATATCGGCTTCATCGCCGATGCCGCTTCCCGTTTCGAGGTCGTGAACCCGGTCCTCTACGTCTGCCGGAACAAGGGCGTCATCCGCATGAACCGTACGACCTGTGCCGAAGTCAGGATTCCCGACAGGCTCATCGCCGGGGTCCGCCGGTGTTCGAGCATCGAATTCACCCTCTCCTATCCGGAGACTTCTTTTGAAATGCATCGCGCGAACGTGGAGCATCTCCTGCGTTTCCCCGATTTCCTGATCCGTCCGATGCCGCCGAAAGCCCCCACGGATGCGGATATGGATATGGACGAACTGGAATGTCCGCTGCGGAAGGACGAGGAGAGCATGATTTCCAATGTGTCCCCCCGTGTTGCGTTCGAGGAATGGATTCGCACGCATGGAGGAGAGATCGTTTTTGAATCCACCGACGGGTATGTCCTTGCCCATGACGGACACAACCTGCTGCTTGTTTCCTTTTTCGACGGATCCGGCTCCATCTGGCTTGCCGACGAGGAAATGTTCAACGGCGATCCGCCGATGTGGTTCAGCGAATCCGCGCATGTGGAATCCCCTCTCTACAAGCTCCGGCTTGCGGCGGAACACTTCAACCGGCTTGAGTGCTGCAAAGTCCTTCCGCTCACGATCGTCAGCGACCGCATCGAAATCGTCAACGAGGAAGACATGATGGAAGAATGGTGCAGGATGGGCATTCGCGTCTGTTATTGCCATCGGCAGGACGAATATTTGAATGCCTTCGAAGACTTTCTCGCGTCCATGGCGAAAGACGGCGGGGAATTCCGCGTGCCGGGCAAGGATAACATGAACGCGCTCATCGAAGAAATCATGCGATATGAAAAAGGAACATGACCAAACAGGAATCATGCCGGAGAGCCGGGAAAACGGGGCTTCGCTTTCCGAAACGGGACGAACCCCGTTTTCCCGGGAGTTTTCCGACACGCCGGCCGGCGATGGAGAAAAAACGGTGCCACCCTTGCACACAAACAGGAGGAAAGGACCATGAAACAATGTATGCACTGCGGCCGTAACTATGATGGTTATGACGGCGACATGATGAATTGCCCCTATTGCGGAGAATATGGCGGCAACAGCTGGGTATATGGCGGGAACGGGCAGAAACATGCGTTCGGCTGGAGTCCCTCATCCGGCGGTTCCTCCTGCGGTTCGCCGGGTGCGCCGGATGGCGGCTGCGCTGCCGTTCTGGGAATCATTTTCCTCTTGTCGATCGCCGGCCCGGCATTAAGCTGTCTCTGGAGCGTCGTCCGATTTGTGGGGATCGTCCTCATTTGCTGGTTCCTCATCATCGTTCTTATCCTTTTGTGGGATAAATACGAGTCGTCCGAGACCGGTGCCAGGCCGAAAAAGATCTTCGGCGGAAAAAGCTGCCCGGCGGACGCTTCTTCCTCGCGGGCGTCTTCGAATTCCTTCCTCCCGGCCCGAACGGAACCGTCTCAGGGGGCTCCATCATCGAATCCGCGAACCGGATATGTCAACACGATAACCGTAACGGACAACAACTACTACAAAGGCTGAACGGACGTGGAAATCCGATGCGGGATCGGAACCCGCGATCTTCAGCTGCCGGAACAAACATAAGGAACAAATACCATGAAACACTGCACGAATTGCAATTTCAAGACCGAACAGGATAACGACCGTTTCTGTGCCGTCTGCGGCGCCGAATTGAAGTCCGTTTCCGGGAATTCCCTTTGCAAGGCCTGCGGAGCCTTGTTGTGGCCGAATGCGCGTTTCTGCACGAAATGCGGCGCACAGGCCGGCGTCTTCGGACCTACCCTTTCCGCCGTCGCCGAACCGTATTCCGATGTGTCGATCTCCGTAACGGCAGGACCGGGCGCTCCGCCGCCGAAAAGGATGGAGATCGTGCCCCCCGAACCGGACGAGAAGGCGGACCTGGTGATCTGCCGGACGGAGGACGGGGTCTTTACAAGGGACGATATCAGGATGCTGGGAAAACGGGCAATGAAGCTGATCCCGGAACGGGTCGCATATTATGCCCCGCTGGTCGGGGTGAAATACGGACGGATCACGGTCCAGAACTACAAAAGCAAGTGGGGCGCCTGCAACCGTGGCGGGGATCTGAAATTCAACAGTTTCCTGATGCTGGCTCCCCCGGAAGTCCTGGACAGCGTCGTCGTCCATGAACTTTGCCATATTCTTCAGCCGAACCATTCCGACCTGTTTTATGCCGAGGTCCTCCGCGTGTTTCCCGAATACTGGAAATATGATGCCTGGCTGGATGACCACGGAGACATCCTGTACCGCGTGGAAGACGACTATGTATACCGTATTTCACAAGACAGACCCGACAGGGAAGCCTGAAACCATGAATCAACATCCGAACAGGATTGTTGAAACGGCACGGAACGGCGTCCCGTCCGCATTTGAATCGCCCCCCTGTCGGCCTGTCGCCCAGTGAATCCTGTTCGAGGATGCATCGGTCTCATCCGGCTTGGAGCTGCGCCGGCAATGTGCTTCGACGATATCCTCGGGATCATTCGACCGTCCTGCGGGACCCGCCGGTTGCCGGCATATTCGAAGATCTCGCTTTGAAAAAAAAGTGCCGGGGCTGCACGTCGTGAGCCTTCGGCACTCGGGAAGATCATCCTGTCGGATGACGGTTCGATCCCGGTACGGTCATTTCATCCGATGACGGTCTGATAACGGTACGTCGGGTTGGGACGGCCGGGCATCAGGCACTTCAGATTCGCGATCCTGGCGGAAATGCCGAACGAGGCAGCCGTTTTCGGGAGGATGGCCTCGACGGCTTTCTGAAGCGCCTCCGGGGACATCTGCGCACGGGCGTTCAGCGTCATCTTCGCGGACGCGCCCTTTACGCCGGATTCCCCGCGCATCTTCACGGGGCCGCCGATGGCGCCGACGTTGCCGAGGACGGTCTTGCCGCCGCAGTCAAGCGAGAGTTTGACGTGACCGATTTCGGCATTGTCCGCCCGGAATGCGTCGCGGAGGTTCGTCAGGAGCGCTTCCGCAAAGACGATCCAGTCGGTGTCGGCCGCACCGTCGAGTTCGATTGCGGCATTCAGCCAGCCGAGGACGGCTTCGCCGTGGGCGTAGCGGTCATAATCGACCTCCGTGATATGGGTTCCGGCGGACCCGCCGGAGAGGATCTCGTCCAGCCATGCGTCGACGGCCGTGCCCTGAAGCGCGGAGGCCGCGGAGGCGGGCGCGGAGAAATTCCGCTTCAGCAGGGCGAGTTCCTCCTCGATCTGCGCCGGGGTGAGCGTGTCGGCTTTGTTCAGGAGGATGCGGTCGGCTTCCTCCAGCTGGCGTTTCACGATGTAGAGCGCGTCCGGATGGGTCAGGCTGGGCACGAGTTCCAGCGCTTCTTTCAGGCGGACCGGGTCGACCAGGACCGTCAGCGGTGCCAGATCGAGGTCGGCGAACTTGTCCTTCACGGGCTGGAGGATGGTGGCGGAGAGGTCGGTGCAGCTGCCGACGGGTTCGGCGACGATGAGGTCGCATCCGGCGTCGGTCAGGGACTGTATGGCTGCCATGAAGCCGGGGAAGTTGCAGCAGAAGCAGCTGCCGGAGACTTCCCTGACCTCCACGCCCGTGCAGGTCAGGATGGCGGTGTCGACGAGGTCGGCGGCCTGGTCGTTGGTGATGAGGCCGACGTTGAAGCCGCGTTTCGTAAGGCGTCCGGCGATGGTGTTCAGCATGGTGGTCTTGCCCGCGGCGAGGAATCCGCCGACGAGAATCAGTTTCGTTTTGCTCATGAGAGAAAAATCCTTATTGTTTGCCGCAGCAGCAGTCGCCGGGCTTTTTGTTCATCAGGGGTTCGTAGACTTTCGTGAAGAGGAGCGCGGCGATGATGCCGCCGACGATCGGGGCCAGGATGTACACCCAGAAGAAACCGCCGCAGGCGTCCGGCAGGGCCGCCCTGCCCCAGCCCATGATCATCGCCACGACGCGCGGACCGAAGTCGCGGGCGGGGTTCAGACCGGCCTGCGAGAGCGGCGCGACCAGGCAGATGACCGAGGAGACGGTCAGGCCGATCCAGAGCGGCGCGGAGTCGCTGGAGGGGCGGCCGACGTTGCAGCCTTCCGTGAGGGCGAAGATCAGCAGGACCAGCAGGAACGTGCCGAATCCTTCCGCGAAGCACGCCAGCCAGAACGGCACGGTCGCCGCGGGGTAATATTCGCCGAACATGCGCCCGGTCTTCACGGATGCTTCGGTCCCGCGCACGATCGCGTGCGTCGTCTCGAAGTCCCGGATGGATGTGAAGAACAGAAGATAGATGATCCACCCGGCGGCGAACGCCCCGAGGAACTGCGCGACCAGGTAGGTCGGCACCTTTTTCCAGGTCATGCGGCCGCTGCACGCCATCGCCACCGTCACGGCGGGGTTCAGGTGCGCGCAGCACAGGTGGCGCGTCAGGTAGATGGACAGCGTGACGCCGATGCCCCAGAACAGGGCGATCAGAGCCAGGCTCACGTGGGCTCCGAACAGCGTGTCGACCGCGACGGTCCCGCAGCCGAAGAGGACCAGGAGGAAGGTCCCCGAAAATTCACCGAGAAAATCTCGTTTGAACATAAATACTCGCTTGTGTTTGAGTTTGAGGATGGCAGGAAAGAAGACCATGCCGCGGCCGCGTCCTGCCGCGCAGCCGCAAGTCTTTGCGATAAAATGTGATTGATTCTCCGGCGGACGAGGGGAAAGGTGTCCGCCCGGCGGATCACGGATCGCGCCCTCTTTTTTCGATTGTCTTGTAGGAACGAACCTTTTTTTGGGGCTGGAAGCAGTGGCCTTCCGACCGGATGCAGCCCGTGGGAAACACCCCGAGGAAACATGTTGCGAACGGGGTAAAATGAAGTTCGATGATTGCCGCGATCATCAGCGATCCGGCGGCGGTCAGGAAGAGGAATCCCCCCAGCAGCACGCTCATGTTCAGAGAGGCGAACGCCGCCAGAAGCAGGAGGAGCAGCAGGGAGATCCCGGCGCTGGACCAGAAAAGGCAGAGATTTTCCGTCAGGTGAAGCATCCTGAGCATCCCGCGCGACCAGCCGGTCTCCGCCAGAAGGACGGTCTCGTCGCGGCGGGCGCGGAGATTCCGCGTCATGAGCAGGACCAGCGCGCCGAATCCGAGGAGGAACCCGAGCACGCCGAGCTGCAGGAAGATCGCGAGATAGCGGTTCTGGAAGCGTTCGGCGCGCGCCATGAATTCATCCGTGCCCGCCAGTTCCAGCCCGAACGGCTCCAGGTATTCGCGCCAGGCCGGGACGTCGGATTCGCTTCGGATCAGGAAGAACTGTGCGCCCTCGGTATCCGGGAAGAGGCGTTCGAACGTTCCCAGCCCGGTCAGGACGCCGCCCTGGAAGACCGAGGCTTTCAGTATACGGTCGAGCGTGAGCGTGCCGTTTGCATATGTCAGGGCATCGTGCTGTTTCTTCTGCAGGATCCATTGCAGCGACTCCGCATCGGCTGCCGCGGAGCCGTCCGTGAGGAAAGCCGGATCGCCGGTCAATCCCGCGAGATCGACGCCGTACACGGTCGGTTCCGCCGCCTGAAGCAGGTTGGAGCAGTCCGCGCGATCGGCGGCATGGACGCGGACCGGCAAACCGCCCGCGGGGAACGGCGCATCGTATTCGGGGACGACGGGCAGAAGCGTAGTGGCGACATAGGCGTATCCGAAGGCATCCTCGCCGCGCGATTTGATGCCGAACGTGCCGACACCGAGCGTGCCGAGGTAGCCCATCACCAGCAGGATCGCGCACGGGGCGTACCGGCGGCAGTGCCGCACCAGCGACAGGATCCCGATGCGCCGGACCGACTGCACATTCGCGGAATGCTGCAGGCAGAGATTCGTTTTTTTGCGGCCGGAGCGAATCGAGAGCATCACGACGCACCACGCGCACACCGCTGACACCGCGAACGAGATCAGGTACGACGCCGGTTTTCCGTGGAACCGGATATGCTCCATCAGCACGATGCCGTTCCAGGAGTGTTCCAGCAGGAAGATCTGGAACCGGCACAGGAAGGTGCCGATGACGAGTCCGGCGAGCATCCCCGGCGTCAGCACGGCGGCGAATTCCGCGAGCAGAAACCGCCGGACGCGTTTCAGCGGCATGTAGTCGGCCAGGAGCGCGAGTTCGGATTCGCGATCCTGGATGTGGAGTTTCAGGAGCATTGCGAGCACAAGCAGCCCGGAGACGATGAGGAAAAGGCTCAGTCCGAGGAACAGCGGCGCGAACGGCACGCCGCGTTTCACCTTGTCCGCCGAAACGTCCCCGGGCGATTCCACGCGGTCGAACTCCGGCATCGTGCGAAGCACATTCATCGTTTCCTGCCGGACCTGTTCCGCAGTGTATCCCTGCGGATAGAGGACCGCCGTGCACTTCCCCGGCGCGAACATCTCCTGCGCCTGTTCGAAATTCAGGTACACTTTCGGTTTGCTCCGGTATTCGTCCCAGTACGCCTCGTCCTCGTCCTTGATGCGGTCGAAGTCCACGGGTACGGCGGCCTCCCACCCGGAACACTCCGCGGAGTCGGTCAGGCCGGGGATCTCCGGCGAGAGCGCATCCGTGATGCCGGAGTCGTCGACGGTGCCGATGTGTCCGAATTTCTCCGTCCTGCGGAGAATCTTGCGGAAGGAGTCCGAGGTGAAAAATGCCAGTTCGGCGGGAGCTTCGAATCGTTTCTTCAGCCCGGACGAGACCAGGATCTGGTCCCGCTCGACTTGGATTGGGCCGTTTTTGATCGCGCCCGCGAAGAAATAGGACAGATCCGTCGTGCCGTCCGCCAGCGTCTCTGCAAAAAGCGTCAGCACGCGGGACGCGCCTTCCGGGGCGGCGTCGGCGACGGCTTCCGGCAGGAAATAGGCACTGCTTTTCAGGACGGGGCGCCCGTCCCATTCGGCGAACGTGAGCCCGGAGAGTTCCCACAGCACATCGTCGGAAAGCCGAATCGGCTCCTGCGACCAGACCTCGTTTACGGCGGATTCCGGCAGGTCCAGCGCCTGCGTGAGCGCCTCCCGGCTCACGAAAAGGTTGTTCGGCGGCAGCTGCGGATCGTCGAAATCCGCCTCGGCGCGCGGATCGGACCATTCGCCGCGCCAGACAAACGGCGTCTGGCGGAGTTCCGGCGGCTTTCCCATGGCGCTTTCCGCCGGGATCGTATTCAGTTCCTGCATGCGGACGGAGATCATCTCGCCGCCCTGCAAATTCAGTTTTTTCGCCAGTGCGCGGCTTCCCATTGCGTCGCGCCCGGAAATGCCGCTGTCCGGCAGCGCGTACACGTCGACCGGGATGCCCTCCTTCGTGAATCCTTTTGCATGGAGCACGCCCGTGGCGTTGCGCACCGGACTGCTCACCGGGATGGCGAACCTCTGCCGGTACCGGGCGATGGCGGCGCTGTCCGCCACATTGTCCATCAGCGTGCCGCGGACGCTGTCGCCGATCAGGAATGCGCCCGTCAGGACCGCGCAGATCAGGCATGCGGCAAGGGCAAGGGAGACCAGGCCCTTCGCATGGTACCGCAGATCGCGCAGGAAGAGACGGGCGAGTGATGTCATAAGCTCACCGACCGGGGGAAGAAGTCCAGAACGCGGGTGTTGTGCGTGACCATCAGGATCGCGGTCCCGTGCGTCCGGTTAACCTGCTGCAGGAGTTCGAGCATGGAATCGCTCCGGGCGGCATCGAGCGCGGATGTCGGTTCGTCCAGCAGCAGGAATTCCGGTTCGAGGATCAATGCCCGCGCCAGTGCGACGCGTTGAAGTTCTCCGCCGGACAGCTCGGACGGGAAATGATCCGTCCGCTTCCCGAGGCCGAATTCTTCCAGAAGCCGTTTTGCCCGGACGGAACAGTCCCTGCCGCCGCCCGCCGCCGGGATCTGGACGTTTTCGAGCGCGGTCAGCTGCGGCAGCATCCGGGCGTACTGGTCGGCGAACCCGATGTAGCGCAGACGGAACGCCCGGCGTTCCTCGGGAGTCATTTCGAAAAGATCTTGTCCGTCAAACAGGATCTCCCCGTCGTCGGGCGGCTCCAGTCCGGCGATCATCCGCAGGAGCGTGGTCTTGCCGCTGCCGGAGGGCCCGAGCACGGCCAGCGCCTCGCCGGCATTCAGGAACAAGTCGAATCCGCGGAACAATTCGATGCGTTCGTCCGCCCTCGTGAATGTTTTTGCCAACTTGGTAACGGTCAGGTTCATGGCTCATCGTCCTTGTTGTTCGGCATAGAAGACATTGCCGTATTCATCGGCGGCGAGGAGGCTGTCGCCCGATTCGATCACACCCGACTTGAAATCGGACGGAAACGCCGCGATGACGTGTTCCTTCCAGCTTCCCTCCTCGAAAAAGCTCAGGGCGCCCCGGCGGGAGATCGTGCAGACGCCGCTGTCCGAGCCCGTGCAGACCGGATTCAGGGAATCCTTTGACGGCAGGTCGGCCAGGTATGCGCCGTCCGCGCGCTTGTGTACGTGGACCTTCCCGTTGGAATCCGTCAGGAAGATGTAGGACTCCGTCACGAAGGGCGACGTGAAGAACGTATTGTCGGTCGGGACGCGGTACAGGACCTCGAAGCTGTCGGCATTGACCGCCGCGAGTTCGCCGCTGTTGGTGAGCACGTAGAGCGCCCCGCCGGAGAGGACCGGCGTTTCCGGGATATAGGATTCGAAATCCAGCGACCGCACGACTTCGCCCGTGCGGATATCGATCTTGCGGAGCTTGCCGTCGCAACTGCCCAGATACACGAATCTGCCGTCGAATACCGGAGAGCCGTTGATCTGGCCGTTGCATTCGACCTCGTGGACGAGCTTTCCCGAGGCGTCCAGCGCATACAGGGAATGGTCGTGGGACCCGAACCAGACGAGGCCGTCGGAATCCCGCACCGCGCCGCCGGTGATCTGGTTGCCTGCCTTGAACGTCCACAGCACGCCGCGTTCCGGCGTGAACGCCGCGAACGTGCCGCCCTCGTCGCCGACGTAGCAGATGCCGTCGAATTCCGCGACCGGGGCGGAGATCGAAACCTGCGACACGGAGACCGTCCGCACCGGCTTGCCCGGACGAAAGAACTTCACTTCGCCGCGGGCATTTCCGGCGGCATGCATTCCGCCGGACAGGACCGAAAGTTCGCCGAGCGGGGAAGTGTCCGCCAGGAGCAGACCGGAGACTTCTTTCTTCTCCGCTCCGCCCTTGCCGTCCATGCGGAAATACCACGCGAGGCACGCTGCCCCGAGCAGGAAAAGGACAATCAGCACTGCAATGCGGAGTATCTTCATGGCGGATCAGCCTTTGTTTTTCAGGGACAGCGCTCCGGTCGGGCAGACAGCGCAGACGGTCGCGGCGGCATCCGCGTTCAGCGATTCCCAGCCGCCGGGACCGGGGGAGATCACGGCGCGGTCGGCACGGTTGTGAACGGCGAGTTTTTCGCGGGAGACGCCGACGCACCGCTGGCAGAGGATGCACTTGCCCGCATCATAAACGAGTTTTGCTGTTACGATCGGAGCGTGGAAGTTCGATTCGCTTTTCGGCTTCTTCGCGCCGTATTCGCGGACGAGGGAGAAGAATTTGCATTTTCCCTTCGCGGTGCAGGAGCCGCAGTGGAAATCGTGGCGGACCAGCATCAGGGACAGCGCCTCGCGGCGGAACGCACGGACGCGGTCGGAATTCGTTTCGTAGATGTGCCCGCGCTGGATAAGCTGTTCGCAACCGGGCACGAAGCGTCCGAGCACGGCGTCCCACACGGCGCAGACCATGCAATGTGCGCCTGTCCCGCCCTGCTCCAGGTAGCACAAGGTCGGCAATTCCGCGTAGTCGAGCATGGTGCGGCCGGGCATAAACGGATGTTCCGCACCGTCGATCAGGATCACGTCTCCTTCGGCCGGCGAGGCATGGACTTCCTCCGGGAACGGCAGTTCCTGCTCGGGCCGTTCCCGGCAGGGGTTCACGACGGCGTGTTCGGGGCAGACGCTCCGGCAGACGCCGCAGCGGACACACTGTTCGGAGAGGATTCGTGCGCTTTCCAGCGGCTCGCATTCGATGGCGCCGGCGGCGCAGGACTGGATGCACTTGGTGCAGCCGATGCAGTCGTCGGTGATGCGGAATTCGGTCAGCTCCACGCATTTTCCGGCAGGGCACTCATTGTCGAGGTGCGCCTCGAATTCGCTGCGGAATTCGTGAAGCGCGCTCAGCACCATGTTCGGCGCGGTTCGTCCGAGGGCGCAGAGCGAACCGCGCTGGATCTGCCGCGCCAGGTCTTCGATGCGGTCGAGCAGCCCGGGGGGCTTAGGCCCCTTGTGCGTGAGGGATTCCACGAGGTCGCAGAGGTGCGCGACGCCCTCGCGGCACATCACGCATTTACCGCAGGATTCGTTGCGCAGGAACCGCAGGAAATACAGCGAAATATCAACCATGCAGTCGGATTCGTCGATCACGATGAGGCCGCCGGAGCCCATCATGGCGCCGTTCTTCTGAAGTGTGCGGTAGTCCACGCGGACGTCGAAATGCCGTCGCGGGATGCAGCCGCCGGAGGGGCCGCCGATCATGACAGCCTTCACTTCGTGATTCTTCTCCGCTCCGCCGCCGTAGCGTTCCACGATCTCGTCGATGGTAATGCCGATCGGAACCTCGATCAGGCCGCCCTGCCGGACTTTTCCCGCCAGGGCGAATGCCTTCGTGCCGTGGGATTCCTCCGTGCCGACCGCGTTGAACGCCGCGCCGCCGTCCGCGAGGATGATCGGGACGCAGGCGAATGTTTCCACGTTGTTCATCAGGGTCGGAAGGCCGCGGAGGCCGCCGTTTACTGGGAACGGCGGGCGTTTGCGCGGGATGCCGCGCCTGCCTTCGATGGATTCCAGCAGTGCCGTCTCCTCGCCGCAGACGAATGCGCCCGCGCCGCGGAAGAGCACGAGGTCGAATCCGGGCGGCAGACACTCGAAAATGCCGGATGCGCGGAGCTTCGCGATCACGCGTTCCAGCACGGACACCGCCTGCGCGTATTCCTCGCGGATGTAGATCACGGCGAGCTTCGCCCCGATGGTGAGGGCGGCGATCAGGATGCCCTCCAGGACGCGGTACGGGTACGACTCCATCAGCATGCGGTCCATGAACGCACCGGGGTCGCCCTCGTCGGCGTTGCAGATCACGACTTTGTCCGCGCCGGGGGCTTCCTGCGCCATGCGCCATTTTTCTCCGGTCGGGAATCCGCCGCCGCCGCGTCCGCGCAGCATGGAGTTTTTCAGTTCCTCCACGATCTGCGCGGGAGTCATGGCGAGCGCGCGGCCGAACGCGGCGAACCCGCCGTGTGCCTTGTAGTCGTCGAGCGATTCCGGGTCGTCCATGCCGCTGTTCCGGGTCACGAGCCGCAGCTTATCGAGTTCCGGCGGCAATTCCGCGAGCTTCATGCAGCCCTGCGACCGGCGGCTGTAGAAGGCGTCCAGGAACGCCCTGCCCTTCCAGACGAGGGCACGCGTGGAAAAATGCTGCGACACGATCTGCCGCACGTCGTATTCCTGCACGTTGTCGTAGTGATAAATATTGTTCTCCAGCACGACCGTGACCAGCGGGGCGCGGTACGACATGCCGTGGCAACCGACCTCCTTCACCTTGTAGTCGAACTTGCCGCCGCGGCGTTCCTCTTCGAAGAGGTCGAAGACGCGTCCGCTCCCGGCGGCGCGGCAGGACGAACACCGGCAGATGCGGATTTCCGGCTGGCATTTTTCCTGCACGGATCCCGCTGCCGCGTTTGTGCCGGACGCCTCTTCCTCGCGAACCATCCGCAGGAAATCCTTCACCACGCTCCCGACCGCGGATGGCGTGACGTGCCCGAAGATATGCCGGTCGATCTGCACCGCCACGGCGAGCATGCAGCAGCCGAGGCAGGCGACCTTGTTGACCGTGAAGAATCCGTCAGGCGAGGTGTCGCCATCGTCGGGAATGTTCAGATGTTTGCGGAACGCCTCGTAGACGTGTTCCGCACCCTTCACATAGCATGCGGCGCCGACGCAGACCTTGATCTGGTGCTTGCCGCACGGCGTGAAGCGGAACGCCTGATAGAAGCTCGCCACGCTGTACACGCGGTTCAGCGGCACGTCCAGACGGCGGGCGAGGTCGGCCATCGGCTCCGGCAGCAGGCAGCGGTCGCGGCGTTGAAGCGCGATCAGTTCCGGCAGGAGCGGGTCGATGAGGCCGTTGTACGGATGCGGGTCGTCCGTCATTGTTTCGCCTCCAGGCAGATAAGCTCGTTGTCGGACGTGCGGAGGATGATGTCGCCCTTGTGGAACGCCGGGACGCAGACGACCTTCCTGCCGAGTTCGTATTTGCCTTCAACTTTGATCGTATCTTCGCCGGGTTCGAACTTGTAGAGCACGCCGTCCAGGTCGACCGCCACGACCTTCCCGCCGACTGCCACGGGCGAGGAGTAGAAACCGTTGTCGAGGTCCTCTTCATAGAGCTCATGCCCGTCCGCCGCGTCGATCGCGATGATCGTGCCGCCGCTGCCGAACAGCAGATACTGGTCGCCGAACAGCACGGCGGACGCCACATCGGGTGCGGGCGAGTTGTCGTTTTGGAACAGGATTTCCCCGTCGCCTGCATTGAATGCGCCGGTAAACGCGCCGGAATTCGAGAAAAAGACCTTGCCGTCGCGGGCGGAGGCCGAAGCGGCGACTTCGCCACCCATGCACTCCTGCGACCAGAGCTGTTTTCCGGTCTCCAGGTCGAACAGCTCGGCGAGCCGGTTGCCTGCCGTGAAGACCATGCCCTTGCCGTCCACCACGACCCCCTTCGGGGACGACCAGGACGGGGCACTGTCTCGTTCGGCCTGCCATACGGTCTCGCCGGTGAAGACGTTCAGCGCGAAAACGGTCTGTTTCACGTCCAGGTCGTACTGGACGACGAGCTTGTCGCCCATCAGCAGCGGCGAGGACGCGTAGCCGTACATGATGACGGGGGCGGGCATCTGCTTGTGCCAGAGTTTCGTGCCGTCGTGGGCGAGGCAGAGGACGTCCCCCGAGGCGAAGACCGCATAGACGCGCTTCGAATCCGCGCACATCGTCGGCGCTGCATATCCGGTATCTTCGGTGACATCCGGCAAGTGTGCCGCCGGGGGTGCCCCGGCTTTCCATTTGAGTTTGCCGGAATCGGCATCGTAGCAGTAGACCGCGCCGGTCTTGCCGTCGCTGCCGGAGACGAACACGAGATCGTTCCAGATCACCGGTGAATTGTTCCCGGGCAGTTCCACCGGGCTGTTCCATTTCTCCCGGAAATCCCAGTTCGCGGGGAGTGCGTTGGAATTCGGCAGAGTGGACCCGCGGAACTGCGGCCACTGCGTCGTTTCCGCTTCAAGCGCCGCCGCCAGGGCGATCGTTTCCGTCTGAACCGGTTTCACCTCACCGGTCTGCTTTTGCGCTCCGGCGTCTCCCGAAGCGGCTTGAACCGGTTTTTTCCCCGACGGGACGAGCGTCATCCGAAGAACTGCGAGCGCGGCTGCAAGCACGACGATCCCGCAGGACGCAAAGACCAGCAGCTGGCGGCGTTCCTTCTCCGGGACGGACGCCGTACCGTGCGGCACTTTCAGTTTCGGCGCGAACCAGAACATCTCCGCGCCGAAAAGTCCGCACAGCACGAAGAACGCGATGCCGAGCAGAAGCACGCCGCGACGCTGTTTATCCTTCGTCTGGAAATACGCGGACCGGTACAGGTAGTCCAGGTCTCTCACGGTCCGGGACAGCTTCGCGTCCGCAAGATCCTGCTGTTTCAGTTCGGCGAGCTCGTCCTGCGCCTGTTTGATCGGTGCTCGGCTCCGGTACATGTCGTACGCCAGCAGCAAGCCGAGCGTGAGGATGAATGTCAATGCCGTCCATTGCAGAAACCGCAGCGTTCGGCGGATTTCGTCATTTTTCATGGTGCTTCTCCTTGCGTTCCAGCGGGCATGCGGCATAGCATCTGCCGCAGCAGAAACAAAGCGACGGGTCGATGGTATAAATCTCTTCTTCCTTGCGGCGGCGCGCCTCTGCGATCAGCTCGGCCATCACGACCGCGCCGAACAGCACGCCCGCGGCGGTCGAGGCGAGGAGGACGCCGTTTTGAAGTTTCACGGCGCGGACACGAAGTTCCTCGCGCGTCGTAGTGGTGCTTTCAAACGCTTCAACAGCCTCGCTCCGGATCCCCGCATCCAGTTCGCGGGCCAGCCGGACGTCGCGGTGGAACGAGCTCAGGACCGGCGCGCCGAGATAACCGAAGAGACCGCCCGCGGCCAGCGCGAACGGGATGCAGGCCACGAGCATGGAGATCCGGCGGGATCCGGCCCGGTGCTGATTGGCGTTTCCGGTATTCTCCGGCGGCAGGACCGCTCCGTTCGGACACCCCTGTTCGCAGAGGCGGCAGTTCACGCATTCGTGCGATGTGATCTGCGGCTTGAGCAGGGAGAAGTACGAGAAGAATCGGAGCAAAACACCGTAGGGGCAGACATAGCGGCAGAACGGACGCGAGACGAAGAGTCCGGCGATCAGGAAGACCGCGCTCAGGATGGCGAACGGCGAAGCGAAATCCAGCAGAAAAACCGGAAGGTACGGCTCGAAATAGCATAACGGGAAACCGATGCCGAAGATCGCGCAGACCGAGAAGACAAGCAGCAGAAGCACCGGGGCCATGCGCAGGATCCGGTCCAGCGGACGCGGCACGAACACGCTTTTCCAGTGCAGAAGCTCCTGGATCGCGCCGAGCGGGCATGCCCCTCCGCAGAAGATCCGCCCCAGGAAGAGCGAGGCGGCCAGCGGAAGCGCGAACAGCAGAAGGACGCCGGGTGGGATGTACGAGCCGTCGGCGATCCCCTGCGCGACGTTCTGGAACATGCCGACCGGGCACGGGCAGGACGCGAAGAGGAAACCGAAGACTGCGAGCCCGGCGAAGGAATAGGCGAGCATGGCCTTGCGGGAACGCCATTTGTAGAAGCAGAAGGATCCGGCGGCCAGGAATACGCACAGGACCAGCACGCGCCACAGCACGGAATCGGAGGCAAGTTCCTCCAGTGACATCTTCGGCAGGGTATAGGACTCGAACTCGGGAGCCGGGAACCGGGCCTGCGCCGCGAACAGGATGAGAAGGCGCGGGATCATGACTTCACCTCCGGGGGCTTGCGGTAGATGTACGGACGGTCGGCGGGGACACGCACGAACGCGTCGGCGGGACACGCTTTCGCGATCCGGCATTCATTGCAGTTCTTGCAGAGGTCGCGCCGGACTTGCAGGAACAGCGAGCCGTTACCGAACGACAGGCAGCCCTTCACGCACTTCCCGCAGCCGATACATTTTTCCTCGTCGATCTTATATTCGAAATACGGGTCCTCCACATAGGTGCGGGTGATGGCGTCGGTCGGGCAGCGCAGGTTTTCGCCCGCCGTATTGAATTCGATGCGTTTGTCCTGGTAGTATCCGCTGCAGAAGAGGCAGTAGCCGCAGGATGCGTACTGGTGCACGCATTTCACCGCCGACTGCGGCAGGATGCACTCCGTTTCGCACTTGCCGCACTGCACGCATTTGTCCGGGTCGATCTGCCAGAAATACCCCGTCCCCGTTTCGGTACGCTTCCGGAACAGCGCGGCGAACGGAGCAAGGATCACGGCGAGGAATCCCAGTCTGAGCAGGTCGCGTCGGGTCATGAATCCGCCTCCTCATGCCCGGTGGCGGCCTTGAACGAACGCGCGGTCGGGTGCCCGCAGTATTTCAGGGCGGCGCACGTCCGGCAGTATCCCTTCGGGTCGGTGCAGACGTCCTGCGTTTTGCGGCGGGACGAACCGTGGCGGGAGACGAGCGCGAAGAGTCCTCCCAGGAGCATCAGTCGGGTACTCCAGCGGATGAATTCGCGGCGGGTCATGGCGTTTTGATGCGTATTCGTGTTCATGAGACCTCCCAGTGCCGTTTCGTGCCGGTGTCGTACAGATGGACCGTGCCGTTTCCGTCGCGCCCGAGGTAGTAGTTGAATTCGGATGCCGAAAGCTCGTCCGTTATGACGCGTTCGAGTTCGCCCGACGGCAGATAGATGCACGCACGCCGGACGCCTTTCTCCATGGTCACGAACCGTCCGCCGGGAAGAGCGGCGAACCGCACGGGATTGCAGCAGCCGCCGAACATCTCGCGGGGTTCCCATGAGGCGATGAAACGCCCCGTGGCCGGGTCGAGCTGTTCCAGCCGCTTGCGGCCGATGTTCGCCGCCCAGAGCTCGCCCGACGACGACAGGTCCAGCGGGAACGCCGCACCGGGGACGATGAACTTGTCCTCGCCGTGCGACTCCCACACGCGGCCGCCGTCGGATTCCCGGTCGGCGCAGATCGTCCGTTTCGCCCGGTCCACGCGGTAGCCGATGCCGTTCAGGATATGCTTCGGCCGCACGGCGAATTCCGGCGGTGCGAACGGCGTTTCCGGCACGGGTTCGGGAGGCGTCTGAAGTCTGCGTCCCACCAGCCAGCCGAGCAGGCCGAGGCAGCACGTCCCGCCCAGCCAGGTGAGAAATTCGCGTCGTGTCATTTTCATGGTTGCACCTCTTTCCGCAAGTCGAGACACACCATCGAGGTGCTGTCCCGTAAGATCATCAATCCGCCGGCGAAGGCGATCGGCCCCCAGGAGTCCACCCCGGGCAGGATTTTATGGGAGGCGAGCTGTTCGAATCGGCCCTCCCTGTATTCATACACCGAAAGCACGCCCTCGTCGTCCAGGATCCAGAACGCCCCGTCCGCGTAGATATATGGTCCGAGCCCGAAGCGAGCGTCCTTGCCGCTTTCCGCCTTGATCGCGGGGAGTTCGGCGACGTCCGCCGCGATGAATTCCGCCCGGCGCGCACCGGCGTCCTTCGGCTGGATCGCGAACATCGTGTCGCCAAGCAGGATCGGAGTCTGCTGTTCCGAGGCCGGCCCCTGCGTCGGTTTCCATTCCTGTTCGATCCCGGCCGCAAATCCGTCCCCGTCCTTCTTCACGGCGAGCACAGCGGACCCGGCGCCGTAGCCCGCGGTCAGGAAAAGCTTTTCGTCCGAGATCGCCAGCGGCGTAGGAGCCCACACTGCGGGCTTCCATTTCGTACAGGTCCACAGCGGATTCCCCTGCACGTCGCAGGCGGCGATCCCCCCGATCCCGGCATAGATGTACTGTTTCGTCCCGCACAAGGTCGCCGGCAGGACGGAGGCGTGGGACATCTTCAGACCGTGGTCGTTCGGCGTTTCCCAGACGGTTTCGCCCGTCTTCAGGTCGAGCGCGGTCATGAGGACCTTTTCGCCGCCGACGCCCAGGATCACCCTGCCCCCCTCGACCAGGGGGCACTGCCCGGCGTACCACTGCGGGATCTCACAGCCGTAAGCTCCCACGAGGTCGCGGGTCCAGAGCAGATCGCCCGTCACGGCATCGACGGCCATCACATGCGTCGCCGGACCGAGCGTGACGACCACGCCGTCGGAATACGCCGGGATCGTGCGGGATTTGCCGTGGTTGCGCCGGATCGGGTTTTTGTAGCCGCGCCGCCAGAGTTCCGTGCCGGTGAAGAGCTCGAAACAGCGAAGCGCGTCGGACGAATCCTCTTCGACGTAGTCCAGCACGTACACGCGGCCGTCCGCGATGATCGCGCCGGAGTATCCTTCGCCGAGCGGCTGCCGCCAGAGGGTTTTCGGACCGGCTTCGCCCCATGCTTTCGTCAGATGCCCGTCGAATTCCGCCCGGTTGTCGCGTTCCGGTCCGCGGAAACACGGCCATTCGGGCGCGAAATCCCGCACGGAGACGTCCGTGTCGAACCTTGTGAAATCCGCGCCGATCTTTGTCGTCATCTTCTTCACCACGCGGTTTTCCGATTTGTCGCGGACGGGTTCCGCATAGTCGATCTGCCGCGGCGTGGTGTACGTCAGGTAATGCCAGATACCGAGGCATGCCGCGGCGACGGCAAGTATCTTCAGAATGGTGTTCATGATCTGTGCCGTCATGCGTTCACCGCCTTTGCGAGGAAAAGCGGCGCATACAGTTCTTCGCTGTACCACAGATGCGCGAAATACAGCCCGATCGGTTCGGGCTGTAGCGCTTCGGGATGCGCCGCGTAGGGTTTCAGGAATGCCCCGTCCAGTTTCAACGCCGTTGCACAGCGGGCGGAGACGCAGATCGTATTCCACAGGCCGTCCGGTCCGCGGACCGAACGGAGATACTCGCGGGTCTTCTCCAGGAACGGCAGGTCTGCGCCGTCGAGATGGCTCAGTACGACCGCGCTGCCGTATTCGGGAGCTTCCTTCGACGGATTCGTCTGGTCGCCGAACCAGAGGGGGATGAAAGAACCGTCCGGCCGCTGGACGCGCTGAAGATATCGCACGATCCGCATCTTCGCGCGGACCACACGGCGTTTCAGTGCGGGCGGCAGTTCGTTTTCGTAGAGCGAGAACGCCTTGTATGCGTGGGCGGAGATGTCCGGGCAACTGCGGTCGAACGGCAGTTTGCCCCAGCCTTTACAGAAGGTCGGAATGCCGCCGTCGGAATTCTGAAGGTTCAGGAGCCATTCGATGCCATGGCAGACGGCTTCGGACGCCTCCTTGCCAAGCGCGTGAAGCGCGATCAACGCCGCCGATGTATCGTCCGCGTCGGGCACGCCGCCTGGATATGTGGTCCACGCCCAGCCGCCGGGCGCGGAGCGCGTGAACGGGTGTTCGGTCTTGGTTTGCGCGGCCAGCAGGCGAGTGCGGTAGAGCGCTTTTTCCTCCGCGTCCAGAGAAGGCGCGAGTACGTCCAGCGCGAGTGAGGTCGTCCACAGGCGCAGATCGCGGTCGATGGGCCACGAGCCGTCCGCCCGCTGCGTCTCCGTCAGGAAGTTCACCGCGAGCTTTGCCGCGGGGTGTTCCCTCAGGTCGGCGGCGCAAAGGCAGATCACGCAGAACCCGGTCAGCGGAGCGGCTTCGAGGAACCCGCCGTCTTCCGGCTGTTTCTCGACGAGCACGCGGAGCGCCTTTTTCACGGCCAGCGCGCGAAGCTTGTTCGGGCGGTGTTTAAGCTGGGCCAGTCCGACGCAGATGAGCGCGGGGATGGCGTAACTCACGACCGGGAGATTCAGGTACTTGAACCACGATTCGGGCAGGACGGCCGCCTCGAACGGGAAATTGGGCATCCTCCGCCAGGCGTCCGCGGCATCGGGGAAGAACCCGGACGCCGTCGCCAACGCCAGCAGCGGCACGGAAAACGTCAGATCTTTGCCGTATTCCTTCAGCAGTCCGGCGCGGACCGATTCGAAGTCCAGCCCGCCGAAGGTCCGGTTCAGGTATTTTTCCGCTTCGTGCACGGCGTCGGCATGGGAGTTGCGCAGCGCGGCGTAGGCCAGGAATGTCGCGGTCAGATTCGCAGGAGATTCCGGGGAGTCGCCGTACAGACCGTCGTGATTGCGGTGCGCGAGCAGCCATTGTCTGCCTGCCGACACGGCGTCGTCATGCCCGCCGTACAGGTCCAGCGCCACGCATGCGACCGCGGTCGAGACCGCCGAACTCGACAGGCGCCCCTCGATGAAGCCGTCCTCGCGCCGGTGCGACAGGATGAATTGTCTCAGCGCGTCCGTCATGCCGTCGCTCCCATGGCCAGCAGGCCGTACACGGTGTATTCCAGGTCGCCGGCGGGATCGCCCGGGACCGCGCCGAAGAGGCCGTCCGGGCGGAAACACCCGCTCAGAAATGCGCGCACGTCGTATGACGGTTTATGACCGGAGCGTTTGAGCGCATACAATGCGACCGCCGCGGACAGCAGATCGCCGCCGGGAAACGTCCCGTCGGGGGCCTGAAGCCCTGCCAGCGCCGCCGCGGTCGTTTCGTCGGGGTGGAGACACAACGCCGCCGCGGTCGCCGCCACGCCATATTCCGAAGAGCCTTTCAGATTCGAATACAGCCCGTCCGGCAACCGGTACGGAGACAAGTCGGCGGATGCATCGTTCCGCAGGAAACACGAATACGGCGAATAACGGTCGCCCTGCGGGAACGCGGAATCCGGCAGGTCGGGGAAATCCAGTTTCGCAACGGGAAAAGGCAGCATCAGGAGCGCGCGGGGAAAATTCATCAGTTTCAGGAGGTTCCGGCTATATCTCAAAGCCGCCCGGTGCACGAGGTCGGCGGGCGCCATTTGTTCCAGTGTCTTTTCGCACGCCTCCCGGTCGATCTTCGCATCGGACACGTATGCCAGGCACAGCCCGAACAGCGTGTAATACAAATCCTCATGTCCGCTCCGGTCCGGGAAAAGCCCGCGCGGGGTCTGCATGAGCTGCACGATCCCGCGGAGCGCGTCCTGCGCCTCGTCGGTCATCCGGGCGAACCCGGCGCAACAGGTCTTCAAAAAGTCGAGGTCAAACATCTTTCAGCACCTTTCCGGCGAGGCGATACAGGAAGATCTTCAGCGGCACGTCGCCGACCTGTTCCAGAAGTTCGTAGATGTCTTCGCGTTTCGCCTGGTACATGCGGGCCGTTTCCGCCCGAGCCTTCTCCCGGTCATGTCCGTTCGAACGCATCAGGACGTCGACCGCCGACGCCGGGTTCTCCCCCTCGTCCTCCAGGTCGTCGTAAAGCTGGTAGGCTTCACCGAGTTTATCGGAGAACGCATGGAAGATGGCGCGGAGTTCATCGAAGCGCCCGGCGGCGATGGCGGCGGCGAAGAGCGCCACGCGGAACGCAGGCGCAGTCTTCAGGCGGTGGATTTCGAGGCAGCCTTCCGGTTTGAGGTCGTGTTTCTGCAGAGCCTCGAATTCGCGCGCCTGGCCGAGAGCAAGTTCGCAATGGGCGGAGGCGGCTTCGGCGATGAGCGCGGCGCGCATCGCCGGGGGGACGGATTCGTGGCAGAAGAGACGGTAGCCGATGCCGATCAGGTAGTCGCCCAGGTTCAGCGCAGCCGGCAGTCCCAGCCGCACGTGGCACGCCGGTTCGCCGTAGCGTTCCGCATCGCCGTCCTCGATATCGTCGTGAATCAGGGATGCTTTGTGGAAACACTCGACGGCCAGCGCGATCGGTTCCAGATAGTCCGGCAGATCGGGCGCGGACGCGGCCAGGGCCGCCCAGCAGCCCGCCGTGATCTTCGGGCGGTAATGCTTGCCATGTGCGCTCAGGGCGCGGACGGTTTCCCCGCGGAGCATGTTGTCCGGGATGTATGCTGCCATGCCATCCGGCGTGAACAGAGCGTCGATCCGTTCCCGGACTTCATGATAGGAAAAAGCATGCAGCTCCGTCCCCTGCGGCACGGCCAGAGCCCGTTTCAGGTTATCCGGGTCGAACACCGTGTCCTTGCAGCCGTCACGGAGCAGCGGCACAGCGATCCCCGGCACGGCGGAACGCAGCATGGCGGGGAACGATTTTTCGAGCGAGTCGAGGCAGGAAACGCCGACGACTGCCTGGATCTCGCCCTGCTCCACCCAGTCCGCTACGGCGGAACTCGACTCCGCGACCAGCACCGGCATGTCGAGCGCATCCGCTTCGGCGGAAAGGCTCGGGATGCCGCACTGGCCGCAGCCGCGGCAGATCAGGCCGAGGTCGTCGTGGCCGGCAGGACAGCCGGGCTGTTTGCGAAGGCAAAATGGCAGGAGCAGCAGGCGCTGTTTCCGGGCGATGTGCGGGAAATACGGACGCCAGAGCGCATTGTTCAGTTCGATCATGGCATAATGGTCAAATCCGCATCCGGTCAGTTCCAGTTCGGTGACGAGGCGTTCCGCATGCCGTGCCAGCAGGTGCAGGCTCAAAGGAGGATTCAGCCCGGCGGCGGTCACATGGTCGGCGGCGGCCAGGCGGAATCTTTCGCGGAGTGCGGCGTCCTGAGGGACAGTCTGTCTGGTCTCGTTCATCCGTAGGCTCCGAATCCGAAGAAATAGTTGCGTTTTCCGAAACGGTATGCCGCGGAGCGTTCGGGAATCTCGGCGCCGGGGACGTCGTGGCAGGAAATCGGCTCGCGTTCCGCAAGCTCGCGGAAGAACGTGTCGCGCCCGGAGGAGTCCTGCGCGCCGTTCGCGGCGAGGAAGTCGCGAAGCTCATGCGGTGACTTCATGACCATGCAGTCCCGCCCCTGCCCCGCGCTGAACTTCCGAAGCCCGGACAGCAGCGTTTCCTGCTGGAAGATGGCCTCCAGATTGGACGCGTCGGCATTCAGGAAGCCGCCCGCGGCCTGCATGATCGGACAGAATTCCACCGCGCCGTTCGGGGCGATGTGGTGCGAGAGCCCTATTGCGCCGGGGCAGAGAGCCCGCCCGTCCGCGTCCCAGTAGGCGTCCAGGATCAGGATCTTTGCGGTACGGCGCTGTTCCACCAGGAACTGCCGGAGTTTCAGCACATGGTCGCGGTCAAGGGCGTTTTCGCATTCGGGGTCGGTCCCGCATGGGCGATAGATGAAATACCAGATGTAATGCACGCCTTTGCCGATGAGAAAATCGAGGTATTCGCGGCTCACGAGCTCATCGAAGTTCTTCCGGTTGATGCTGGCGGTCACGCCGGTGAAAAGCCCCGCCTTCACCGCCGCCTCAAGTCCGTTCATCGAACGCGCGAACACGTCGTCGCGGCCGCGTCTGCGGCGGGATTCGGTCTCCAGCCCCTCGATGCTGATGAGCGGTGTCACATTGCCGAGCTTCGCGAGTTCGTCCGCCGTTTTTTTGTCCAGCATCGTCCCGTTCGTGTACAGCTGAAAATAGGCTCCGGGGTTGTTGCGGAAGAGCGCCATGAGGTCGGGATGGAACAGCGGTTCGCCGCCCAGGATCCCGAAGAACCGCGACTTGTGCCGGGCGGCAGTGTCGATGATCCCCTGCATCTGCTTCAGGGTGAGGCTGCACGGAGGATTCGTCTGCGAGACCCAGCAGCCGCGGCATTTCAGGTTGCACCGGTTTGTGACCGAGAGCATCAGGAACGCCGGGAAGAACGGTTCGCCGCGCTTCATCCGTCGTTCGAACGCACGGACCGCACGATGCCCGTTCCATGCGAACCGCAGCAGATTCCGCTGTGCCCGCCAGGAGCATCCGGTCATGATTCGTGTGATGGCGGATAGCTTCATGCGTTCCTCGTTTTCGGTTCAGCTGTCGCGGAAAAGCCGTACTTTCTTCCGGTACTCCAGGCGCTCGCGGAACGACGTCTGGTCGTCTGGGGACGGCTTCACGGGTTCGTCCAAAGCGCCGTTCAGGCGGCCTTCCCTGGATTTCGGGAAAATGATCGCGTTCGCGGGGCAGATGCGGGCGCAGGCGGGACAGTCGGTCTTGCACGCCGCGGGATGCACGACGCGGAAGGCCCCATCGGCTTTCTCGTAAACGCCGAACATGCAGAAATCGGCGCATTTGCCGCAGTTGACGCAGCGGGAAGCGTCGATCACGGGGAACCATGGGACCCAGTTCTGCGGAGTGGCGAGCGCGCGGACGGCTTCGCGGACCGTCTCCTGATTGACTTTCTGCCCGTCCAGGCAGTCGGTTTCCGCGCCGAACATCGCCCGGACTGCCCGCGTCTGACATGCCAGGATCCTTTCATTGTCCGAAAATGTCCGGCCGGAAACCGCTTCGAGGCAGAGATCCGGCACGATTTCGCAGGGGACACCTTCGGACGCCGCGACTTTCACGGCCTCCTCAAGCACGTCCTGCGGGATCTTCCGGTATTTCCGGCACGCGCAAATGACGAGTTTTTCTGTTTTGATCGGAGCTTCGCTGGTCATGGTCTGTTCCTTGCTGGGAAAGGGTCGTTTTGATTCCGTTCGATTTGAGTGCGCACACGTGCGCGCGTGAAAGGCCCCCGGAAAAAAGGAACCGTGAAAAGGAATGCGGCTGCAGGAAAAACGGATTCCTGCGCATTCGAATTCAGCGCGAGGGCAAGTGCGAACGCCGGGAATCCGGCAGCGGCTTCGCAGTCAGTCTTGCCGGTTCCGTGCGGATGCGACAGGCTTATTTCGCCTTGATATCGAACGCGCCGAGGACGTTCCCATGGCGCACGTACAGGATGCCGTCGCAAATGACGGGATGCGCCCAGTGTTCCTTGTCACCGAATTTGATCTGGAAACTGCTGATGACGTCAAGCTTTTCGCCCGGCTTGGCGATGGCGATCGTGCCGCGTTTCTCCTCGTACATGTAGATCAGGCCGTCCGCGTAGATCAAGCATCCTTTGCCGAGGCGTTCCCACGGGACTTCATAGATGGTCTCGCCAGTTTCCCAGTCCACGCACATCCAGTTGCCGCTGTTGTTGCCGGTCCAGTTCGAGCCGTAGAGCAGGCCGTTGACCAGCACGGTGCAGTCGTGGTGCGGGTCAAGTTTCTTGTTCTTCCAGATGACCGTGACTCCCTTCCCGTCCTTGTTCAGTTCATACAGGACGCCGCCCTGGTCGTATCCGGCGGATACATAGAATCGGTCCTCCTCCACCGTGGGGGAATTGCAGTTGACGCCGCCCATGCCGCTTACGCCGGAGGTCTGTGCATAATTGTCTTCCCACATAACGGTGCCGTCCTTGAGGCTGATGCCGTTCACTTTCGCGCCGGTCATCACGACCAGCTGGTCGCGGACGATGACCGGGGTAACGTAGGCCAGCGTGTCGCCGTTGGACTTGGCGGTCCAGACCTCGGAGCCGTCGGCGACCTTCAGCGCCACCACGAGCGCCTTGCTGCCGCCCGCGGTCACGAAGACGACACCGTCCTTCACCACCGGGCATTCCGCCATGGCCCACATACCGAATTTCGAGCCGTATTCGTTCGCGATATTCTTCTGCCACAGGATCTTCCCGTCGGCGGCGTTCAGGCAGAAGACCTCGCCGTCACCGGTTGTCGTCAGAAGACGTCCCTCGCCTTCCTTCTCCCCGGGCACGTAAGTCGGGGTGCAGCGGGCGCCGGGGTACGACCTTTCCCATGCGCCACCGGTGACCGTCTTCCAGATTTCCTTGCCGTCCAGGTCGAGGCAGAACACGGTTTCCTTCCGCGGACGTCCCGTGCCGGTACCGGTGATGTACAGGCGGTTCCCGACCTTTGCCACGCTGGACCAGCCTTCGCCGAGTCCGGTATAAGTCCATTTCGGAGTCAGACCTTCCTTCGGCCAGGTCTTCATCAGTCCTTTTTCATTCGTGTACATACCCTGCGAGTTTTCCCCGCGGAACCTGGGCACGTCCCCTGCGAACAGAGCCGCCGCGCCCATGACAGCCATCGCTGCAGCTAACAAAGTCTTGTTCATGATGTCGATCTCCAAGCTAACGCATACAGCCGCGGTCTTTCTCGGGCCGAAGCTGGTTTGTGGATTCGGCTGAGGTTCGGTACGGGCCCCCCTTCCGATGCGTTTCGGAGGGGAGAACAGTCGCCGATTGCCGATAAGTTATAACAATATACCCCGCCGATGCCGTAAGTCAAATGCATTTTCTATATATTTTTAGGAAAAAATCGAGGATCGCATTCTCAAAAAAAAAGATTCGGAGACAATACCACCCTGTTTCGCTGAATACCTTGCCGTGGTATACGAACCCGCGTCCTATTGGGAATCTGATTGCTTTTGGAGTTCCTCCGTCTTTTCAGGGGTTCTCCTCATTTAACCTCAAAGAATGAAGCGAAAGATACTTGTCCGAGCTGGATAGAGGTTATGATTGAATGCGGGATAGCAACAGTTGTCGCTATCTTCATTGTAGTGTGTCTTCTATCTGGTTGTTCTTTTTTTAATCGGTCCTGTTCAACCTCGACCTGTATTGCACGGGGCGGTTGCCGGCAAAGCATACGATTGCGATAATACATCCATGGCTTCTTCCGCGCTACACTTAATCTCACAATTCGGAATAGTATTCAAGGCGAGTTGTTTATGGTTCAAACAAATATCTCATCTTACACAGGAGACGTTCTTTTCTCGGTTTTTTTTGAAAAGGAATTTGCTTTTTCCCGATCCGAGGTATATACTACATGAAAAAACTAACGATTCGGAGAACAGAATACGATGGCAAAAATCCAATGTAAGATGTGCGGCGGCATGAACGAACTCAGGGAAGGCGAGACTTCCCGGGAATGTACTTATTGCGGCATGCTGACGACATTTCCGAGGATCGATACGGAGCAGCGGGAACAACTCTACAACCGCGCGGAGCATTTCCGCCAGGCCAACAACTTCGACAAGGCCGCCAACGTCTATGCGGCCATTCTCGATCTCGACGGGGAGGACCCCGAAGCCTGGTGGGGACAGCTCATATCAAAATACGGCATCGAATACGTCGAGGACCCCGCCAATCACGAGCGCATCCCGACCTGCCACCGCGTGCAGTTCGACTCCATCCTCGCCGATCCCGACTACCGGAACGCACTGAAGTACGCCTCTGAGACCGACCGCAGCATCTACGAAAAAAGAAGCGCACCGCATCGCGGAGATACAGAAGAGTATCCTCAGGATATCTTCGCAGGAGGAGCCTTACGACGTCTTCATCTGCTACAAAGAAGCCGAAAACGGCGAACGCACGAAGGATTCCCTGCGAGCGCAGGACATCTATTATCAGCTCACGAACAAGGGATTGAAGGTCTTTTTCTCGCGCATTACATTGGAAGATAAGATTGGCCAGCTATACGAACCATACATCTTCGCCGCCTTGAACTCTTCAAAAGTCATGCTCGTGATCGGATCGAGAAAAGAGTTTTTCGAGGCAGTCTGGGTGAAAAACGAATGGAGTCGATTCCTCGCACTGAAGAAGAGGAATTCCTCCCGCCTTCTCGTCCCCTGCTTCTTTGACATGGATGCCTACGACATCCCGGAGGAACTCCTGATGTTCCAATGTCAGGATATGAACAAAATCGGATTCATGCAGGACCTTCTTCATGGCATCATGAAGGTCATGAAATCCGAAAGAAACGGGGAGAAATCCGCCGTTTCGGACACATCCGACGATGTTCCCGAAATCGAAAAGATCAAACGGCGCGTTTCCATCCTGATCGCACAGAATGACTGGGCAAAAGCTGTCTCGTTCTGCGAAAAAAGGCTCGACTCCAACCCGGAAAACTCCGATCTGTATTTCCTGATATGTCTGCTTGAGCACCGAATCCCGGACGAAAGCGCTACCTCAAACGCCTGTTGCGACATCCTGAACGACACAAATTTCCAAATCGCGCTGAAATATGCTTCGCCGAAGCGGAAACAGCAACTGGATTCGATCGCTCGAAACATGGCGGTTGACTTCTACCTGAAACGATGCATGGATGCAAGAAACATTCAGACCCCTCATCTCCTTTCGCAATCCGGTATTCCCCTGGCCAGTGATGATAGTTTTCAGGCTGCAATTCGGATTGCTGAGCAGGAACGGCTGAATCAGCTGCTTGGATATCAGCGTGATCAATGCAATTATTTCCTCGGAAAGTGCATGGAAGCCAACAATGTATCCGATGAGGCCGGGCTGATCCGCTCTGACAGACCGCTGTCCGAAGATACCGATTTCAAGACTGCAATCCTCTGTGCTGGGCAGGACGACCGGGAGCGTTTACTGCGGATCCAGTATGCTCAGTCGGATGAGTTTCTCCGGAAATGTTTCGGAAAACACAGGATTTACAATGTCTCCGAGCTGGCGCGCTGCAAATCACTGTTGCAAAAGGATCCATCTTTCATGGCCGCATTGTCATGCGCAGCGCCCGAACAGGTGGAAGAACTGAAGGAAACAGCGAAAAAGAATTCCGTTCTGGTCAGAAAAAAAAAGATTGAGGAGGATTCTGTTTGCGATTGTTCTGTCTGCGCTCCTGCTTGTCGTGGATTTCTTCTCCCGACTGGATTTGGCGATCGGCGCCAGCCTTGGCATACCGGAAGCACAATACCAATACGCCAAGACTCTATACAACAGTAATTTCCGTCAATCCATGTATTGGTACGAAAAAGCAGCTTGGAATGGCCATGCCAGGGCGCAATACGACCTTGGCAGTCGCACAAGGTATAGTGACCCTCAGAATGCGGAAAAATGGTTGCTCAAAGCTGCTGAACAGGGCCTTGCTGAAGCGCAATATGATCTTGGTCGCCTCTATTGGCATAATGACACATTAAAAAACATTCCCAAAGCTGTCGAATGGTTCCGCAAAAGTGCGGAACAAGGCAACGTCAATGCGCAATTTGAACTTGGCACACTCTATCTTCACGAAGATGAAGTGGAAGATTTAGCCGAAGCAAAAAGATGGCTTGAAAAGGCTAAGGAAAACGGTCATCCTGATGCACAATTCCGGCTTGGTATGCTTGACCTCAAAGAAAATTTGCGCTCCCGTTCCGGTGGCAGGTCAAGGTAATACATCTGGGAGTGCGGACTGCTGTTCGTCTCTTCCTGCTCCGAACAGGCGCATGAGGGGAATCTTGCAGGACCGACCAGACCGGCGTGCTGGATCGGCATGCGAAATCGCAAACAATTCTGGAATCAAGTTCAAAAAAAGCAGTGGCGTCTACCTGTGCCCGAAACGGAGAATGGCTCGTGGAAGGGGTCGGGGGACTTGATTTGTGAATGGATTCAGCTCATCCTCTACGGAGACAGAGAGAACTGTTTATTCTTCCGTTAAGCTCGGATTTTGAGGTGGTTTAGGAAGAGCATGAGCGAGGAATTGAGCTCAGATCGCTTGTGCGTAAGCATAAAAAAATGGTGGCTGCTGCCGGGTTCGAACCAGCGACCTGTTGGGGGGCGCTGAAATACGAGGACATCAAGCTTAAGGACTACGTTTCTCTGCCTCAACTCCGCAGAGGCGTCCAAAGTTACGTGTACTTCTATAACGGCAGACGGCTTCACTTGGCTCCGGCGTATCTCCGTCTACGAAGAGAGGTGCATCCCAGACAAAGCACCATAGATATCAATATTCTTTCGGATTCAGGCTTGACATCCGGTCAATGCATGCTATAGTATCCATAAACATTTACACCTGCCACGTCAATCAAAACAGCCCAGTCCCAAGGGGACAGGGCAGTTCCGCTTTGCCGGGGAATCGTGCTTTTTTGATTTTTGAAAAGGAACACGGTATGTTGTCAGTCTCTCAACAAACTTCGGAGCATATTTTTCATGGATAAGAGGAATCGAATTTGGTTTTTGTTATCTCTGCCGCTCTTTTTGTTTCCCGTTGGCTTGGTGGTGCGGCACTTTTTCAGCGAACGTTATTTAGTTGATTTGTGTGCTTATAGCGCGATATCCCGCGCTCTGTTTGAAGGCAACAACCCATTTCCCGATCACTATGATCTCCTTTTTTATCAGGATAAATGGGGATCGACTGTCCCGATCGTCTATCCCGGGCAAATGCTGTTTTTTGTGATTCCCGGTTATCTTTGGGGCCGTATGATCCAATTTGTCTACCTTGCTCTGAATATCGGAATCGTTTTCTTTCTGTTTGCTTTGACGCTCGTCAAGGCATGCGGGTATCAGGTCCGCGATCTGTGGACACCGGGGAGAAAACAGTTTTTTTATGCATTGTGCTGTTTTTTCTGCCTCATGTGCTGCGGTACCAAGGATGTATTGAAATGGGGACAAATATCCATTGTTCTGGCTTTATGTTTCTATTTGATATTCTGGATCGGAGACCGGGGACATTTCTGGCTGCGGACGGTTTTATTCTCGTTCATCGCCGTGGCGAAATACAGTTTGCTGCCGGTCGCAGCTCCGCTGCTTTTTTTCAAGGGACATTGGAAATTATGCATAGCGGCCTTTTCTGTTTTCGTTTTCCTCTCCATTTCTCCGGTTTTCTTCGGCAACAACCTGGCGGAACTCTATTCGGAGTATGTGAAAGCTGTCGCAATAACGGTTCAGCCTGGAGGCATCAACCATTACAGTTTCCATCCGGTCGGCATGTGTCATCTTGATCTTTTCAAAAGCCCCGTCATCGTTTATTGTTTGAAAGCCCTGATCATCGGCGTCGTTCTGTGGCTGTTCTGGCGTGAACACAAAAAGGATTATATTTCCGACACGCTGTTTCTTTTGGCCTTCAGTCTGACCATGCTGGTTACCTACCACCGGATTTATGATATTATTCTGGTCTATCCGTTGCTCGCAATCCGTCTTTTTGACTTTGCCCGGACAAGACAATGGAGCCTCTTCGGAATCACTTTCCTGTTTCCGCTCTTTTTGTGTCTTCCCCGTTTAATTACATACGATTTGCTTGGATCCTGGATCGGAAGAATCCCGAAACTGGGGGCTGTCGTGTATTTGTATGAAAACCGAATCCATGGTCCGGTCTTTCCCGTGATGTCGCTTTTTTCAGTTGCTCTTGCCCTGTGGAGCCTTTATCTGTACCTGCACGTAAAAGACCCGTATCGTTTTGAGCTGCCGGTTCCGAAGAAAAAACAGGAAAAGTCTCCCGTTCAGGAACCGGATACTCTTTCATAAAGTCCGAACTATCCTTTTTCGACATGAAAGCTTCAAAAAACAAATCATGACAGCATCCATTATACTTCCCACACTTGAGATCATCGTCGCCGACGACCATTCCCCGGACGGCACGGAAGCTGGAATATGACAGAGAAAGTTTCGCGTTTCCCGGTATATGGTATCCGTCCACACGCATATCCGCACAGGCGCACTATGGAGCGTAAGCTCAAAAACAGAAAAAAATTGGCCTGAAATTCACTAACAGGTCGCTCTTAGGCGGGAGGTGCTGATATTCCGATAAATGGGATATTTCGACATTCACGCACAATTCTTCGATTAAGCTCAGAAAATCGACAGGACACGACCTGTCGATTAATAGAGAACGGTGCCGGAAAAGCGCCCCGGGAAGGCTCCTGGAAAGCGGGATTACGTTTTCTCTTCAGAGACAGAGTGAACTTTTTATTCTTCCGTTAAGCTCGAATTTTGAGGAATTTAGGAAGAATATGAGAGACGGGTCAAGTTCAGGACGCTTGTGCGTAGGCACAAAAAAATGGTGGACCGCGCGAGCGATTTTTAGCGTTAACTCGTTCACACTCAAGCACTTACAATGTATTTCGGACACCCAAAACAAACACCCAAAAATCAAAGAATATCGCGCAAGCTTTTGTTTTGGAAACGTAGATAAATATTTGCAGCTCTGAACATAAGAACATATATTCGTGATTTGTTTTTGCTCTTTTAGCGAGAACAGAACCCCTGCCGGGTTTTACGAACCAGCGACCTGTTGGGAAACAGATAAGTCTGCGCAGAATCATCGGAACCGGCAGGATGCCTCTGCTCTTGGAAGGACACCTATGTCCACTTTTGTCTCATGGGGAAAAACATTCATGCTACGAATTTGAGGGAAGAAATCAACAGGACACTTTTTTGTGACAGACATAATTATGATGATTGTGCGAACACCATCATTTATGCACCCGCGTCCTGTTGATTGCACGTAAGCCGATGACTCCATGTTTTCCGGATTTCGGTTTGCCATCCTTGCCGAGGCATACGAACTGGCGACCGATTGGAGAATGCCTTGTTGAGCGTGGAGCGTTGGAATGCATTCCAACGCTCCGCTATGGCTGGGCATGGCCCCTTCTCTGTTTCGCTGGACTCCTTGCCGTGGTATATGAACCCTCGTCCTATTGGGAATACCTGCAAGATCACGATCGGAGAGCGTTATTACGGCTTGCGGAAATCCAGCGTGCAGCTCCATTCGTACCGGTTCGGACGAAGCTGGTATTCGTTATGGACGCTGACCGACCAGCCGTCGTCGCCGCCGACGCCCATGTGGAAGCCGTCGAGGATCAGCCAGGTCTTTTTGCCGGGTTTCAGTTCCCAGCTGTGGTCCGCGGCCATCAGGTCCTGCGGAGAGAGGTGCAGTGCGGAGAAGCGGAACGGCTTGCCGCCGTCTTCCCAAACGCCAAGATGCTGTCCGCCTTTTCCGGTCAGATTCAGCTCCACCACGTCGCCGCGGCTGCCGCATTCGGACGGCACGAGATAGTTCTCCAGCATGTCGGAGATACTGTTTTCCCAGCGGCCGATGAGCGAAGCGACGAAACGGTCCGGATAGTTTTCATACGGGCCGCGTCCGAAATACTTCGCAGTTTCGAAGCCTTCGACCAGCGGGAACATCATACCGACGCGCGCCACGGAACGCAGATCGTTCTGACGGAACAACGCGTACTGGTGGAAGTTCAGGAGGTGCGCCTTCGCGGGATCGACGGTCCAGACAATGACCGATTCCACAGCGCCGCCAATACGGGTTTTTGCGATGACCGTGTACATCCCGCCGTCTTTTTTCCACTCGAAACTGACCAGCTCGCGTTTCGGGTTGATGATCTTGGGCCAGTCCTTCGCGAACGAGCCGTCATGATCCATCATGCGGTCGTTGCAGGTGGGGGCACGGTAGAAGATTTCTTCAGCGGGCGCGGCAAGGAGTTCCTTGCCTTCGGGCTTTATGGAAACGAGTTCGCCGGTCTTTTTCGACCAGGTCAGGAATCCGATGGTGAGCGTGTCCGCGGTTTCCTTCACGTCGGAATCCTTGATGGTCATCTTCCCGGAACGGGCGTCCTGGAGCTTCGAGATTGCGGCGGGAGCCTGGGCCGGAGCGGAAAGCGCAAACTGCGTACGGGTAATCTCGTGTTTCGGACCGTCGCAGTAGACGTTCAGGAAGCACCAGTCATCGGAGGCAGGCGCATCGAACGGGACTTCGACGGTTGTGGTTTCGAAGCACTGGGTCACCGGGACGTTCAGGACGCCGGATTTGACGACTTTGCCGTTCGCGGTCGCTTCCCAGCGGAATTTCAGGTCGGCGGTCGAGGCGTTGTTGCGCTCGTTGATGACCGTCAGGTTCTTTCCTTCGAGCTTGAAGCGGATCGGAGCCTGGCAGACGCGGACTTCCTGCGCGCCGGGGTGCGGCGTGACGGAGGCGTCCACGATGCCGTTCAGGACCTGGGTGCGGTTCTGTCCGTTGGCCTGGTAATTGTAGTTCTCGCCGAAGTCGTTGCCGTAGCCGTAATTGACCTCGCCGGTCTTCGCGATCACGTTCAGGAGCGCCTTGTCCGCCCAGTCCCAGAGGAATCCGCCATGGAATCCGCGGTTCTCATTTACGAGATCCCAGTATTGGAAGATGTTTCCGGTGGAGTTGCCCTTCGCATAGGCGTATTCGCACAGGATGATCGGGCGGTTGTCGTTCCGGCCGTTCATCATGGAGCGGATGCGGTCGGGACGCGTGTACATGGGGCACAGGATGTCGCTGATGATCGGTCCGGGGTTGCCGCTTTCATACTGCACGGGACGGGTCGGGTCGGTGAAGCGGATCCAGTTCGCCATGGCGGCCTGGTTCGCGCCGGAACCGGATTCGTTGCCGAGCGACCAGAACCCGATGCACGGGTTGTTGCGGTCGCGAAGCACCATGCGTTCGGCGCGTTCGAGGTAGACCGGCGCCCAGGCGGGATCTTTCGAAAGCTGCGCGCCCATGCCGTGCGTCTCGATGTTGGTCTCGTCGACGACCAGCAGGCCGTATTCGTTGCAGAGTTCGTACCAGCGGTTGTTGTTCGGATAGTGGCTGGTGCGGACTGCGTTGAAGTTGAGCTTCTTCATCGTTTCGATGTCGAGGCGCATGTCCTCCTCTGTCACGGCGAACGCGTGTTTCGCGCTGATGTCGTGACGGTCCACGCCGCGCACGATGAGGCGCTGGCCGTTCAGGAAGACGGTCCGGTTGCGGATCTCGATCTGGCGGAATCCGACCGGCACATACTGCACTTCCAGCGTCTTGCCGGAATCATCGACGAGGTGCAGGAAGAGTTTGTAGAGATACGGGGAATCCGGGGACCACTGTTCGGGAGCGGCCACTCGCATGGAAATGATCGCAGCGCCGCGTTCCGACCGCTGACCGAACATGCCGGACTGGCCGCTGAAGCGTTCCGCACGGCTTTCGGCGACAAGCTTGCCGTCGGCATCCAGCAGACGCGCCTTCACGCGGACGCCGGGATACGATGACATCGGGAGATCCCCGATGGGCTGACGCGGCAGTGCGCGTGTTTCCACATACGCCATGACCTCCAGATTCGCGTCGGATTTTTCATGACGCTGGTTCTTCGCCTGATCCGTGAACGTGGTCCTGACCGACCAGTCGCGCAGATGCACGGGAGACAGCGCCATCAGGCGGACGTCGCGGTAGATGCCGCTCATGCGCCAGACGTCCTGGCATTCCAGGAAAGTTCCGGTCGAGAAACGGTACACCTTCACGGCGATGGTGTTCTTGCCGGGCTTCAGCAGCTTCGTGATCGCGAATTCGGACGGCAGACGGCTGTCTTCCGCATAGCCCGCGTACTGCCCGTTTACCCAGAAATCGTATGCGCTGTCCACGCCGTCGAACACGATGCGGACGTCACGTTCCAGCCAGTCCGCCGGGACATCGAACGTGCGGCGGTAGCATCCGGTCGGATTCGCGGTCGGCAGGAGCGGCGGATTCGCTTCCTTCTGGAACAAATAAATGTTGTTGATGTAAACACCGCGGTCAGGGACGCGCATATCGCTCTGCCAGTTCGAGGGAACCGTCATATCCAGCCAGGAGGAATCGGCGAAATCGGGACGGATCACGTCGGCCGGCACATCGTCCGGCTTGCCGAACAGCTGGAATTTCCATTTTCCGTTCAGATTGAGCGTGTACTTCGACGGCGTCTTGCGGTACGCTTCGGCCGAGGATTCGTCGAAGAACGTCCCGTAGATCGGGGCATGGCTGAGTTCACGGTTGACGCCGGTCGTCCGCAAGTCCTCAAAATGACGGGGATGTGTAGATGACACCTGATTTCCATCAGCGGCATGAGCGAGCGATCCGAAGACTGCTCCCGCAATGGCAAATGCGAAAAGTGAACGTGGAAGGAGATTCATGGGATACCCTTTCTGTTGAATTCCGGGTTAAAAACAAAACCTGTTCTACACCAAATATTATACAGTCCGGAGGGATGTTTTCAAGAGAAGAAACATTCATTATTCGTGATTTTTACGTTACTTTTCGTTCTTTAACGTTACTTAACACTATCTGTCCCCCTACCCCATGAGGCCGGAGCCATTTCATGCCCATCGAGCCGGAACCGGGAGGACCATTCCGTTCCACCGAGGTGTTCCAATGCTCGAATCGCGTTCGGATTGTTTTTGTCCCGATGCCCCTGCCCCTCCCCCGTTTTGAAGTATCAGCAGATGCTCAAGGAGCACAACATCACGCAAAGCATGTCCAGAAAGGTGGTGCATGGGACTCGAACAACCTTCTGAGTTTTTCTTTCCGCGCCCAAAATTGCTCCGGCAAAAAGAAACAATATCATGCAAAAAAACGTGACGGAACGAAGTGCCAAGAGTCGAAAAAGTCTCCAGGGATTGATGATTGTCATGTTTTATCTCTCCGAAACAAGAGTCATTTATGTATGTACCACCATATAATATATGCGGCATTCAGAATAAATCAAGTGCACAAAAAAGAAGCAACGTGTTGCACTATGCTAACTTTTCCCGAAATATCTTTTCCCTCACCATCCCTCGCAACCCCATGGTTCGTCTTTTTTTCTCGAACATTCGCCCCATGCCCTTGCTTTATGCGAACTTTTCCGGCATTTTCTTCCCACGCCGAGCATAACTGGGCATTGTTTATGCGAAGATTTCCGGAAGGACGATTTTGAAGCAGCAGCCTTTCTCCGATTCCGAATCAAGCTCGGCTTTGCCGCCATGAAGCTGGGCGATGTGCTTCACGATAGCCAGTCCGAGACCGGTTCCGCCGAGGGCACGGCTGCGCTCCTTGTGGACTCGGTAGAAACGTTCGAAGATCCGGGGCTGGTTTTCCGCGGGGATTCCGCATCCGTGGTCCGTCACGGAAATGACGATGGAGTTCTGCTCTCGGGATAGGGACAATTCGATGTCGGGACTTCCGCTGTATTTGATCGCATTGGAAATCAGATTGGAAAGCGCCTGTTCCAGAAGCTGGACGTCGCCCGATACGGAAAGCGGTTCCGCATGGACGATTCTGATCGTCTGGCCGTGCTGGGCAGCTTCCTGCCGGAGTGATTGCGCACATATTTTCAGCAGATCCTGCAAATCGACGGGCAGGAACTCCCGGCGCTGGCGTTCCGGATCGTTTTCGAGCGCGGCAAGGCTCAGAATATCTTTGATCAGAGCGTCCAGCCGTCCGGACTGCTCGCCCAGCATTTTCAGAAGCATGTCGTACTGCTCCTTCGGGAGATCCCGGTCCTCCTGAATGGTCTCGACCGCGCCGACGATGCAGGTCAGCGGCGTTTTCAGTTCATGGGAAACGTTCGCAATAAATTCACTGCGGAAGGACTCCAGCTTCTTCATCTCGGCAAGCTGCTTTTTCAGTTGCTCGGTCATGTTGGAAAGCATTTCTGCGAGAGGTTCGACAGGTCCGCTGTCAGGAATGGGTATTTGAACTTCCGTTTTCCCTTCAAAGATATCCCCTGCACAGCGTCCGACCTCGACCAGCGGACGATAGACTCTTTTCAGCAGATAGGATTGCAGCCAGCACAGAAGTCCGGTCGAAACCGCCAGGAGCAGAATGATGCACCCGGTGATCCAGGGAAAGATTTCGATATACGGAAAGTCTTCCTGCGCAAAACGGATGACATACAGCCCCTGCGGAGTCTGCACCGGAACCGCGTAATAGATCATTTGCTCGTTCAAGGTATCGCTGTATCTTCTGGCAAAGCCGATCTTCCCGCTCTTTGCCGTCTGGAATTCGCTGCGGCCGGAATGATTGTCGAAGGCGAGATGGCTCGGGGTAGTGTCCGCAAGCACGGTTCCCTGCGGAGAGATCAGCGTGATCCGGAAGATGCGGTTGTCGAAATCGCGGCAGAACTTGATCGCGGATTCGGTATTTCCCGCCAGAAGCCTGTCCCGGATGACGGAAGACGTCAGGTCCGCTTTCTGCGCCAGGTTCTTCATGACTTCCTGATCGAGAACCTGCCTGAAATGGTTTTCTCCCCACCATGCGGCAAGCAGCAGAAGATCCATGACGAGCATCAGGATCAGGGGAAGACGGACCAGCAGATACTCTTTGAGCCTTCCGGAAGAAACGGAGGATTCGTTCCTCATCGGACGATTTCCTCCGGCGTGAGGCGGTATCCGATCCCGCGGATCGTCTCGATGTGCGCCGTGCCCCATTCGCCGAGTTTCCTGCGCAAATTGACGATCTGCACGTCGACAGCACGGTCCGTGACCGGGTAGTCTTCCCCTTTGATCCGGCGGATGATCTGTCCGCGGGTGAAGGCGCGTCCCGGATGCGCCGAAAGAAGTTCGAGGATCTCGAATTCGCTGAATGTCAGGGCGATGGTTTCTCCGGAAACGGAGACCCGGTGCTGTTCTTTGTTGAGGGTCAGGCCGGAGACCTGAAGCACCTGCGACTGGTCCTGCTGTTCCGCGATCCTGAATTGCGTGCGGATTCGCGCCGTCAGGACTTTCCGGTTGAACGGCTTGGTAATATAATCGTTCGCGCCCATTTCCAGTCCGATGACGATATCGGATTCGTCGCTTTTCGCCGTCAGCATGATGATCGGGATCATCTGCGTGTCCGGCGAGGACTTCAGACGGCGGCAGACGCTCAGTCCGTCCATTCCGGGGAGCATCAGATCCAGCAGGATCAGGTCGGGCTTATAACGCATGGCAAGGGCGAGACCATCCTCTCCGTTGGATGCTTCCAGCACGGAATCGTATCCCGCGGACTGCAAGGTCAGCTTCAGCAGCACGCGGATGGGTTCTTCGTCGTCTATGATCAGGATCGTTTTCTGCGGCATGTTATTTCCTTTTGCTTTATTATATCACCTTATCCGGTTTATTTCAACCGGTATCGGGGAAGTTTCCCGTAGAAATCTCCTGCGCGTTCCGCTATATTGAACACATGCCGCTCGATCTTGCGGATGATTTCCAATACTTCCATGAACAGAACGCCGTTCCTGATCACGCATTTGCCCTCGTAAAGCCGGTTCATGTGCGTCAGCTCGGTCTCGTCCAGCATCTTCTGGAGTTCGGCATGCATCGCATGGGCGGTTTCCGGATTCTGCGTGTGGTTTTCCTTGATGAGATCGACGGCGCATTTTACAAGATCTTCCAGCGTCCGGTGCAGCTGTTCCAATTCGCTTTCCGCCTGTTCGCTGAACTGAATCCCGTCCGATGTGATCCTCTCCATCAGGTCGCGGAGCTCCATGGCATAATCCCCGATTTTCTCGGCATCGTTGGAACAGTGGATCAGGACGGGGATCTGACGGCTTTCGCGCGGAACAAGCGGTTTCAGCATAAGCGCCGTCAGATAGTTCGCGATGGCTTTCTGCCGGGAGTCGATCTCATCTTCCCTCTGCGGCAGGGTCCTGACCCGTTCCTGGTTGTGTTCGTCGTTATGCCCGTAGATGTTCAGCGCGATATCCGTCATCTTCCATGCCCGTTTCAGCATCTTCCTCAGTTCGGCCGCCGTCTGGGACAGCGCGATCGCGGGCGTATTCAGCAGGTGCGGTTCCAGCCTGACATACTTGACGGTGTCCTGTTTCAGCGGGATGATCAGCTCGCAGAGCTTCACCAGCAGGGAACTGAACGGGATCAGCAGCAGAGTCGTGGCCACGTTGAACAAGGTATGGGCATTCGCGATCTGGCGCTGCAGCGAACCGCTGCCGGAAATCGCCCGTACGAAATGGAAGAATGCCGGTTCATCGCCCCACGGGATCAGAAAAGACGCGACCGCGATCAAGACCCCGATTACATTGAACAGCGTATGGGCAAGGGCTGCCTGCCGGGCTACCCGGTTTGCGGTCATCGCCGCCAGCTGCCCCGTGATCGTCGTTCCGATATTGGTTCCCAGCAGGATCCCGACAGCGGTGTACAGATCCATGATGCCGCTTGCGCTGAGCGCAAACACGATTCCGATACAGGCGGAACTGCTCTGAACGATCATGGTGGCGACCAGCCCGATCCCGATCGCGCCGAACAGGGAACCAAGCGGAATGATACCGTTCGTTCCCGGAGCGCATTCGAACATTTGAAACGAGGAAACGAATGCAGGGTATTCAGCCAGTTGTTTCAGTTCGCTGCTCATGATCTCCATTCCGAGGAAAAGCAATCCCAGACCGAGGATCGTTTCTCCCAGCTGCATGATCTTTTCGTTCCTGAAATAGCTCAATGCCAGCCCCAGAATGATGGACGGCATAATGATCACGGCGATCTTGAACGCGATCAGCTGCACCGTGATGGTCGATCCGATATTGGCTCCGAAAATGATCCCGATGGATTGCTGAAGGGTCAGAAGACCGGCATTGATGAACCCGATGAGCATGACGGTCGTGACGCTCGACGATTGCGTGACCGCGGTGACGACGCTCCCGGAAAGAATGCCTGCGAACCGGTTGGATGAGAAAAACCGCAGAACGCTCCTCATTTTTTTCCCTGCGGCTTTTTGCAGTCCGCTGCTCATCAGTTTCATCCCGAACAGGAACAGCGCGAGACCGCCGAGTGCGTTGACGAATAACATGAATTCTCCTTATCTGGTTTTGTTACAGATAATATAGATGCTGTTCGTCAGATTCAGGTTAAGGATTTGTTAGTTTTTTGTTAATTCTGAATGCACATGTAAACCTTGAAAAACTGGTGACACATGTATTGATTATGCAAAAAACATCGAAAGAGCCGAGCATAACAGGGCATTGTTTATGCGAAGATTTCCCGATATTTCTTTTCAACGGCATCGGGGCTCCCGGAAAATTGCGGAGAGAGGTTCGTACTTCCCGACATATGGTATCCGTCCACACGCATATCTGCACAGGCGTACTATTGTTTTTATGACGTTTGAGCTCAAAAAAATCAAAAAAACGGCCCAGAATTCACTAACAGGTCGCTCTTAGGTGGGAGGTGCTGATATTCCGATAAATGGGATATTTCGACATTTACGCACAATTCTGCGATTAAGCTCAGAAAATCAACAGAACACGACCTGTCGATTAACAGAGAACGGCGCGGGGAAAGCGGCTCAGGAATGCTCCGGGAAAGCGGGGTCGCGTTTTCTCTTCGGAGAAAGTATGAACTCTTTTTTCTTCCGTTAAGCTCGAATTTTGAGGAATTTAGGAAGAATATGAGAGCCTGGTCAAGTTCAGGTCGCTTGTGCGCAGGCAAAAAAAATGGTGGCTGCTGCCGGGTTCGAACCAGCGACCTGTGGATTATGATTCCATCGCTCTACCGACTGAGCTAAGCAGCCAACCAGAAGTTGTCAAAAAAATGGCTCCGGCAGCAGGACTCGAACCTGCGACAGGGTGGTTAACAGCCACCTACTCTACCGACTGAGCTATGCCGGAGCGACCATGATTATTTAATATACCCCGAATCCGCAGAAAAATCAAGCGGCTTTTTGAAGAAAAAGCGGAAAAAGATTCTTTGCATGCGGCGGCAAACCGAGAGCCCCTTCCCTTACTCCTGTAGAACACGAAATCGCCCGGCGCCATGAATGCGGCACCCGACGGCTCTGAGCCGATCGGGATGTTTCCCCCTGCCCCGGAAGCGGGGCATAGAAGGGCAGCTTGCAGACGGACTCATTCCTGGACGGGAATCTTTTCCGGCGGGACGAGTGTCCCCGAAAACGCCTCCGGCGCGACGTTCACGCCGGGCGGCAGTTCGACATCCGCGAGGGAGGAGCAGCCGAGAAACGCTCCGAGCCCGATCTCCTTCACGCCGTCCGGGATGCGGATTCTCTCCAGTGCCGTGCAGCCGGCGAACGCGCCCCCGCCGATCGTCTTCAGACTGTTTGGGAGCTCGACGCGCTTCAGATTGACGCATCTGCGGAACGCGAAGGATTCGATCGTCTCCACCCCCTCCGGGAGCTCGATCGTTGTCAGATTGCGGCACTCCGCAAACGCCTGCCGGCCGATCTTCTCCATGCTGGCGGGGATCTCGACGCTGCGAAGTAAGAGGCACCCGCTTTCAAGGAATGCCCGCTCGCCGATCTCTGTGGCGCCCTCCGGGATGACGAAATGCCGATACAGCAGGTATGGCAGCAGTTTCGGATATTTTCCGCTTCGGAAGAAACCGTCGAAAACCGAGTCGTACGGTCTGATCGAACTGGAATCGACGATGGTCGTCCCGGGCTCGATGCGGCAGACATGCACGAAATCGTCAATCCTGTACAAAAAATAGCACAGGAAGGAAAGCGCGATCAGGATAGCGGGATACAGAATCGCAGACCGCACACGGCGTTTCCGCTTCTTCGCGCGGAGCTGTTCATCGGTTTCGGGAATATGGTTCGTCTCTTCGCCCATGTCTTATTCTCCATTTCGGATTGAGGCTGTTTCGCATATATAAAAGATAATATAACGCTGTTTAATCCGATTGCAAGGCGGGGAAAAGAAAAACCATGCCGGGCGTTTTTGCGCGTCCGGCATGGCTGGGATTCGGGTTATATGCTTCGAATCAACGTTACTTCGTCTTCACCGGGGTGGTGAAATCAGGACCGAAGTAGGTCTGCGGAAGCCTGCCGGAAGAGATCACGATCTTCTCCACGACGACCGCGGGATCGACCATGTAGATCTTGAAGATGTGGATGCCGACGGTCGCGACTTCGAGCTGCGCGCGCATCTGGCGGCAGTTGTCCTTCACGAGGGCATCCCAGTTCATGCGTCCGGCGTAGGCGTCGATCACGGCGGGCTTGTCGTCATCCATGCCGACTGCGATGCGGAGGCCGCGCCCCGGGACGAAGTTCAGGGTCGGGGACGTGTAGAGCGTCACATCGTACCTGCCGGGCTCGGAGATGTAGACCGGATACTCCATGCTCGGCGCCTTGGTGTAGTCGGTCACGCTGTCGGCGGTCACGGGGAAGACGCACATGCCGCCGGGGCCGCGTCCGTAATCCGGGATGTAGTCCCAGGTCACGCCGCCCGCGGGACTGATTTTGGCAGGTTTGCCGGCGGGGATGGAGATCGGACCGGCAAGTGCGCCCCAGACGGCCTTCACGCCGTTTTTCGCGGCCGGAGCGTCGGCCTTGACGGCGGCGACGCGGATCTTCGCGGTGCCGTTCGGGCCGGTGACCTCGATGTAGCCGGTGTTCGTGCCGTTCTTCACCGCGGACCAGTCGATCTCGACGTTCACGGGGACGTCGACGACGGCGGCGTAGTCTTCCTTAATGTCGGTCTTGATCCATTTTTCCGTGGACTTGACCGTGAACTTGGCTTCCTTCGAGCCGCGCGCGAAGACCTCGAACGTGTGCTTGACGGGGTTCCAGCTGTCGAACACGGGGAGCATGAGCTCCTCGGTCGCGGGCCAGGCCTGTTCGCTGTTCTCGACCGCCACGCCGATCTCGGAGACGTCCGGGACGTTCAGGCCGGAGAGCTGCGGCATCTGGTTGTTCCGGTCGGGAGTATCCCAGCCTTTCGAGGTGCCGATGTGCGGCTGGTCCATCATATGGATCCACTTGCCGCCCGCGAGTTCGTTGTTGTACACGTCGGCGAGTTTCTGGTCCTCTTCCATGAGGTCGCGCGCATACTTGGCGAAATTGTTTGCGGAGGCGCGTCCCTGGCGGGCGTAGAGGCGGTTCTTCCCGACGTCGACCTGGAGTTCGGCGACCTGCGCGGAAGCCTTCACCGGATGGTAGACGAGCTCGAAATAGGCGTCCTTGTATTCGGCGGGGATTTTCTTCCTGAGCGTTTCGGCGCGGTCGACGAGCTTCAGCCAGGCTTCCACGACGCCGTCGGCCTCATAGTTGTTCGCCACGCTGAACGTGTTTGCCTCGAGAATTTCGGGCTTGCGCCAGCCGTTGTACTTCGCGTACTTCGCCACGATATCGGCGATCTCCTCGGCGTGCTCGTCGCCGAACTGCTCCTTCGCCCAGTTCAGCGTGTATTCCCCGATCTTGCTCTGCGGGATGGCGTCCGGGTCGTAGGCGAATTTCAGGAAGAAGTCGATCGGGATCTCCATCGGCTTCAGGTCGCCGACGTTCAGGATCCACACGCGGTCCGCGCCCCAGCGGTAGGTCAGGTTCAGCTGTTCCCACATCTTCGGGAGCGGGTTGGTGTTCAGCCAGCGGTAGCTGTGAGGGCCGCCGACGTAGTCGACGTGGTAGTAGATGCCCGCGCCGCCGGAACGCTTGCGTTCTTCCGGGGTGGGCAGACGGCGGACGTTGCCCCAGTTGTCGTCGCACCAGAGGATGGTGATGTCGTCGGCGACGCGCATGCCTGCGTCGTAGTAGTCCTGGACTTCCTTGTAGATGGCCCACATCTGCGGGACCTCGGAAGCGGGCTTGCCGTAAGCCTCGGCGATCAGGGTGCGCTGGTCGTTGATGACGTTCGTCAGGATCCTGATGTTGTCTTCCATCTTCGAACCGCGGCCGGCCATGGGTTCGTCGCCGTCGCCGCGCATGCCGACCGTGACGAGATTATCGTACTTGGCGTTGCGGGTGATGCCTTCTTTCCAGAAGGAATAAAGGTTGTCCTTGTTCGTGTTGTAGTTCCAGGCGCCGAGCCGGTTGCCGCGGTTGCGCTTCGTCCATTCCTCCTGGTTGCGCATCATGGGCTCGTGGTGGCTGGTGCCCATCACGATGCCGTATTCGTCGGCGAGGCGCGGATTGTCCGGGTCGTCCTCGTTGAACGCCTTGCCCCACATCGCGGGCCACAGGTAGTTGCCCTTGAGGCGCAGGATGAGCTCGAACATGTGGACGTACATCTTCGAATTGATGCCGCCGAACTTCGCACGCGACCACGGGCCGAACGCCGGCTCCTCATCGTTGATGAAGATGCCGCGGTATTTCACCTTCGGCGGTCCCTGCAGGAACGTGCCGGGGACGATGAAGAGGGAGTCGTGCTTCTTCGCGGGGACGTCGGCCCACCAGTACCACGGGGAGACGCCGATCTTCTCGGAGATGTCATAGATGCCGAAGATGGTGCCGCGCCTGTCGCTGCCGGCGACAACGAGGCAGCCGTCCACGGTCTGAATCAGGAACGATTCCCACTGCCCCTTGATCTTCGACACGTCGATCTTTTTGTTCGCGATCAGGCTGTCGATGAATTTGCTTTTGCCGATCGTGCCGACCACGACCGAGCCGCGTTCCATCGTGCCCGCGGTCGTGACGACTTCCGACGGCTTTCCGGTGACCTTGCCGACGTCGTCGCCGAGGTCCTTCGCGGCGCGGATGACGCCCGCCCAGTCGTTGGCGTCGACCAGGATCTTTGCGGAGACGCCGTCCTTCGCGAGCTGGAATGCGCCGGGCGCGCTGTCGAACATCACGTAGGGGATGGCGGCCGCATTCATCTGCGACTGCTGCTGCGCGGAAACGTCCCGGGCAACAGAGAGCGCGAGGATGCAGCAGGCGGAGAGAAATACTTTTTTCAGCATGTTGGATTTCCTCATGTTGTTGTGAAAATATGACGAGAGAATGTTTGTTTCATTCCAAAGCAATACTATAATATCCGAATGATTTTTTTCAAATGGTTTCCGTGCTCCGGCCCCCTTTTTTTCAATATTTCCGGTATTAGCGGCTTATCCGGACGATCCGTCGCACATTTTCTTTTACGTTAAGTTTGCGTTATGATCCGTTATGGTGATTGAAATCGTCATGGAAACGTTTATATTATCGGACGGCCGGGAACCTGAAATCCAACCATGCCTGTCTGCATCGATGCGCATAAGCGTTTCGGTTCTCCGGGAAGAGCTTTTCATATTTCCACATCAATCGCTCCCAGAAGGACATCCCATGAAGAAACGCACCGTAAAAACCGCCCGGGCCGCCGTATTCCTGACGGCAGTCTTCGCCGCATCCTGCGCGGCGGATTCCCCGGCCTCCCCCCAGACTCCGCCTCCATTCGAAAACACCCTCGAATCCCTGGAGGCGAACTACCGGACGCCGGAATGGTTCAAGGACGCCAAGTTCGGCATCTTCGCACACTGGGGGCCGCAGTGCCAGCCCGAGTCCGGCGACTGGTACGCCCGGAACATGTACATCCCCCGCGAATGGCAGTTCAATGTCCACCGTCAGAAGTACGGCGACCAGAAGGAGTTCGGGTTCAAGGACATCATCCATGAGTGGAAAGCGGAGAAATGGGATCCCGCGGACCTGGCGGACCTTTTCCGCAGCATGGGCGCGAAATACGTGGTCTCCCTCGCCAATCATCACGACAACTTCGACCTCTGGGACAGCAAATACCAGGAATGGAACTCCGTCCGCCTCGGCCCGAAGCGCGACATCGCGAAGGAATGGAAGAAGGCCGTGCAGGACGCCGGCATGCATTGGGGCGCCAGCATCCACGCGTCGCACGCATGGTGCTGGTACGAACCGGCACGGAACTACGACGGGCTGTTGAAGAAGGAGGACGGCGCGGGCACGTGGTGGGGTGAAATGGGACTCGACCCGCAGGAACTCTACGCGCAGAATCACGAGGCGTCTCCCGACAACCGCCATTGGGACTGGGACCCGAAACGTGTCGTGCCGCCCTCGCAGGAATACCGCGACAAGTTCATGAAACGCCATAAGCAGCTCATTGACGAATACGAGCCGGAGATCATCTACTACGACGACACCGTGGTCCCGTTCTACCCCACGTTCAACGATGGAGTCGAGCTCACGGCGTATTTCTACAACACCATGTTCCGCAGGAACGGCGGCCGTCAGGAAGTCGTGGCATGCGGCAAGGTCCTGAACGAACAGCAGCGCAAGGCCATGGTCTGGGACGTCGAACGCGGCGTGCCCGGCGGCATGGTGACGCCGTACTGGCAGACGGATACCTGCATCGGCTCATGGCACTACGACCGCGGCGTCTACGACCGCAACGGCTACAAGTCCGCCGGCACCGTCGTCCGCATGCTGATCGACATCGTCAGCAAGGGCGGCAATCTGCTCCTCAGCGTGCCCATCCGCGCCGACGGCACGGTCGACGAGAAGGAACACGCCGTCTGCGCGGGAATCGGAGACTGGATGAAGGTCAACGGCGAGGGCATCTACGGCACGCGCACATGGAAGAGATTCGGGTCCGGGCCTCAGGCGAACGGTCCCGGCGAACGCCTCAACGCGCAGGGATTCAATGAGGGACGCGGCAAGCCCGCTACGGCAGAAGACCTCCGCTACACAACCAGGGACGGCATCCTCTACGTCTTCACGCTCGACATCCCGAAGCCGGGCGCGAAGGTCACTGTCCCCGACCTCGACACAAAGGTCAAAAAGGTCTCACTCCTCGGCTCCGCAAAAGATGTGAAGTGGACAAACAGCGGTTCCGCGCTTGAGATCGACGCGCCCGAGTCCGATCCGAACCTGAAGATCGCCCTCTGCTTCAAGGTCGAATTCGAAAAGTGATCCACCTCGAATAACGTATTAAGACAATTCAGGCATACCGGAACCGCTCCGGTATGCCTCTTTCATTTTCGGAAAACGACTCCGCCGGGGACTCTCCCCACACGTGTTCAGGGATTTGAGGGAGGAGTCTCCATGCCCGAAGCTTCTATCTGAGGTGTTTCGACCTGTGATTCGACCAATGCATCGGCTCCGGACTGAGCTCCGAGAGACGTTTCGGCCTGGGCTTCAATCTGCGTTTCCGGGACGGAGGCATCTTTTTCGGTGGACAACCTAATGACTCCGCAGAAGAGGAGGATCAGCAGGATGATGCCGAGGACGATCCGGTACCAGCCGAACAGCTTGAAGTCGTGTCTCTTCACGTAGTCCATGAACCATGCGATCACGGCCCATGCCACGAAGAACGCGGTCACGAAGCCGATCCCGAGCGCGATCCATTGCGGCGGAGTCAGGTGCGCCCCGCCTTTCAACAGTTTCAGCAGCGAAGCGCCGAACATGGTCGGGATCGCCAGAAAGAACGAGAATTCTGCGGCACAGGCGCGGGAACAGCCGAGGCACATTGCGCCGAGAATGGTCACGGCGGAGCGCGATGTGCCGGGGACCATGGCGAGGCACTGGAAGAAGCCGACCGCGAGCGCCATGTGGTAGCTCATCTTCACGATCTCCGGCGTGTTCGATTTGCATTTTTCCAGATATCCGCTGAAGACGAGCGCCACGCCCCACACGACCAGCGCAACCGAGACGACCACGACGTTGAAGAGGTGCGCCTCGATGAAATCGTCGAGCAGGAATCCGATCACGGCGGCGGGGATCACGCCGACCACCACGCGCGACCACAGCGGGATCATGTCCATGAACCCGTCGACATTCCACTTCTTCGGAAAAATCGTCTTATAAAAATACACCAGCACGGACAGGATCGCGCCGAGCTGGATCACGACCTCGAACAGTTTCGCGAATTCGGCATCCTTCATGGGGAAGAAGCTGTCCACGATGATCATGTGGCCGGTGCTGCTGACCGGGAGGAACTCGGTCACGCCCTCCACGATTCCCTGGACCAGAGCCTGAAGATAAAGCGTAAGGTCCACCGAAGCGCTTCTGAACGCAAGGATGCAGCAAAGGATGATCGCGGCGACGGCACTGACCGCACCCGCCATCTTGACAAGAATCATTCTTTTCATTGCAGGTCCGTCCGGGCGGACGGCCCGGACACGTCAGGCGGTTGTTATTTCGAGCTGTTCAGGAAGATGCCCTTCAGGTTCATCTTCAGGGCGGTGGGCGAACTGGACGCGGCAAGGCCGACTTCCTCGGTGATCTCGCCGTTGTTGATGCGGTCGAGGATCGCCATGTTGAACGTCTGCATGCCGGCTTCACGCGCGCTTTCCATCGCTTCGGGCAGTTTTTCGAATTCCTTCTTGGAGATGTAGCGCTGGACGACCGGATCGCAGATCATGACCTCGACGACCGGGACCACCCCCTTGCCGAGCGCTTTCGGGAGCAGGCGCTGCGCGACCGTGGCCTTCAGGTTTGCCGCGAGCGCTTCGAGAATGGTGTCCTGTTCCTGGATCGGGTAGAGGTCGAGGATGCGTCCGACGACCTGCGAGGCGTCGGCGGCATGCACGGTGCTGATGACCATGTGACCGGTGTCGGCGGCCTGAAGCGCGGCTTCGAAACTTTCCTTGTCGCGCATTTCGCCGACCATGATGACGTCCGGGGCCTGGCGCATGGCATGCGTCAGGGCACTGTAGAACGACGGGCAGTCCAGCCCGACTTCGCGCTGCTCCACGAACGACTTGCCGTCGCGGAACTCGTATTCGATCGGGTCTTCGATGGTGATGATGTGCTTGGTGAAATGCTCGTTGATGTGCTGGATCATGGCCGCCAGCGTAGTCGATTTTCCGCTGCCGGTGGTGCCGCAGACCAGGATGATGCCGCGGGGGGTCTCTGCGATGGAGCGGAGGACCGTCGGCAGGGAAAGCTCTTCGATGGAGCTGATCTTGCTCTTCACATAACGCAGCGTGATGCCGTGCATCCCGCGCTGCCGGTGCGCATTGATACGGAACCGTCCGAGCTCTTCCACGCAGTAGGAGAAGTCGGCATCGCCGTTTTCCTCATACTCCTTCAGCATACGGGCGTCCATGATCTCATGGAGGAGAGTGTCGAGGAATTCGTGCGTCGTGACGAAATCGACGGGATAAAGCGCACCCGCGATCCGGAGATTGACGGGGGCTTCTTCTTTGAGCAGGACGTCCGATGCGCCGTGCTCCACGCACTGTGCGAGGATCTGATGGAAGGTTTGGATGATTTCCGAGGCCATTTTATGAAATCCTTTCTGCTGAGGGAGTGTTCGGGAGGGGGCTTATTCGCCCGGATAGTGTTTCATCAGGTCGAGCATGTCTTCGACCGCCGCGCCGATGCCCTTCATGATGGCGCGTGCGATGATGCTGTGCCCGATGTTGAGTTCATGGAGATGCGGGACTGCGCCAAGGAGCGGCTTGATGTTCTCGTAGTCGATGCCGTGTCCGGCATTTACGCCGATCCCGAGCGAATGCGCATACTCCGCACCCTTCGCCAGACGGTCCAGCTCGGCGGCCTGATCGGAGGCGGAAACGGCATTTGCGAAGGAACCCGTGTGAAGCTCGATGAACTCCGCGCCGCACTGTTTGGCGCAGTCGATCTGTGCGAAATCCGGCGCGATGAAGAGACTGACGGCGATCCCGGCGCCCTGGAGAACGGGGACCCAGCGCATGAGCTTGTCGAGGCTCGCGACGGCGTCAAGGCCGCCCTCGGTCGTAAGCTCCTGACGCTTCTCCGGCACCAGGCAGCAGCTTTGCGGCCGAACCAGCGTGCTCGCGATGCGGACCATCTCTTCGGTCAGCGCCATTTCCATGTTGAGGCGGATCCCGGCCTGCGACAATGCGATGACGTCCGCATCCTGAATATGGCGGCGGTCTTCGCGCAAGTGGGCGGTGATGCCGTCCGCGCCGGCGGCCATGCAGATCCGTGCGGCTTCAAGCGGGGACGGTTGTGAAGCGAGGCGGGCCTGGCGGACCGTCGCCACGTGGTCGATATTGACACCGAGTTTCAAAGTTCCGGGCATATTGACAACTCCAAATAAAGTCCTTTTTACGAAAAAAACGGTATCTATTACTTTAGCACGTTTTTATTCATTTCGCAAGTCCGAAACCACTTTTGCGAACAAATCCGACTCCGGGATCGCCATGCGGTTGCGGATGGATCGCGGACAGAGCAGATACGGGCCGCGGAAGAGACGCTGTTCCAGAAGCTCCGCCCACGGCCTGAGTTGTGTCGTGGAAATATGGAGTCCGCTGTCGGCATCGTAGATCAGGACTGCCTGATGCGCCTCGCATCCGAGCATGCCGAGCAGTCCCGGCCTGTCTTCTTCCGGTTTCACCTCGAAGGGGTGGATTTCCAGACTTAATTTCACCTGAGGGCTCAGCGTCCCGCGCATGAAACGCCCCATCAGCTGTGTCGTCATGATCTCGCGTTCGCTTTTGAACGGGATGCGGTATGGGATCAGCAATTCGAAGCGGTTCCGGCGGAGGGCGGGCGCCAGTCGGTGTACGATCTCCAACGCGGTTTTCTCGGCCGTATCGTCGCCGAGGATCCGCCTTATGTCAAGCCCGAGGAACGCCCCGGATACGCCTGCCGCCGCCAGCGTCCCGACCATGATCGAAGCCTGTTCGGCAAAATCGCGGCGGTAGTTTTCCGAGAGGAACGGGATGTTTCGCGTGAGGTCGGGCTCCATCAGGTGCCCCGCCCGCACGACTTTGAATTTGCAGGATGCCAGACGACGCAGGAATTCGGCATCGCGGTGAAGAAAGCACTCCGCCGGCACCTCGATGGCGTCGAACGTTCCCGGCGTGAGGAAATCCTGCACGGATGCGGGGTCCATGGCGGCGTGGCTGAGTGCCAGACCGAAACGGATGTTCTTGAAGTCGATCTTTTTCATCAGAATCCGGCCCCCGTCAGATCGTCCATGGAAAGCGGCCTGCGTTTTCCCCCCTGCCCTCCGTCCAAATGGCGGAGCTGTTCGCAGACGTATTTGCCGATCAGGTCGGTCTCGATGTTCACGAGTTCACCGGGTTTCAATTCGTCGAGGTTTGTCTCGCGGCGGGTCGTCGGGATCAGCCGCACCGCGAATGTCTCATCCGTCACATCGGTGAGCGTGAGGGAGACCCCGTTCACGCACACGCTTCCCTTCGTCACGAAGAAAATCCTCAGCTCGGACGGCATTTCCATGCGGAGTTCATAGTCTTCGCCGACGCGCCCGAACGACACCACCTTTGCGACGGCGTCGACATGTCCGCTGACCAGATGTCCGCCCAGACGGCTTCCGAGGCTCAATGCGCGTTCCAGATTGACGCGCGCCCCTGGCTTCAGCGCTCCCAGGTTCGTCCGGTCCAGCGTTTCCTTCATCACGAAAAACGTCAGGTTCCCGCCCGATTCCTTTTCGAATGTGAGGCAGGCGCCGTTCACGGCGATGCTTTCGCCGGCCTCCAGGTCGGTCCAAGGGGCATCGGGTTTTACAAACAGGCGTCCGGCTTTCGCGCCGGTTTCGCGTCCGGTCAGGATTCCGGTCTTTTCGATCAAACCTGTAAACATGTTGAATATCTCCTCAGGATTCGGATTCGGGGTACAGCGGATAAGCTTCGATCCGCAGGTCGCAGCCCATCGGCGTTACGCGCATCCGGTCCAGCCGGACCGCTTCGGACAAAGCCGCCGGGTCGGGTCCTCCGAGCACGGGACGGCTGCCGCGTCCGCCGAGCAGTTTCGGCGCGATATGGAATTCGATTTTGTCGACGGCCTGGGCGCGGATCGCCGACGCCGCCAGTTCGCCGCCGCCCTCGATCAGGAGCATGGTCACATTCTCCCGTCCCAGACGAGCAAGGAATGCCTGCCAGTCATCCGCACGGTCGAGCGCGACGGATTCCCATCCTTCCCCTGCGTCGGACAGGATCTCCGGGTGGTGCGTGGCGATGAATCTGCGGGGCGTTTTCAGGACCGTGCCGTCCGGCGCCCGGGATGTGAACCGTGGAGAATCGAGGCGGAAAGTCTCCGCGCCTGCGAGCACGGCGTCCGACAGCCGTCTCAGGTGCGCCACGCGTTCCCGTGCAAGATCGGACGAGATCCATTTGGAATCCCCGTTCGCGGTCGCGATCTTCCCGTCGAGCGTCTCGGCCATTTTCAAGGCCACGAACGGGCGTCCTGTTGTAATCCACTTGAAAAACGCCTCGTGATGGCTGCGGCACTCCTCTTCCAGGATACCCGTTTTCACCTCGATTCCCGCGGCGCGCAGGATTTCGATGCCGCGTCCGGCGTGCTTCGGGTTCGGGTCGAGGCAGCCTGCGATCACGCGCCGGAAACGATTCCGGATAATGGCGTCGCAACAGGGTGGCGTGCGTCCCGCGGTGCTGCACGGTTCCAGTGTGACAAACAGGTCGGCTCCTGCCGCGTCGGATTCGTTCGGCAGGCTCATGATCGCCTCGATTTCGGCATGGGGACCGCCACAGCGCTTGTGCCGCCCACGCCCGATGATCCTGCCATCGCGCACGATCACGGCCCCGACTGCGGGGTTCGGGCTGGTGTATCCGGCGCTGAGTTCCGCTTCGCGCAGGGCTTCGCTCATGAAATAACGGTCGTTTCCGCTGTCCACGTGATTCCGCTCCAAGTTGATCCGCTTCGGCCGGGCAGCCATCGCCGGCACGTGCGGTTTTTCCGAACATCATTCAAAACACCCCGAAAATATAGCGTGCTTTTTCCCGATTGCAAGACTTTTTCTCTCTTTTCTTCCCGTTTGCACTGGTCTTTTTTGTTTTTCGTGCTACATTATGGAAAAACCTTCTCATCCCTTTTCAGAAAGGACTCCGCCATGCACTACACCTACAAAACCAGTCAGCTCGTCTGCTCCTCGCAAATCGACATCGATATCGACAATGGTGTCATCACGGATGTTTCATTCACGGGCGGCTGCCCCGGCAACCTTACGGCCATCGGCATCCTCGTGAAGGGGAAGACTCCGCAGGAAGTCATCGATCTGCTGGAAGGCGTCGACTGCGGCGGCAAAGGCACGTCCTGCACCGACCAGCTCGCCAAGGCCATGAAGGAAATCCTCGCGGGAAGACTCGGTTGACCATGCCATCCGACAGACACGCCATCCAGCGCGACATCGAGGCGTTCCAGCATGAGCTTGACAAGCTCTTTCATCGTTCGAACGAAGCGCCGATTTACGACACGAAGAAGAAGCTCGAAGACGCAATCTCCGACAATCCCCGCTATTATCCGCCGGACCGCCGGAAGGAACTTGCCGAGATATTTTTCGGCATCCTTGATTTCGTCTACGAACGCGCCGGCAGCGACGACGACCCGGAGACATTCTGCAATCCCGTCCTGCCGGGCGCCGACCTCTCGCGCCTGCCCGAGCCGGAAATGCTCTTCCGCTGCATGATGCCGCTCGCCTGGTCGATCCGCGGCCGATGGGTCTACCCGGAAATGAAACGCGTGACCGACGACTTCATCTCGTCTTTCACGCAGCCGCAGGTCAAGATCATTTTTCAGATCATGGATTTCCTCCTCGACCTTTTCCCTGATCGATCCGGATCCACGGCCTCCGCCGAAGTCCGCGCCTATTGGCGTGAACTCGCAGAAGCTCCGGAACGGTTCCATGTGGAGACCCCTTCGGAGAAGTCGATCCTGCTCCGGGTCCTCCTGGAAGCGGCGCAGGACCACCATCTCATCCCGAAGGAATGACCGGGTCTTTCCCCCTTTCCTTCGGTTTTCCTTTCGATACCGGATCGACCGGACGGTCGTCGAGAGGGCGGCCGTTTTTTTCGTTTGCACACTGCCCATGCCTGCCGGTTCGCCGCCCTCCCCGTTTCGCCTTGCGGTGTTTGATCTTTTTATTGAGAAAATTCCGAAAAAACTCATTTTCGGTTTTGAAATCCGTTTTTCTGTGCTATATTAAAAGATAAATCTCGACTCTCGTCAACAATTTCGTCTCCGCACTACAACGAAACGGACGGCGATTCAAATCAGGAGTTTATCAGGAAATGCCCGCTATTCCGAAATTTGTCGTTCTCAGCGAACAGCTTCGCGGCCGGATGTTTGAACTGAACCAGGATGAGATCACCATCGGACGTTCCGACGAACGCACCATCTGCCTGAAGGATCCCACGGTCAGTACACTTCACTGCAAAATCACCCGCAACGACGGGAAATTCATGATCGCCGATGCCGGATCCACCAACGGCACCAAAGTCAACGGCAACCCGCTCACGGAAGAATACGAACTGCAGAACGGCGACATCGTCCGCATCGGCGCGTTCGAGCTCCTCTACGATACCGAGGACAAGACCATGACCATGTCGATCCAGAAGACGCAAACCGGCATCGACATCAACGCCGCCAGCATGACGCAGACCATCAAGTCCGTCGCCAACTCCGGTTTCACCGAACGCAAACAGAGCAGCGGGCTTTCCAACAAGCTCATGATCATCATCGTCGTTCTCCTCGCGCTCATCTTCCTCGCCATCCTCGGTCTCTTCGTGAAGAGCTTCATGGACAGCCAGAAGGCGAACGCGTCCATCCCCGCACAGGAAACATCCCTGACCCGGATCGTCTAATCCATGAACGAAAAAGATCCACTGAAAAAAACGCTTCCCGGTCCGAAGCGCAGGCCGCCCGCGTCCCTGTTTCTCTGGCTGCTGGCGTTCCTTATCCTTGCCTCGCTGATCGTCTTCAACTCCTCTCCGTATTTTTCCGCGCCGGAGGAATGGACGGCAAACCAGTTCCTCTCGCGCCTTGAGAAAGGAGAAATCGTCACGGCCGAGGTCATGCCCGAATCCGACAAGATCCTCGCGATCTCCGGTGAATTCAGGAATGCTCCGGCTACCGCGGCAAAAACGGCGGATGAAGCAGGAACGGACCATGCGCAGGTCGAAAAGAAGGACGAGGACAAGCTCTCCGCTCCCGCCGTCGTCGAAAAGGATTTGACGAGACCCGCCGAATCCGCCGTCTCCGGGAAAAAGGCCGCTGCAAAGAAACTGAAGCTGAAATACTCCACGCGCATCTACGCCACGGACTCCATCATCACCAAGCTGGAAGAAAAAGGCGTGCAGACCGTCTATCTGGAACGTGACGTATGGTGGAAATCCCTGCTCCTGAACCTCGCGATCGCCGTCCCGATCCTGCTCGTCTTCTATTTCATTTTCACGCGCCAGATCCATGGCGCCGGCTCCAGCGCCATCCAGTTCGGCAAAAGCCGCGCCCGCATGATCCTGCCGGACGAACATCATACGAAGTTCGACGACGTGGCGGGATGCGACGAGGCGAAGGAAGAGATGAAGGAAATCGTGGAATATCTCCGCGACCCCCTGAAGTTCAAGCTCCTCGGCGGCAAGATACCGCGCGGCGCGCTCCTCACCGGACCGCCGGGCACCGGCAAGACTCTTATGGCGAAGGCCGTCTCCGGCGAAGCCTCCGTGCCGTTCTTCTCCATCAGCGGCTCCGACTTTGTCGAGATGTTCGTCGGCGTTGGTGCCAGCCGCGTCCGCGACATGTTCCAGCAGGCCCGCAAGCATGCGCCCTGCCTCATCTTCATCGACGAGATCGACGCCGTCGGACGCTCCCGTTTCTCCGGCATCGGCGGCGGGCATGACGAACGCGAGCAGACGTTGAACGCGCTCCTCGTGGAAATGGACGGCCTCGAAACGCAGGAAGGCGTGATCGTGATCGCCGCGACCAACCGCGTCGACGTGCTTGATCCCGCCCTGCTCCGTCCGGGACGTTTCGACCGGCAGATCGTCATCGACCTGCCCGACATCGTGGGACGCAGGAAGATCCTCGACGTCCACGCGAAAAATATCAAGCTCGATCCGAAGGCCGACCTCGACGCCATCGCGAAAAGCACGCCCGGATTCAGCGGCGCGGACCTCGCGAATCTCATCAACGAGGCGGCGCTGCTCGCCGCACGCAACAACCAGGACGCCGCGACGCAGGCCGACCTGGAGGAGGCGCGCGACAAGGTCTGCTTCGGACGCGAACGCCGCAGCCGAAAGATACCCGAACGCGACCGTAAACTCACCGCCTGGCACGAGTCCGGCCATGCCATCGTCAACCTCTTCCTCGAAAACAGCATCCCGCTGCACAAGGTCACGATCATTCCGCGCGGCCAGGCGCTCGGCCTCACCATGATGATGGAACACGAGGACCGCTATTCCCGCAGCCGCCTGGAAATGCTCGACATCATCACCACCGACCTCGGCGGCCGCGTGGCGGAGGAGATCGCGCTCGGCGACATCACCAGCGGCGCTTCGCAGGACATCGCGCATGCCACGAACCTCGCACGCGCCATGGTCTGTTCCTACGGCATGAGCGAGAAGCTCGGCACCGTCCAGTACGGCGAACGCGCCGACCACATCTACCTCGGACGCGACATCACGCGCAACGAAGCCTGCAGCGAACAGACGCAGCGCGAGATTGACGACGAGGTCAAACGCATCATCTCCGAGTGCAAGGCGCGTGCCGCGCAGATCATCACCGAACAGCGCGAACGCCTCGACAAGCTCGCAAACGCCCTGCTCGAACGCGAAACGATCTCCGGCGCGGACATCCGCAAGCTGCTTGACCTTCCGCCCGAAGATGAAACCGCACCGGTCCTTTCCTCCGACACATCCAAACCCGCCACGGACGCCGGGCCCGATGCAGGCAAAGGAAACGACGGCGATGCGCCGGATTCCGGCGACGAAGTCACCGTGAAGACGTTCTGACCCCGGGGCGCCCGCCATGACGGCCGATATTCTCGCACCCCTGATCCGCATAAGCGATTCAGGGGTGTTTTTGTCGTGCCACGTCCAGCCCGGCGCAAAACGGACTGCTGTCGCTGGCGTCTACGGCACGGCGCTGAAAGTCTCGCTGGCGGCGCCCCCGGTCGACGGCAAAGCGAACAAAGAACTGTGCGTCTTCCTGGCGAAGAAGCTGAAGCTCCCGAAAAGCGCCGTCTCGCTGGTCTCCGGCCAGACTTCGCGCGACAAAGTGGTCTTCCTGCCCGGTGTCACGGCGGACGCACTCGCCGCCGCGCTGGAGTGAAACCATGCCGCAGAACGCTTCCTATGCCCCTTTCCGGCGGATTCCGCAGGGATCCCGCATCCTGATGGCGTTCAGCGGCGGAGTCGATTCCGCCGTCGCCGCCGTCCTCGCACTCCGGGCGGGATACCATGTCACCGCCGTGCATATGACGCTTCTGCCCGGGGGAGAAGACGCGCGCCGGAAAGCGGAAGAGGCCGCCAACAAGCTCGGGATCGAACTCGTTCATGCGGACTGTTCCGCGGAATTCGAGCGCGCCGTGCTGCGTCCGAGCTGGGATATGTACAAGTCCGGTTTTACGCCCAATCCCTGCGCGATCTGCAATCCCGCCGTCAAATTCGGTTCGCTCATGCCGCTCATGGAGCGGTACGGCTGCGCGGCGTTCGCCACCGGCCACTACGCGAAGGCGATCGACGCTCCCGACGGGAGCACGATCCTCGCACGGGGCGCATACAGGGAAAAGGACCAGTCGTATTTTCTCTTCGGACTCTCGCAGGAACAGCTCGCGCGCATCGTTTTTCCGATCGGCGGCATGACGAAACCCGAGGTGCGCGAGATAGCCCGCGAACTCGCGCTCCCGAACGCCGAATCGAAGGAAAGCCAGGACGCCTGCTTCATGCCGCCGGACAGGACCGCCGCGGAATTTCTGCACGAGCACTTCGGCGAGCAGGTGCCGTCGGGAACGTTCGCCGCCGTCTCCGACGGACGCATTCTCGGGCATCACGACGGCATCTATGCATACACCATCGGGCAGCGCAAGGGAACGGGCGTGGCGATGGGCGTCCCGGCCTGGGTCAGCCGGATCGACGCAGGCGAAAACAAGGTCTGGCTCACGACCAACCCGGACGATCTCCTGCGCGATTCGATCGTGCTGCCGTGCGCCCGCTGGATCACGAAACCAGTCGAAACCGTGACATTCCGCGCACAGGTGCAGATACGGTACCGGTCACGCCCCGCGGATGCCTCGGTCCTGCTCTCTCCGAACGGTGTGGTCTTCATCCGCTTCGACGTGCCGCAGAGGGCGGTCACGCCCGGACAGGCGGCGGTCATCTACGACGGGGAAAATCTCCTCGGCGGCGGCTGGATCCCAACATAAAGAGGATTCCCCCTGTGCCGTCATGCGGCACGGCACTGCCGCAGTGGAGGCGTTCGCCTCCCCGCCTTCCCCGGATCAGCCACGGAAAACAGGTCTTACGCCTGCGTTTCCCGTGCGGGCGAATCGCTGCTGACCGCGATCACGGCTGCCCGGCCGAAGACATCCGACGGCACGAGCGAGAGCACGACGACGCGGCGTTCCCCATCGACCACGAATTCGCGGATCACCGTCTTGCCGGAGTCGAACGCCTCGTGCACCGCCCGGTCCATGCCGATATCGCGAAGCCACGGCACCTCGTTGATGTTCTTCCACAGGAGTTCGCCCTTCTGCTCCAGCTCGCCGAACTGCATGTGATAGTCGATGATGCGGCCTTCCCGGTCCGTCACCAGCACGCGCGCCGGCAAAGACTCATAGACTTTTTCCGACAGAAGGCGTCTTCTGCGGCGGGCACGCGCGGAGAGCAGTGTGAACACGGCCATGCAGAAAAGTGCGAAGGCGTTCACGGCGAGCACGAGCAGGACGCGTTTCCTTGTCCAGGTCCGATACACTCTCATCTGCGGCGCTTTCTTCGTCGTCGTATTGGCGAGCATGGCATTGATCGGGAAATCGGCGACGTTCAGTTTGTAGTGCTTCAGCGCCGCCTCGTTAAGCCAGAGCTCATCGCTTTCCGCAATGGTCATCGGAATGCTTTTCCGGGACACCGGCAGAGGAGCTTTCCCGAGCTCTTCCAGAAGGTCGCCGACCTGAAGCGCAAGTTTCTTCATGGACCGGCAGAACCCGCCGACCGCGTTTTTCCGCCGGGGCGGCGTATCCGCGAAGATCGGGCATGCGTCGAAGTCGTCGGGCAGCCATTCCACGGGGTCGAGTCCCCACTCGAGCGAGGACATCGAGACGATGACCGTGTCCGGCTGCATCTCCGCCTGGACCGCCGCCCGAAACGCTTCGATCTCCTCGCCGGGGACCTCGGCAAGAGACGAATACTGCTGCCGGAGGATCAGGGGGCGATCTCCGCTCGTTTCCCCGGACGGCATCACGGAATCGGGGAGCAGGATGGTCTTCAACGTCTTCCCCGTGCCGAGCTCATCGCGCAGATCCGTCTCCTTCTTTTCGTCCCAGTTTATGCCGGATGCCAGCAGGACGACCTTCTTTGTCCCGGGGAATGTCCGCAGCGCCAGATCGACATTCGGCCACGGGTCCGCCGGATGCACGATCGCGAAATTGTTGAGTTCATCCCGTGTCGAACGGGCAGCATCGCTGCTTTTGCGGAGCGATTCGTCGAACGAGCTCACGCCCGCAAACACCACGGCGATCCGGCCGTTCAGGGATTTTTGTTTCAAGGGGGTATTTTCCCCGCTGAACATTCGGGCGATCGAACAGGCGATCCTGTCGGATCCGACGACGATCACGGCATCGTACTGTTCCTTCGCGTCCCACAGCTTTTTGAATTCATCCGCGGAAAGAGGTCCGGTGCTGCTGTGGAACGATTCATCTATTTGAACAGAAACCACATCCGGTTCATACAGAAAAGACGGGTTCACATACATCATCTCCCGTTCTTCCGGCAGCATGCTGTAAATACCGGGATCCTCCCGGCCTTTCGCCCAGTCTTCCCCGTATTTCCGGACCAGCTCGTCCAGTTTTTCTTTCTTCTTCCGTTCGCGTTCGGGGGCGGTTTCGTGCCATTTCCGCATGATCTCGCGGTATTCCGCCTCGCGGCGGACACGCACCTCATCAAGCCCGGCCATAAAATCCGCCCGGGCACCGGGTCCCGCTTCGGCGGGGAACAGGATCAGGACCCGCATGAAATCCGGCGGAGGCTGCATCTGCTCCGCGCTCGCGGGGATGCCGCAGTCGAATACGGTCCGGCCGGCCATCACCATGACGGTCATCAAGATCAGCTTAAACAAAAAATGATTCAAATCCGTTCTCCTGAACAGCATTCAAAATAAATATCAAAATATTATACAGCCGAATGCGTGCAAAATCAAGCAAGGAGGACTAATTTTCAGAAAAAATGAGGTCACGGTTTCGCCGCGGCTTCCGGCTTTTTCTCCCCGCCTGCGTTTTTCGCATCTTCCTTTTTGATGATGTAGACATCTTTCTCGTTCAGCGCGGCGTCCATCGGAGACTCGTCGGAATCCCGGAACAGATCCGCGATCGGGAGCTTGTTCCGCTTCGCGAGCAGGACAAACGCCTTCGCATAGAAAAGCGCGCCGCGGAAATTGATGTGGCAGCGGTCGGATTTGCCCTCGGGGAAGTTCGGGTAGTCGCCGGGATTCAGCACCAGATACAGCCGCGTGCCGTTCTTCTCCCCGGCGGCGTTCAATTCTTTCTCGGCATACGCGTACAGGTCCACCAGATCGCATTTCGTCTCGGCGGCGACCTCGCGCGCGGATTGCAGATACGGGTTCAGGAACCCGGCAGGTTTCAGCGAGCCGTCCGCCAGATAGGTGCCGAAGGGGATGGATGTGGCAATGACCGGGATGCCCCCTGCCCTTCGGACGTCCTCCACGAATCCCTTCATGTTCTCCCTGTATTCGCCCCGCGGGTCGGCATAGCGTTCCGGCTTTGCCTTCGTGCCGTCGTTGTGCCCGAACTGGATGATCACGAAGTCGCCCTCCCTGATCTCGCGGAGCAGGTCCTCCCAGCGTTTTTCCGCTTTGAAGCTCTTCGTGGAACGCCCCCCGATGGAACGGTTCTTCACGGTCACGCCGTCCTTCGCGAGCTCCTGCATGCGCTGTCCCCAGCCCTGTTGCGGCGCATAGCCGCCGCGGTAGGTCATCATGGTGGAGTCGCCCGCCATGTGGATGTCGGCGGCGAGGATCAACGAGGCGGAAACGAGGAGGACGGCGGCAAGCATTTCTTTCATGGGTGGGACTCCTGAAAACGGGATAAAGTGTTTTGTTCCTTACCATACACCGCAAGCGGCGGAAAAACAATCCGGAACCGGAAAAAAGCCATGAAAAAACCGGGAAAGCGCTGGGCCTTCCCGGTCGGAATGATCGTTTTGAGCGGAACCGCAAAGCCGGCTCCGTTCAAGCAGCTGTCGGACGATCAGTACTTGCGGCTGTCGACGACTTCCTGCGTAATGTTCTTGGAGTCGTAGACGCTTTCCACGGAGTAGACGCGTTCGGGGACGGTCTCGCCGGCATGGATCTTCTCGACCACGTCGAAGAGCTGCGCGCCGATGATCGGGTTGCACTCGACCGTGCAGTTGGCCTTGCCGGCGAGGATGGCTTCGAAGATGCTCTTCACGCCGTCGATGGAGACGATGATGATGTCCTTGCCGGGCTTCTTGCCGGCTTCTTCGATGGCCTGGATGGCGCCGAGAGCCATGTCGTCGTTGTGGGCGAAGAGGACGTTGATCTGGTCGGCTTCAGGGGACTTCAGGAACGATTCCATGACTTCCTTGCCTTTGGCGCGGGTGAAATCGCCGGTCTGGGACTTGATGATCTTGATGCCGGGATGGTCCTTGATGATCTCTTCGAAACCTTTTTTGCGTTCGACGGCAGGATCGGAACCGGGGGTACCCACGAGTTCGGCGACGTTGGCGTTTTCGCCGACGTTCTCAATGACCCAGCGGGCGGCGCGGCGGCCTTCTTCCACGAAGTCGGAGCCGATGAGGCATTTGTAGAGGCCGGGCTCGGACACTTCAACGCCGCGGTCGAAGAGGACGACCGGGATGCCGGCTTCCTTGGCTTCCTTCAGGACGTCTTCGAAACCGGTCTTCACGATGGGGGAGAAGGAGATCACGTCCACGCCCTTCGTAATGAAGGTGCGGATGGCGGAGATCTGGTTTTCCTGCTTCTGCTGGGCATCGGAGAACGTCAGGTCGATGTTCGAACGCTTGTCAGCCTCGCCCTTGATGGACTCGGTGTTGGCCTTGCGCCAGTCGCTTTCCGCGCCGACCTGGGCGAACCCGACTTTGATCTGGGAGCTGTCGCCCTTGGAGCAGGCGGTGACGAGGAGCGTCGCGGCTGCGGCGGCCATGATGACGGTTGCAAACTTGTTCATGTTGCTTGCCTTTCTTTGTGTTGTTGGACAGGTATGGAAGTTAATGGGATTTCGATTTGGATTTGGATATCTTCGTGATGAGGTTCTGCATGAAGATGAATGCAAGGACGAGGAGGCCGACGATGATGCGGGTCCACCAGGAGTTGATATGCCCGTTGAACTGGATCAGCGTCTGGATCAGGCCGAGGACGAGCACGCCGAAGAGCGAGCCGAAGACATACCCGACGCCGCCTGTCAGCAGCGTGCCGCCGATGACGACTGCGGCGATGGCGTCCATTTCCAGTCCGACACAGTTCAGCGGGTTGCCGGCCTTCAGGTAGATCGCATAGACCACACCGGCGAGCGCGGAGCAGAATCCGGCAATGGTGTAGGTCATGATCTTCGTGCGGCCGACCGGGATGCCCATCAGCGTGGCGGCGAGCTCGTTGTCGCCGATGGCGTAGATGCTGCGCCCGGCGCGGGTGCGCTGGGAGAAGATGACCGCGATGATCAGGACAGCGACGTAAAGCATCACGATGAAGCGAAGGTGCAGCCCTTTGGACAGCGTGATCGTGAGATTGTCCTGGATAAAACTGAACACCGGATCGTTCTGGATGCTGAGGGATTCCTCGCTCACGATGAAGCCGCAGCCGCGGATGAAGAACATGCCGGCGAGCGTCACAAGGAACGGCGGCAGGCTGAAGCTGTGGATCAGCCACCCCTGGAGCATGCCGAAGAGGATGCCGATCACGAGCGCCAGGGCGATGGCGGCGAGTGCGTTGCAGCCGGTGTTGATCATCTTCGCGATCAGGATGCTGGTGAAGGCGATGACGGATCCGACCGAAAGGTCGATGCCGCCGGTCAGGATCACCAGCGCGGTGCCGATGACGGCGATGCCGAGGTAGGCATAATTGAGGAAGAGGTTCATGAAGACCTTCGGGGAGCCGAAGTTATCAAAGCAGATGATGCCGATCAGATAGACGATGAAGAAGACGAGGATCGTGGCCGAAATCGGCACGTAGCGCATCGGGAATTTGAACTGTTTCATTGGACGCCTCCTTTCGCCGCCTTCGAGGCGAAGATGGACAGGACTTTCGCGCGGAACACCGGCGACTGGAGCAGGCACACGATGATGACCACCATGGCTTTCGGCACGGCAACGATCGCCGGGCTCACGTTCTTCATGTACATCGTGGTCGTCAGCGTCTGGATCAGGATGGCGCCGACCAGCGAACCGGAGAGGAAGAAGCGCCCGCCCGCCATGGACGTGCCGCCGATCACAGTGGCAAGAATGGCGTCAAGTTCGAGGTTGAGGCCGGCGTTGTTGGAGTCGGCGCACTTGATGTTGGATGCGGCGAGGAGTCCCGCGACGCCCGCGCAGAATCCGCAGATGACGTAGGTCAGCCATTTGATACGGCGCGCCTCGATGCCGGCATAACGGCTGGCGCGTTCATTATTGCCGACGGACTCGATGAAGAGCCCGAACGCCGTCTTGCGCGTCAACAGGCCGAAAACCACATACATGGCTACGACGATCCATACCGAGAACGGCAGGAAGAGTGCATGACCGTTGCAGAGGAACACCAGTCCGGGGTTCGTGAAGGTGATGATCTGGCCGTCCGTGATCAGCTGCGCCACGCCGCGTCCCGCGACCATCAGGACCAGCGTGGCGACCATGGGCTGGATGCCGAATCCGGCGACCAGCATGCCGTTCCAGAACCCGGCAAGGGTCGCCAGAATGAGCGCGGCGATGACAGGGATGATCCAGTAGAATGCCGGCCCCATGGACGCGCCGGGGAAACTTCCCGCATCGAGCATGGAGATCAGAAGTGCGGCAATAGCGCCCGCGATTGCCATCACGGCACCGACCGAGATGTCGATGCCGCCCGTGGCGATCACGAGTGTCATGCCGATCGCCAGGACCATGACTTTTGCGCCCTGGTTCAGGATGTCGATCGGGGTGCCGTAGAGGTAATAGCCGAAAATGGAGACGCCTTTGCTTTTCTGGGCGGGAGCCTGTTCCGCGGGAACCTGTGCGGCAGTGGGCTGTTCGGCAGGAGCCTGGATTTCCGCTTCCGCCTTCGCGGCAGCTTCAACAGCCGTACCGGGGAGTTCGTCGGGGATTTCAGGGATCTGGTCCCGGACGGATTCCTGTGCGGAATCCATTTTCTTGATTTCGACTTTGAAGAAATTGTCGGTGAAGATCGCATTGAACAGCAGAAGCAAAGCGAGCGAGACAAGGGGCCATACGAGGTGGCGGAATTTATTCGATGATTGTTTCATGGTGTCCGGGAGCCCTTAACCTGCGATGAGTTTCATGATGTTCTTGAGGGAGATGTCCTCACCGGCGACCTCGCCGACCTTCTTGCGGTCGCGGAGCACGATCACGCGGTCGCAGTCGCGGACCACTTCCTCCAGTTCGGAACTGATGAAGATGACGGCCATGCCTTCGCCGCAGAGCTCCTGGGTCAGGGATTCGATCTCGGCCTTCGCGCCGACGTCGATGCCGCGCGTGGGCTCGTCGAGGATCAGGAGCCTCGGATTGGTGGCGAGCCAGCGCGCGATCAGGACTTTCTGCTGGTTGCCGCCGCTCAGGTGCTTGATGAGCTGTTCGCCGCTCGGAGTCTTAATGCGGAGCAGCTTGATGTATTTGTCGGCCATCTCCTCCTGCTGCTTCAGGCTCATGGTCTTCCATATACCGTTCGACGCCTGGAGCGCGAGGATGATGTTCTCGCGGATGGTGAGGTCGGGGATGATGCCGGTGACCTTGCGGTCTTCAGCGATCAGTGCGACCTTCGCCTTGACCGCCTTCTGCGGGGAGTTGAAATTGACGGAGTTGCCGCACATGGTCATGGTGCCGGAGTCGTGCGGATCGACGCCGAAGATGATCTGGGCGATCTCGGAACGGCCGGACCCGAGCAGTCCCGCGAGGCCGAGCTGTTCGCCCGCGCGGACGCTGACGTCGACCGGGCTGACGGTGCCGACGCGGCCGATGCCCTTCGCCTCGTAGACGACATCGCCGAACTTGGTGTTCTTCACGATGCCGGCCTGCATCTGGTTGATCTCCTCGGGCGTTTTGCCGATCATCTTGGCGACCATTTCGATGCGCGGGAGGTCCTTCGCGTCGTAGGAGCCGACGAGCTGGCCGTCGCGGAGGATGGTGATGCGGTCGCTGACCTCGTAGACCTGGTCGAGGAAGTGCGTGATGAAGATGATCGCCATGCCTTCCTCGCGGAGCTTCTTCATGACCTTGAAAAGCTCCTTGACCTCGTTTTCATCGAGGCTGGAGGTCGGCTCGTCGAGGATCAGGAGCTTGCAGTCCACGTCCAGCGCACGGGCGATCGCAACGAGCTGTTGGATGGCGATGGAGTAGCTGGAGAGGTTTTCGCCGACGTTGATGTCGATGTCAAGCCGGGCGAGCGCCTTGCGCGCCTGCACCTTGCGCTGTTTCTTGCTGATGAACCCGAGCTTCGTGCGGGGTTCACGGCCGATGCAGATGTTTTCGGCCACGGAGAGGTCGGGCAGCAGGTTCACTTCCTGGTAGACCGTGCTGATGCCGGCATGTTCCGCGTCGAGCGGGGAACGGAATTTGCACTCCTTGCCGTTGAAATAGACCGAACCGGCAGACGCCGGGTAGACGCCGGTGATGATCTTGATGAGCGTGCTTTTTCCCGCGCCGTTCTCGCCCATGAGCGCGTGGATTTCGCCGGCTTTCACCGAGAAATCGACGCCCTTCAGAGCCTTGACGCCGAGGAATTGCTTCTCGACACTTTTGGTTTGCAGTAAATCCATCCGTCTATCCTGATGTGTGGGGTGATGTGATTATTTGACAAAAAATATATTCTAAGAAAGATAGCACAAAATCGGCATTTTTCAATAAGAGAATGGCTTTTTTCCGAAATAATTTGTTTCGAATTTCAAATATTTTCCGCACGTCTTTTTTTTCTCTTGATTTTCAGGGCGCCGCAAAGTATATTTATGCCGGTTTTTCGATGTATGATTTCATAAAAGAAAGGTTTTCGCCATGATATCCAAGACCATTCTGACGACCTCACTCCTCGCCGCCGCCCTCGCCTGCTCACTCTCCGCCGCGGAGCCCGTGCTCGAATTCAAGGTGAACAGGGACGCGCCGCGCACCGCCGGGATGCTCGGTCCCTCGCACGACGAGGAAATGATCTACGGACGCGGCTCCGACGGGAAGGAGCATTATTTCGCGGTCGGCACGGACGTCCGCGGCCATGGCATCACGATCTGGCGGTCGGACGACCTGGTGAACTGGAAGGACGTCGGAAAAGTCTTCACGCGGGAGAATGCGCCGAAGATACTGAACTTCGGACCGCGCGGCTGGAGCTACGAGTTCAACGCCGTGAAGATCGACGACAAGGGCGAATACGAGTTCCTGACCGAACGCTCACCCGGTGCGAACAACTACCGGCTCGGTTCCAACCAGCCGTTCTGGGCGCCGTGCATCTACTACAACGCCGCGGACCGGACCTACTACCTGTACTATTCCTGCTCCGCCTACGGCACGCGAAATTCATTCATCGGCTGCGCGAAGAGCAGGACACTGGACAAAGGCTGGGAGGATTGCGGCCAGCTCATCCACACCCGCACCGGCGACGGTAAACTGTACAACGCCATTGATCCGACGGTCTTCAAGGACGCCGGCGGCAAACTCTGGATGATCTACGGTTCGTTCTTCGGCGGCATCGCCCTCGTGGAGCTGGACCCAAAGGATCCCGCAAAACTGCTTCACCCCGGCACGCACGGCAAGACCATCGCCTGCCGCGGCTATGAGAAGGTCTACGAACAGGACGGATTCCAGGGCAATCCGACCACAAGCGTGCGCGGGGAGAAGTTCTCCGCCTACGGCATCGAGGGTGCGAGCATCGTCTACAATTCTTCCACAAAATATTACTATCTCTTCGTCTCCTACGACCGGCTGGACTGGACCTACCACGTGCGCGTCGGCCGCTCGAAGGAAGTCGAAGGCCCCTACCTCGACTACAACGGACGCCCGCTGATGTACGACCAGGAGAAACAGGGCCCCGAGGAAGTGAACGGAACCAAGCTCATCGGTCCGTACCGCTGGAAATCGACCGGCGCGGGCTGGGTCGGGACAGGACACACCACGCTCTTCCGGAAAAAACCGGAAAACGATTTCGGCAGTCTGTTCTTCGGCAGCAACTGCAAGTGGCAGGGCGTCCCCGGGTCGTTCGTCGGCCTGCGACGGGTCTTCTGGTCGGATGACGGCTGGCCCATGCTCTCGCCCTGTATCTACGCGGGCGAAGACACGACGATGGAAGACGGATACCGGGTCGTCGGAGACGAACTGGTCCCAGTCAATACTGCGGTCGGGATAGAGAATATCCTGAATTCCGGCGACTCGGCGCAGTGGGATTTCATCGTCTTCAGCGTCACGGACGACACCACGTTCCGGCGCATCGACGAATCGACCGTCTATACGCTCAGGAAAGACGGGACCATCGAAGGCGGCGGCAAGTGGACGCTGGACGATCGGAATGCGATCATTAAAGACGGTCTGCCATGGAAAGCGCCCGACGGGACGACACAGCGGTATGCCAGGACGTATTGGCCATCCGACGAAGGGATCCGCATGACCGTTGAACTCCCGAACGGAGTGAAGGCGAATGGCTCGTGCGCCTACGGCTGGGACCAGGATCGCAAATGCCAGACCGTGTTCTTCACCGGACTCACCGACAAGGGTATCGCCGTCTGGGGCCAGCGTATTCCGCCGGAGGCAAAGCCTCCACTGAAGTAGTGCCGACTCCGCGACAGCCGCCATAAGGGAATTCAGAATCCGTTGTTTTTCAGATTCTCATCATATCAGCTCGGGATCATCGGACCGGCGCCCGTTGGCGGTCCCGGTCCGCTTCTGCATGTTCTCCCATTCCCGCCCCTGGATGATCTTCAGGACATCCGTGGCATCCACATGGCCATCGAGATACAGGATTGGCGGCAATCCCTTGCGGCAGGATGCGTCGTTGTCATAGTCGCCGGCCGGCCGTCCAGGCGCATTTCCCGGGAAGGAATCCCCCCGGCAAAACGAAAAAAAGAGCCGCCCGCGAAAAACAGGCAGCTCGGATCGTTCCGGATAGAAATCGGATGCTTGTCGGCTCAGCGATACGTCCTGGTCTTCCCGTAGGGGTCGTCGCTCCAGCTTCCGACCGCATAGCCGTTCCACTTGAGTTTCGTCAGGTTGCCCGTGCTGGTCGCGGACAGCTTGTAATATCCGCTCGGGATCGTCTTGAGGTAGTCCGTGGAGGTGACATGTCCGTCGACGTACAGGATCGGGGAGTCGCCTTTGTGGCGGGGGACCGGCGCGCGTCCTTCGCCGACGTCCAGATGGGCTTCCCGGCGGATGTGGAACGCGTTGGTCGTGTCGTTTTCACCGGCGGACCGCGAAATCGTATTGCCGTTGTCGTCCTGAAGTCCGCCGGTCAGGTTGCAGGACTGTCCCGGACGGTGGGAATTGTCATAGCGGTCCGTGAGGAGGATCAGGTCCGAAGGAGCACGGAAGTTGTTGAGGCGGCTGGTCACGATCCTTCTGCTCGTATTCGGCGTGTCGCCATCCCATTTCATGGTGCCGCCGCCGGTCGGGTCGTTGCGGGCGTAGCTTGCGGTGCCGCTGGTTCTGTCGGCGGGGCATTTGAACACGCGGGTCATGCCGAGCCCTTCCGGGGTAAGGCAATTGGCGCGCACGTTCATATCGGGATGCAGATAGTCGTTGGAATCGGATTTCAGGCCGTTGTTCGCGAGCAGCAGGCATTTGTACCAGGTCGCGTAGTTCTCGAGCGCCCTGATCCACTGGTTGTTGTTCGTCGCGTACTGATGGATATAGAGCCCCATGTTTTTCTCGTTGGAGACACACTGGGCTTTCCTCGCCGTTTCTCTGGCGGAACCGAGCGCGGGGAGCAGCAGGGCCGCCAGAATCGCGATGATGGCGATGACGACAAGGAGTTCGATGAGCGTGAAATGACGGGCAAGTGAACGTTTCATTGAAAAAATCCTTTTTCGATCGTGCCGGACAAGCAGGTGAAATAAAAAATCAAGTATATACTATATCACGATTTGATCGAAAAGCAAATCGAACTCATTATTTTTTAAAGACTTTAGAGGCCGGGCACGGCCATCTGCTGCGCCTTCGGCACCCAGAAGGTGTTCTGGTACACTCCGAGCGGATATTCCACGACGTTCTGATACCGTTTGTTGATGACGAAGAGGTCGTAGGAGGAGAAGAGGAAGATATACGGCTCCTCTTCGTGGATGAGGCGGTGGAACTTGTGGTAGAGCTCCGTGCGTTTGTCGAGGTCGAAGCACGTGCGGATCTCCATGATGATGCGGTCGGCCTCCGGGTTGTTGAACGAAATGTAGTTGCTGGATCCGTCCTGTCCGATGGTCTCGGAGTGCCACAGCTGGTACGGGTCGTTGGAGACGGACATGCGCCAGGCCAGTCGGACCGCGTCGAACTGCTGTTTGTCGACGCGTTCGAGCAGGACGGACCATTCGAGGGAGAGGATCTCGAGCTTGACGCCGGCGCGTGCGAAATCCTCCTTCAGGATCGGGAGGAGCTTCTGGTCGGTTGTGCTGGAATTGGTGTAGATCACGGTGAACACGAACGGCTTGCCGTCCTTGTCCAGCACGCCGTCGCCGTCGGTGTCCTTCCAGCCGGCGTCCGCGAGCATTTTCTTCGCCTTTTCGACGTCGTATTCGTAGGGTTCGATGGCAGGGTCATTCGCCTTGGAGTCGATGAAGAAGGGCCCGGAGACGGGGCGCACGAGGTCGGAATAGACATCGTGCATGATGCGTTTGCGGTCGACCAGGTGGCTGAGCGCGACGCGGACGTTCCGGTCCTGGAAAAGCGGGTTCTTCTGGTTCAGCCCGATGTAAGAATATGCCATGCTCGGCAGGCGCATCTTCCGCAAGAAGCCGCCCTCCTGGAATTCCGGCGTACCGGTGTTGTTCACCCACTGTTCGGTCGTGAGGCTGTCGGCATCGAGCGTCTGGGAACGGAGCGCCTGCAGGCGGGTGTTCGGGTGCTGGATGAGGTCGTAGACCACGGTCTTCAATGCGGGCATGATGCCGAGGCGCCTGCCGTAATACTTCTCGAACCGCTTGAAGACGACGCGCTTGCCCTTCTCCCAGCTGTCGAACTGGTACGGGCCGCAGCCGACGATGATGCGGTTGCGGACATGGTCGTCGTTGAACTTCGCGCCGTCGAACGGCCCGTCGTAGGCATGGTAGAGATGGCGGGGCAGCGGCATGAGCGTGAGCGTGATCTCCTCGGAGAGGATGTAGGGGCGTTCCCACACGACCTCGAATTCATGGTCATTGATGACGTTGACCTGCTTCAGGTCGGCAAGATAGCTCCGCAGCGGCGCGGCGTTCACCGTCTCGTCCTTGATCACGTCCACATAGAACTTGAAGTCGTCCGCCGTGACCTCGACATTCTCCCATTTCTTCCCCGTTTCCGGGTCGGTGAAATCGTGCCACAGGATGCCCTTCCTGAGCTTGATCCGGTACGTCAGCTTATCCTCGGAGAGCGTCCATGACTCCGCCATGCGCGGCACGAAGCGGTCGATATCCTTCATGTGGCGTTCCGCGAGCGTGTCGCAGGTGAGGCTCCAGAAATCCGACACGGTGGCGTCGTTGTTGATCAGCATGTTCATATTGCCCGTGTCCGAGGTGATCGCGCCGATGAAACGCCCGCCCTGCTCCGCTTTCGGGTCGTAGAACTCCGCATTGCCCGCCGGGGGCTCGTTGTAGGCCGTCGCCCCGCTCGCGCCGAACAGTGCGGGTGCGAATCCGCCCGCAGAGAGACGGTCGATGCGGTCGGACAGGTCGGAGACGGCCTTCGTGAGCGCCTCGGTCTGGAATCTCTGGCGGTCGATCGAGGTCACGACCCCGGCGCCGATGACCGCCAGGACGATGAGACAGAGGAAAAGAAGAACGGGTGTGAGGAAAGATCGGTTCGACATGAAATATCTCGCGGTTGTGCGGTTCCGGGGAATCCGGCCGCAGGGTTGTTTATCCTGATTTACTGCATCCAATGTACACCGTTCGAAGCGAAAAATCAAGTGCCGGAACACAAAAAAACAAGTTCATTTTTTTCGCGGAAAAACCGGTGCGCAGCGCGGGGCGCGTTGTTTTATTCCGCAGGCGGCGCATCCCCGGCAAACAAAAACAAGGTGCAGTCGTGCCCCGCGAACAAAGGGGATAATCTCCCTGCGAATCTTGCCCCGTAGTCCTCCGGCGATTCGTCCCGCCTCAGGATAAACAGTGCGGACGGAGGAAGCGCCTTCACGCGGCCGACAGGCTGGTCCGGGAGAAATTCCTTCCGGATGTCGCGGAGCGCGGCATAGAACATCAGGGGGCACGGGTCGCTGCCGAAGCTCAGGAAGACGGTGGAGACATCCGGGTGCTTTTCCAGTTCGGGCAGGAGTTCGCGCACACTATAGTCCTCCGCCATGTACCACGGCCGGAAGTAGTCGTCCTCGTATTCGCTCAATCCCGCCGCCGAAGCCGCCGCAGGGGCACACAACCGGAACAACACCAGGGAGAGCAGCAGGCATCCGGCCGAAGCGGCAGTCCGAAGCCGGGACATCCGCCCCAAGGCTGCGATTCCATCCGCCATCAGCATGACATACAGGGGGAAAAGCGTGCAGAAGACGCGCGGAAACGGCACGTTGCGGAGCAGGAAGACGGCGGGCACGGGAAGAAGCCAGATCGCACAGCGGAGACGCCTGCGCCAGCCGCGCCGCATCAGGCGCGGAATCTCGGCGAGGGGAAGGATGCCGAACGTGACCGCAACCGCGCCATAGACGACCGCCAGCGCACCGAAACGGCTTGAGAACCCTTCATTCAGGAAAAAAGTCTTCAGGAAGGCATCCCGGATCGGGAAATAGAAGACCGCCACAGCGAGGAACGGCCCCGCCGCAAGCAGCCAGATCCTCTTATCCCGGAGCCAGTCGCGCCTGCACCACGGGAAAGCGTAGACCGCCACGCCGGCACATGCCAGCAGGTTCGTCGGCACAGTCCCGACCGCGCCGAGCATCCCGGCGGCATACAGGCACCACCCGGCCCCGGGGCGCCCGTGAAAGATGCGCCATGCGCCGTCGAGCGCAAGCGCGATCCAGAGCCAGCTCAGCGCATACCCGCGCAGGGCCGTGGCGTAGTTCCGGAACACCGGGGAAACGGCGAACACGGCCAGCACGGTCACTATGCCCCAGGGCGTCGGGTCGTGCATCTTCCCGCGCATACGGAACAGGATCGCGAACGCCGCGACCGAGACCAGGAGCGAGAGAATGCGCCAGAACGCCACGTTGGCAGGAGAGGAGGCCGGCAGCAGGCAGTTCCACAGTTTCAGCAGGACCGTATATGCGATCTGGTTGTTCGGGATGACGTAAGAGAGGTAGATCTCGTGCAGACGAAGCGGCAGCATGTACAGAGTCACGGTGATCGCTTCATCGAACCAGAGCTCGCGCCGGAGCGCAAGGGCCGCGGACGCCACCGCGGCGACCACGGGGATCCATCCGATCAGGAAACTGTATCGCCGGAAGGTTCGCATGGGAGAAACGGGGATCGTTCAGACGGACGGATCGAATCGGCGGCGGGGACGAAGCCCCCGGACGCCGCATGTTTCCGCAATTGTTATTTGTGGGAAAACGTCTTTCCGAAGCCGTACTTGGTCTTCGCCTTGTTGTATTCCGCGCGGGCGGCAGCCTCGTTGTCCTGCATGGCCTTGATGCGGTCGGAGTCGCACGGATGCGTGGACAGGATGGCCTCCAGCTTGCTGGAGCCCTCGGCGTTGTTCGTGAAGCGTTTCCAGAAGGTGTAGGACGCGCTCGGGTCGTATCCGGCGCGCGCCATCAGGATCAGGCCGATGGCGTCCGCCTCGGATTCGTTGCTCCGGCTGTACGGCAGCATCACGCCGATCTCCGTGCCGGTGCCGTAGATGGCGTCGATCACTTCGCTGTCGAACGCCGCCGAAACGAGCACGGCGCCGACGGACTGGAGGATGGAACGCGACATGCGTTCGCCGCCGTGGCGGGCGATGGCATGGCCGATCTCGTGCCCGACCACGAACGCCAGCTCGGCCTCATTGTCCATGTAGTCCATGATGCCGCTGTAGACCGCCACCTTGCCGCCGGGCAGGCAGAATGCGTTCTGGATCTCGGAATCCAGCACCGTGAACTCCCATTCGAAATCATTGGTGTCGCCCACTTCGTTCGCGACGGCCTTGATCGCGTTGCCGCAGCGTTCCAGCGCAGCGTTGTATTCGGCGTTCGTGCTCTTCGGATACTCCTGCTTGTATTCTTCGTAGGACTCGGCTCCGAGGCTGTTCTCATAGGATTCGGTCGTCAGCAGGAACTGCGAACGCCCCGTGACCGGGACGCTCCGGCAGCTGCAGAGGCAGCAGGCCAGGACTGCCAGAATCAGGACCAGAGAGGTGTGCTTGTGCTGAAAACTTTTTTTTCCGGCTGTCGTCATAGTATTTCGCTCCTGAATGAATGGAAAGGATGATTGTCGAATGCGGTCCGGAGAAGCCCGGAAGAGGATCTCTTGAGAATGCGCCTCGGGCGCATGTGCAAATCCTTTCTAATATACAGCATTCCTCTTCCACTTTCAAATCGTTTCCGCAAAAAATAGTCCGGCAGTCGCACAGGAGGATTCCCTGTCGGACCGGCATGCCGCCGCGAACGGAAAAAGAATGAGGCGGCCCGGCTCGAAAGCCGGACCGCCCTGCCCCGGAACGAACAGGGAACGGCATCAAAGCGGGATCGCGTCGTTGACGGCGGCGATCCGCGGGATGCTGCGGAACCAGTTGGTCGGGGCGCGTTCGAGCTTGACACTCGTTTCGTGGAGCAGATTCCGGCGCAGGACCGTGATCTTGATGATCGTGCCAGGATCCAGCGAGAGGATCCGGTTCCGGAGCTCGTAGGTGTCGTTCACATCGACTCCGTCCAGCTTCACGATCACGTCGCCGTCGCGCAGTCCCAGGCGGGCCGCCGGGGAATCCTGGATGATCCCGCTGATGACCGCGCCTTTCTGCAGATCCTCGTTCTCCTCTCCGGGCGAACGCCGCTGTGAGGGAGGCGCACCCATGATGCCAAGCCACGGACGCACGATCTCTCCGTGTTCGATGAGCGTGTCCGCGACCGCCTTGGCGATTTCGGCGGACACGGCGAACGCGATGCCGATATTACCGCCCGACGGCGCGAGGATGCAGTCGTTCACGCCGATGACGTCGCCCGCGGTGTTCAGCAGCGGACCGCCGGAATTGCCCGGATTGATGGAGGCGTCCGTCTGGATGTAATTTTCGTAAAGGTTCACTCCGACGCCGGAGCGCTGCACGCCGGACACGATGCCTGCGGTCACGCTGTGCTCCAGGCTGAACGGCGCTCCGATGGCGATCGTCCACTGCCCCAGCCGGATGTTCTTCGGGTTGGCGAACGTCAGCGCCATGAATTTCTTCCCCTTCGGAGGCTCGATCTTCAGCACGGCCAGGTCGGACGTCGGATCCGCGCCCACCAGGTCGGCATGGTATTCGCGCCCCTCGTTATCCGTGACCAGCAGGGCGTTCGCCCCGCTCGCCACATGGTAGTTCGTGAGGATGTAGCCGTCCTCGCGGATGAAGAAGCCGGACCCCTGCCCCGCCGGCACTTCGTAATACTGCGCGGGGCGTCCCCATCCGCGGCGAGACGGGACGATCCGCTGGTTGGAGATGCAGACCACGGCGGGCATGGCGCGTTCGATCGTGCCGGTGAAGTCCGGCCAGGCAGACGCCGGAGCGGGGACCTGTTCCAACGGTTCCGTGTAGGAACGCATCTTCGTCTGGTAATCCTCCTGCTCTTCCGGCAGCCGGCTGACGAATTTCAGTGCCAGGAGGGCGGCGCATCCGCCCGCAAGGATCGAAAAAAGCGTATTGAAAACGGATTTCATGGCATCGGGAATCCTTTCCTTATGGTTTTCATGGAGAAATGCTTTCAATGGTTTGGATGGTCAGCTGCCGCGCCGATGTCTGTTGGATTCCGGCATCCAGGAACGTGATACCGTCCTTCCTCAGCGTCAGATGTCCGCAACCGGTATGATTGGACAGCAGAATACCGTCAATTGTTCCGATGGAAAAGGAAAAAAGATCGTCGGAAAGATGGTATGACCGTGCGGCGCCGTCATACGGAAGGGCCGAGACGGCCGGGCCGTCCGGCATCTTTTTCAGTGCATTGGATGGGCAGCAGACATTCAGGACGGGCATCCGCGCGGCAAGCGCCTCAAGCCCGTCGAAAGACGCCTTGCGGCCGCTGGAAACCGCGACGGTGCGGCAGGCCGTGATGCCTCGTTCCTCCAGATAGTCCGCCAGAGCGTTTGCGGTCCGGTAATCCGGCACGTTCACCACATCGGCGCGCCCGAGCGCGGGATCCGTAACGACGACCGCCGGTTCCAGTTCGCTCCCGCCGCCATTTACGACCATGACCTCGGCGGGCAGGAATGCCGCACGGAGGAACCAGAATGCGAAAAGCGCCGTCATGATCGCGGCTGCGGAAACACCTCTGCGCCAGCATTTCGTGCGGAGCAGGAAGAAGAGCGCGGCGAGAAACAGCACGACCGTCCAGACCGGAGGACGCGGGACGGCTGTTTCAAAAAGCCCGCCGAAGAAGCGCCCCAGCCATCCGATCAGCCGGAAGGTCTGTTCGAGCAGCCCGGAGAAGAAGACCGCGACGGGTCCCGCCCAGGATAACAGCAGTGCTGCACCTGCCAGAACGAATGCCAGGAAAGCGAGCGGCATCACCAGCATATTGGCGGGGACCGCGGAGATCGGAAACAGCCCCTGATACAGGATGGAAAGCACGCCGCTGCCCAGACTTGCCGCAAAGGTCGCCGCAAGAATCGAGAAAAACACCCTGGCCGCATGCGCCGCCCCGCGGCGGCGTTCCGGCAGATACTGCGCGGGAAGCGGCTGCGACAGCCCGCGGGAAAAGAAACCGAGCAGGATGGAGCCCATGTCGCGCGGCAGGCTCAGCAGCAGGCCGACGGACAGGAAGGAATAGTACATCCCCGGCTTCATCAGGCTGGCCGGGGAGACGACCAGAATCACATATGCGGCGAGCATCAGTGTATTGATGTGCGAGGACGCCAGCAGCAGGGCCCGCAGCCCCAGGAACACTGCGATCATCACATAGGCGCGCATCGCGGGTTCCCGCATCCCGGTTGACAGCGCATACAGCAGGAGCGGCGCCAGAACGGCGAGGCAGCGCCTGCGGAACGGCGCCCAGATCATCACGAGCATGAGCAGCGAGGCGAAGATCCCGACATGCGTGCCGCTGACCGTCAGGATGTGGATCGTACCGCTGGAGAGGAAACCGGCACGGGTCTCCTTTTCCAGCGAGACCTTCCGCCCTCCGAGCATCGCGCCGGCCATTCGGGCGTTCTCGACGCTGCGGAACCCGGCGCAAGCGGCGGCCAAAGCGGCGTCGCGGCAGTCGTAGAGCAACCGCCGGAACCCGCGTCCATGCGAAACGATCCCGATCGATTCAGGACGGAATATCTCGTAGATGCCCTCGTTCTCCAGATAGGCGGCGTAGTCGAACGCCCCCGGAAAAAGAGGCGTCTCGAGAGCGGAGAAAACGCCTTTCGCGCGCACCGTGTCGCCGAACCCAAGCGGCATTGCGGCAAGCTCCCCTTCCCTCCCCAGGTCCAGCAGAACGCGCGGAGAAACGTCTTCGAACTCGATCCACGGGACGTTCTCGCCATAACGGATCCGTTTTACGCGGCATTGCAGATTCCGCACGCGGAACGCTTCGCCGGACCGCGAGGATGCCGACGGATCATCGATCGTCAGTTCTGCTTCGGCGGCAAAACGCGCTCGCCCCGCCGCCTCCGCGACGAAATTCTTCTGCTGTCCCTGCCAGAACAACGCGACGATCAGCACGGGCAGCATCGGCAGCGCGAACCGGACCAGCGCATCCCGCGTCGGGACCAAAGTCCATATCAGCAGGACTGCCGCTGCGGGGACCAGGACATAAGGAAAGCCGTTCCCTCTGGCGGAGAGAACGGCTGTAACGGCTGCCGACAGAAAGAGTGCGGCGGGGCAGGATTGTTCGAACGCTGTCGCGCTTATTCGGATTCGGCGGAACAGCGCGCGCGGAGAAACAGACCTGTGTTCCGGCACGGATTCCATGGCGCGGCGCCCGGGCGACTCTTCTTACCGGAAGAGCGTGCAGAGGATCGCCTTGTGCATATGGAGGCGGTTCTCGGCCTCGTCGAAGACGATGGAGTGTTCGGACTCCATGACCTCGTCGGTGATCTCCTCGCCGCGGTGGGCGGGCAGGCAGTGCATCACCTTTGCGTCGGGGCGGGCGTGTCCGAGCATCTTCATGTCGAGCCGGTAAGGCTCCAGTATCTTCATGCGTTCGCGGGACTCCTTCTCGAAGCCCATGCTCACCCAGACGTCGGTGTAGACGAAATCGGCATCCTTCATGGCGGCGGCGGGATCGATGGTCCACTCCACCTTGCCGGGGCCGAGGTCTTCGTCCATGATCGACTGACGCGGGCGGAATTCCTCCGGCGCGCCGATGGCAAACGTCATGCCGGCGAGCTTGCATGCCATCATGAGGGAATTCGCCATATTGCTGGCGCCGTCGCCGAGGTACGCCATCTTCAGTCCGTCAAGCTTGCCTTTGCGTTCCCAGATCGTGAAGAGGTCGGCGAACGCCTGGCACGGATGGTAGTCGTCTGTCAGGGCGTTTACGATCGGGATGGACCCGTACTGCGCGAGCCCCTCCACGTCGGACTGCCGGAACGTGCGGATCACGATGCCGTGCAGGAACCGGCTGAGCACGCGGGCGGTATCGGCGATGGTCTCGCCGCGGCCCATCTGGGTCTTGCTCTCGTCCAGGTAGATCGGCTGGCCGCCGAGCTCGTGGATCCCGACCTCGAACGAAACGCGCGTGCGGGTCGAGGATTTCGCGAAGATCATGCCGATGGACTTCCCGTCCAGCGGGCGGGGCTGTCCCGGCTTCCCGCGTCCGGCCTTCAGTTTCGCGGTCGTTTCGATAAGCTGTTCCAGTGCGGCGCGGTCGAATTCGCGCCCTGTGAGCAGGTGTCTGATCATTTCTTGCCTCCTTTCGAAGCAGAATATTCCTTGAATGCCGCGCCGATGATGCGCACGGCCTTGTCGATGTCCTCCCGCTTCACGATCAGCGGGGGCAGAAGACGGAGCACGACCTCCCCCGCGGACAGGGCCACCAGGCCTTTTTCGCGCAGGACGGGAAGGATCTCCTTCGCCGGGAAGTCCAGCACGACGCCGAGCATGAGGCCGCGTCCGCGGACTTCCTTGACGAAATCGTATTTCTCAACGAACTTTTCCAGTTTGCCGCGCAGGTACGCGCCCATCTCTTTGGCGTTCTCCAGGAGCTTATCCCCGTAGATCGTCTCGAAGACGGCCAGGGACGCGGCGGTCGCGAGTGCGTTGCCGCCGAACGTGTTGCCGTGGGTGCCGGGAGTCAGCACGCCGGAGAGCCGTTCGTTGCACACGAAGGCACCCATCGGGATGCCGTTCGCAATGGCTTTGGCAAACGAGAACGCGTCGGGCTTGACGCCGTATCCCTGCCACGCGCAGAGCGTGCCGGTACGGCCCATGCCGCATTGCACCTCGTCGAACATCAGCAGGACGTTCTTTTCCCTGCAAAGCGCTTCAAGGCCCTTGATGAAATCCTCGTCGGCGGGCAGGATGCCGCCCTCCCCCTGCACGGCCTCAAGCAGCACGGCGCAGGTCTTCGCCCCAATGGCTTTCTTCACGGACTTCAGGTCGTTGAACTTCGCGAACTTGAACCCGGGCATGTCGGGGTTGAATCCCTCGCGGTATTTGCTGCGGCCGGTTGCGGCGAGCGTGGCGAGCGTGCGCCCGTGGAATGAATTCTCCATCACGACGATCTCGTTGCGGCCGGTGGCGTTGCCCCACTTGCGCGCGAGTTTGATCAGCCCCTCATTCGCCTCGGCGCCGCTGTTGCAGAAGAAGACGCGCCCCTTGCCGAACGTCTTCTTCACGATGATCTCGGCCAGGCGCGGCATATTTTCATTCAGGAAGAGGTTGGACACATGCACCAGCGTCTGCGCCTGGCGGCAGATCGCCTCGGTCACGGCGGGATGGCAGTGCCCGAGGCTGCAGACGGAGATGCCGGACGAAAAATCCAGATATTTGCGTCGGTTCGCGTCGTACAGGTTGACGCCGCCGCCGCGCACGAACAGCGTCGACGGAGTACCGTAGGTGTTCATGACGTTCTTTTCGTAGAGTTTCTGGAGTTTTTTCGTGAGGTCCTGTTTCATTTTTTCCCGGTATCCTTTCCTGATAGATGTGGAAAAGAGTTACTATAGCACATTTTTTATAGAAAACAATCTTTTTTCAGCTTTTTTTCCATTTTTTCATTGATTTTCCATCGGATGCGCCGAAAACCGAAAAAAAACGGCATGCTCCGGTGCTTTCGACTGCCGGGACATGCCGTGGGATGCGACAGGCTCAGATCATGCCGTCGCGGTATGGTTCGACGGACTCAGGACTCCGCTTCCGTCTCCGGTTGCGCGGTCGCCGCGCCGATGGACGGCGTATGCTTATGGTCCTGTTTCTTGTCGAGGTAGCGCCGCATCTGCGCGGACGCCTTCGCGACGACTTCGTCGATGGCCTTGTAGACGTTGTCGAACGCCTGCGAAGCCGCGGTGACAGGGTGGTCTTTCACGGCCGCGTCAAGATGCGCCGTGATCGTATTCCTCTGCATGTCGAGAACGATGTTCACGCTGCTGATCCGCAGCCTGAATTCGGAGAAGGCATCCTCAGCCGCTTTCACGGCGTATTCGCGTACTTCATTGTCCAGTTCGAAGTGACGAACGCTGACGGTAATGTCCATAATGACCTCCTTGGTTAGAATGGTTCCTTGAGCGGGCCGGATCCGTCCGGTTCCGACCTCTTCTCCTTCAACTTACATCTGTTTACTCCATTTGTCAAGCGGATTCCGCGTTTTTTTCCGTTTTTTTCCCGGCAGGCCGCAGGCAGAGAAAAGCCCCCGCGTCCGTTTCCGGGCGCGGGGGCCGTTGTGGCTTCAGGTGTTGTCACCTGTCGCCGGGTTGCGGCTGTCAGCCGATCAGGCAAGGAGGCCGAGGGCGGACTGCTTGTCGTCGATCAGCTGAGAATCAGCAAGACCGAAGGCGGAAGCGTCTGCCAGGGCATCG
>JAFXYP010000007.1 GCA_017541665.1 Lentisphaeria bacterium | reverse complement strand
TGCTCTTCATCGTGGTCATCGCGGCGCTCGTCCAGATCGTCGAGATCCTCCTGAAGAAGTTCAGCCCGTCGCTCTACGTCTCGCTCGGCATCTATCTGCCGCTCATCACGACCAACTGCGCCGTGCTGGGCGCGGCCGAACTGAACGCCGACGCGTCCCGCGGGCTCATCACCTCGACCGTGTTCGGATTCAGCACCGGCGTCGGCTTCGGCCTCGCGCTCCTGCTCTTCGCCAGCATCCGCGAACGCCTCGCCATCGCCCGCATCCCGAAGGCGATGGAAGGCACCGCGATCGCGCTCGTGACCGCCGGCATCCTCGCCATGGCGTTCATGGGCTTCTCCGGCCTGGTCAAATAAGGGGAGGCGCAGCGTCATCATGTTAGTTACGATCCTTGTTTCGGCCGGCGTGGTCGCCGCCGTCGGGCTTGCACTCGGCGCGCTTATCGGCTTCACGGCTAAAAAATTCGAAGTCCAGACCGACCCGAAGATCGAGGAGGTCCAGGAGCTTCTCCCCAACGCGAACTGCGGCGGCTGCGGCTATGCAGGCTGCGCCGACTTCGCCGGCGCCATCGTCACGAAAGGCGCCGATCCGTCCGGTTGCGCCGCCTGCTCCGAAGCCAACCTCGCGAAGATCGCCGAGATCACCGGCAAAGCCGCCGGCAAAAAGGAAAAAATGACGGCGGTCGTCTTCTGCTCCGGCAGCTTCTCCCGCTCCACGCGCGCCGCGGACTACAACGGCATCCTCGACTGCCGGTCCGCGTCCATCGTGGCGGGCGGCGGCGGCAAGGCCTGCCGTTTCGGCTGTCTCGGGTACGGCTCCTGCGCCCGTGCGTGCCCCTTCGGCGCCATCGAGATCCGCGACGGCCTGGCGGTCGTCCACCCCGAGCTCTGCCGCGCCTGCGGCAAGTGCGTGAACGTCTGCCCGCGCAAGCTGATCCGCCTGGTCCCGGCTTCCGCCCCAGTGCATGTCTACTGCAATTCCCTGGAGAAGCCCGCGAAACGCCGCAAATTCTGCAAGAACCCGTGCCTCGCCTGCAAGAAGTGCATCCGCACCGATGAGAACCACATGCAGATGCAGGGCGGCCTCGTCCGCGTGAATTACTCCAACCCGCCCGAAGCCTCTTTCGTCGAGCAGGTCAAATGCCCCACCGGCGCGCTCCAGGTCGAAGAAATCCACCGCAGGATCGCAGCGCTCAAGCCGGCCGAACCCGCGCCGAAAGCCGCGCCCGCACCGAAAAAGGAGGAGTCCAAATGAACATCCCGATCAAGACCTGGCGTTTCCACGGCGGCGTGCATCCCGCCGACGGCAAGGCCCTTTCCAATACCGTCCCCGCGCAGCGCGCTCCGCTCCTGGAACGCTACACGGTCGCCATCCAGCAGAACATCGGCGCACCGCCGAAACCCGTCGTCGCGAAGGGCGACACGGTGAAAAAAGGCCAGCTCATCGCCGAACCCGGCGGATTCGTCTCCGCTCCGGTCCATGCCCCCACCAGCGGCACGGTCGGCGACATCGTCGAAGTCCCCGGCGCCAACGGCGGCGCGATCCCGGCCATCGAGATCATCTCCGACGGCAAGGACGAATGGGGCTCCGGCCTCGACCCGATCCCGAACTGGAAGAACACCGACCGCGAAATCCTCAAGAAGCGCATCGCGGACGCCGGCATCGTCGGCATGGGCGGCGCGGCATTCCCGACCCACGTGAAACTCTCGCCTCCGCCCGAAAAGGTCATCGACACGCTCATTCTGAACGGCGCCGAGTGCGAGCCCTACCTCACCGCCGACCACCGCCTCATGCTCGAACGCACCGAAGCGGTCCTCGAAGGCGCAGCCATCGCCGCGAAGATCCTCCGCGTCGACCGCATCTTCCTCGGCATCGAGGAGAACAAGCCGGACGCCATCGCAGCCCTCAACGAAAAAGCCGGGCAGTACGGCGTGACCGTCGTGCCGCTCCACGTCCGCTACCCGCAGGGCGGTGAAAAACAGCTCATCTACGCCCTCACCGGGCGTTCCGTCGCCACCGGAGGCCTCCCCATGGACGTCGGCTGCGTGGTCCAGAACGTCGGCTCCTGCGCCGCCATCCGCGACGCCGTGGTCGAAGGGCATCCGCTGATCGAACGCTATACCACAGTCACCGGCACCCCGGTCGCCAACCCCGGCACCTGGATCCTCCGCTTCGGCACGACCGTCGAACAGGCCCTGACCTTCGCGGGCGGCGTGAAGGCCCGCGCGGCAAAGGTCATCATGGGCGGCCCGATGATGGGTTTCGCCCAGACCTCGCTCGGCGTCACGGTCACCAAGAATTCCTCCGGCATCCTCCTGCTCCAGTGGCAGGAGACCGCGGAATACACCTCCAATCCGTGCATCCGCTGCGGTCGCTGCGTCCGCGCCTGCCCCATGAAACTTCTTCCCGGCCCCGTCAGCGTCATGGTCGAAAGCGAAAACTACGACGAAGCCGAAAAGAACTACGTCATGGACTGCATGGAATGCGGCGTCTGCACCTACGTCTGCCCGGCGAAACGCCCCCTCGTCCAGCATTTCCGCAGGGCGAAGGCCGAGATCAACGCCAAGCGCCGCGCCGCGAAAGCAAAACAAGCCTAATCACGGAGCTGTTCCCATATCATGAGTGAAGAAATCGAAAAAAACAATGTCGCTCTCCCCGAGCCCGGTTCGCTCGTGCTGAGCACTTCGCCTCACGTCCAGGACGGCGACAGCATCTCCAAAATCATGGCGAAGGTGCTGATCTGCCTCCTCCCCGCCATCGCGGCGTCCATCTGGTTCTTCCGGTTCGATGCCGTCCGCATCCTCGTCTACTGCGCATCCTTCTGCATCTTTGCCGAATACGGCTGGACGCTTGCCACACGGCAGCAGCCCACGGTCGGCGACTGCAGCGCGCTCGTCACGGGCGTGATCCTGGCGCTGAACCTCCCGCCCGGGGCCCCGTGGTGGCTCTGCCTCGTCGGCAGCATCTTCGCGATCGTCATCGTGAAGGAGCTCTTCGGCGGACTCGGACAGAACCCGTTCAACCCGGCGGCCGCGGCCCGCGTGGCACTGCTGGTCGGATTCGCCGGCCCGATGACCCAGTGGGCGGCACCGGCGACGGGCGAACTCATCTCCGGCGCGACCCCGCTCGGAGCGATCCAGGCGGCGAAAGGTTCCGCCGACGCAATCGCCCAGCTCGGATGCCATGACAACCTGATGAAACTGTTCCTCGGCAACGTCGGCGGCTCCATCGGCGAGACCTCCGCACTCGCCATCCTCATCGGCGGACTCGGGCTCATGTGCTTCCGCCTCATCAAATGGCAGATCCCGCTCGCAATGCTCGCCACGATCTTCGCCTTCTCCGGCATCGTGCACCTGGCGGCGCCCGGACTGACCCCGAATCCGCTCTACCACATCCTCAGCGGCGGCGTCATGATCGGCGCGTTCTTCATGGCGACCGACATGGTGACCTCGCCCATGACTCCGCTCGGGGCGCTGGTCTTCGGCGCGATCATCGGCATCCTGACCTGCGTCATCCGCATCTGGGGTGCGTATCCGGAGGGCGTGAGCTTCTCCATCGTGATCGCGAACGCCCTGGTCCCGCTGATCGACCGCATGTGCTATATCCGGCCCTTCGGCTGGCACTCCCACAGTGTTTCGGCGCTCAACATCAGAAGGGGTGAGATCAAATGAAAGACATGAGAAAAGCATCCAATCCGTTCTATCTGGCGTTCTTCCTCCTCGTCGTCTGCGGCGTCTCCACGCTCGTCATGGCCGTTACCGCGGTCAAGACCGACGCCCCGATCAAAATCGCCCAGGCCAGGGAAACCGCCGAAAGCCTGAAAATGATCCTCCCGCCGTTCGACAACGATCCCGCGGCGGAAGCGATCGACATCAAATCGCCCGACGGACAGCCCGTCAAACTCTACACGGCCAGGAACGGCGGCCTCGTGGTCGGCTACGCGGCCGAAGCCTCCGCCTCCGGGTTCGGCGGCAAGGTCGCAGGCCTCGTCAGCTTCAAGCCCGACGGGACCATCGACACCGTGATCGTGAAGTCCGGCCACAGCGAGACGCCCGGCATCGGCACGAAAGTGACCGACCGCTCCGTCAAGCGCACCATTTCCGACGTCGTGAAGGGCGTGAAGCCCGACACCTCGAAACTCCCGCCGAACGCCGCGCTGGACTCCTACTCCGGCATCAAGCCCGGCGCTGAAAAATGGACCAAGGAAAAGGACGGCGTCCACTTCGTCTCAGGCGCGACCTATTCCTCAAACGCCGTCTGCGACCTCGTCTGGTACGCCGCGACCGCCGTCCGAGATTATCTCGCGAAACAGGGACAAACCGAATCCGGGGAAGCCGCTCCCGTGGTGCAGGAACAGCCCGCAGACGGGAATGCTCCGGCCGCACCCGCTGAAAAGAAGGAGGAAAACTGATCATGAGCATCTTCAAGGAATTCACCAAAGGGTTCTGGAAAGAAAACCCGGTCCTCGTGCTCGTCCTGGGCATGTGCCCCACGCTCGCCACATCGTCCGACGCGGTGAAGGGACTCGCCATGGGCCTCGCCACCACGTTCGTGCTGATGGGCAGCAACCTGGTGATCTCGGTCATCCGCAATCTCGTCCCCGGCAAGATCCGCATCCCGTGCTACATCGTGGTCATCGCCACGTTCGTGACCGTCGTCAAGCTCCTCATGCAGGCGTACGCGCCCGAAGCGTACCAGACGCTCGGCATCTTCCTGCCGCTGATCGTCGTGAACTGCATCGTGCTCGGCCGCGCCGAGGCGTTTGCCTCGAAGAACGGCCTGATGGCGTCCATCGCCGACGGCCTCGGCATGGGACTCGGCTTCACGTTCGTCCTCGTCTGCCTCGGCTGCATCCGCGAATTCCTCGCCGCCGGCACGCTCTTCGGCATCAGCATGCAGTGCTGGGACAACGGCTTTGCCGTCATGGGCCAGGCGCCCGGCGGATTCATCCTTCTCGGCCTCATCCTCGCCGGCATGAACCTCCTGAACATGCACAAGGCGAAAAAGGCCGGCGTCAGGTACGAGCCGCCCGCCGAGTTCGACTGCCGCCACTGCTCCATCTGCAAGCTCAGCACCGAAGAACCATCCAAAGCGAAATAACATTCCGTGATTCTTCCAGTCGTCGACCATGAACTGAAAGAGGTCTCTCTTTCGGACGCCATGCCGCGCACCGCCGCCTTCTTCTCCGAGGACACCCCGCTGAAGAAGGCGGAACAGTTCGGCGGACGCCCCTACGAACGCCGCGAACAGCAGGCGGAGATGGCGTGCGCCGTCGCAGAGGCGTTCCAGACGGGCCGCAATCTCATGGTCGAGGCGCCGACCGGGGTCGGCAAGAGCTTCGCCTACCTCGTCCCGGCCATCTACCACGCGAAGGCCATGCACCAGTGCGTGCTGATCACGACCGAGACCATCAACCTGCAGGAACAGCTCGCGAAGAAGGACCTGCCGCTCCTCCAGGACCTCCTCGACGTCGAGTTCACGTTCGCCGTCGCCAAGGGGCGCGGCAACTACCTCTGCAAACGCCGCCTCGCGCTCGCCGCCGGCAGCCACCGCGACGAAATCCTTCCCGCGGATGCCCCGGTCAACGAACTCCAGAGCCTCATGGACTGGGTGCGCACGACGCACGACGGCACGCTTTCCGAGGTGCCGTTCCGCATCAACCCCCACCTCTGGACCAGCGTCTGCTGCGAGACCGGCACGTGCCTCGGCCCGAAATGCCAGAATTTCCATTCCTGCTTCTACTGGCGCGCGCGGCATTCGTGGGACAAAGCCGACCTGCTCATCACCAACCATGCGCTTTTCTTCACGAATCTGAAGATCAGCCGCATCGAGGAACAGGAGAACTGCCCCCTGCCCGAACATTGCGCGGTCGTCTTCGACGAGGCCCATACGCTGGAGGACAACGCCGCGAACCACCTCGGGATCCACATCCATTCCTCCGCCGTGCGCGGCACGCTGAACCGCCTCTTCAACCCGATCAGCGGGCGCGGACTCCTGATGAAGCCCGGCGAGGACTCCATGCAGGTCCGCAGCAGCATCGCGAACGCGCATGAGGCGCTGACCGATTTCTTCGCGCAGTTCGACGAAACGCTCGACAAAGCCCCGGAGCAGACCTTCCGCATCTCGCAGCCCGGCCGCTTCCGCGACCTCGTCTCCGACAACATCCTCGACGTGGAAACCATCGCGCGCACCTACGCGGACAACCAGGACGACGCCGGATTCCGCCTCGAACTGGAGGCGCAGCTCGAACACTGCACCGGATTCCGCGAGGAGCTCGACGCGTTTCTGAACATGTCCCTCCCCGACCAGGTCTACTGGGTCGAAGGCCATAAGTCCGGCTTCTCACGCACGCGCCAGACCGAGCTCGCATCCGCCCCGCTCAACGTCTCGGAGCTTCTCCGCGACCTTCTGTTCGACTCCGGCAAGCCCGTCATCCTCACCAGCGCCACGCTCGCCGTACGCGGTTCCCTCACCTACTATGCCCGCCGGGTCGGGTTCCGCGGCGGCGAAGGACTCATCCTCGACTCGCCCTTCGACTACAATAAGCAGGTCCGCCTGTTCATCTCGAAGGACATGCCGCAGCCCGGCGAACGCGAATTCAACGACGCGGCGGCGGAAAAGATCCGGTACTTTGTGGAGAAGACCAACGGCAGCGCGTTCGTGCTCTTCACGAACTACAGCATGCTCAAATACTGCTCGGACAGGCTCTCGCGCGATTTCCTCCTGAAAGGATTCAACCTGCTGGTCCACGGCGAATCGCTCTCCAGGTCCGCCATGATCTCCGAATTCAAGAAAGTCAAGTCCTCCGTGATCTTCGGCGCGACGAGCTTCTGGACCGGGGTCGACGTCCCCGGCGACGCGCTCAGCAACGTCATCATCACCAAGCTCCCCTTCGCCGTCCCCACGCATCCGCTCATCCAGGCGCGCTGCGAACGCATCCAGCGCCTCGGCGGAAACCCGTTCGGCGACTACACGATCCCGGACGCCGTGCTGAAATTCCGCCAGGGCATCGGCCGCCTCATCCGCAGCAAAACGGACACCGGCATCATCGTGGTGCTGGACCCGCGCATCGTGACGAAGAACTACGGCAGATCCTTCCTCGAATCCATCCCCGAGTGCCCGGTCGAGCATTTCTGACCGCGGCATTTCCCTTTTGCACAGACGCGTCCTTCCCGCCTGTTTTTCTTCCTGTCCCACCGGAAAAAAACGCGGCAGTGATTTGCCATGCGCCGTTTCCCGCGCTATATTATGCCGCAAACGCATTCATCCACTTTCAGAAAAGACAGGAGCCGCCCCATGAAAACAAAAATGCTTTTGTATTCGTTCTTGAACGCAGCCAGGCACTGCTGCAGCGGAGGACTTGTCCTCCCATGAAACCGAACCTGACAGGAGCGCTTCTTCTGATGGCCGCCGCGACTTTTTCCGCAGCGATTTCCGCACCCGGCTTCTTACGCGCCGACGACACCGCGAACGACGCACCCGCCACGATCCGCTGCACGTTCCAGCCGTTCGTCCAGCCGGAGATCCTCACGGGCCACCTCGGCCTCGGCGGGACGAACCCGGACGGCGGTTCCATCGGCGTGAACAGCCTGTATTTCATCCGGGACGGGAAACCGTGGATCCCGGTCATGGGCGAGATGCATTTTTCGCGCGTCCCCCGCGAACAGTGGCCCGCCGAGCTCGCCAAGCTGAAGGCGGGCGGCGTCACGGTCGTCTCAACCTACCTTTTCTGGATCCACCACGAGGAGATCGAGGGAGAGCTTGATTTCTCCGGCAACCTCTCCATCCGAGACTTCGTGCTGGAGGCGCAGAAACAGGGCCTCGAGGTCTTCGTGCGTCCCGGCCCCTGGGTGCATGGCGAATGCCGCAACGGCGGCTTCCCCGACTGGCTCATGAAGAAGCCGTTCCGCCTCCGCACGAACAATGACGGCTACCTCGCCGAGGTTCGCCGCTGGTACGGCGCGATCGCGAAGGAACTCAAAGGGCTCTTTTATGCCGACGGCGGCCCGATCATCGGTCTTCAGCTCGAAAACGAACTCACCGGCAACGCCGCCCACCTCGACACGCTCCGCTCGATCGCCATCGAATGCGGCATGAACCCGCCCCTCTTCACCGCCACCGGCTGGAACGCCGCGGAGGGCGCGCGCATCCCGCTGACGGGCATGATCCCGGTCTTCGGCGGATACTGCGACGCGCCGTGGAACAACGGCACCCGGCCTCTCCCGCCCTCGCCTCATTTCTTCTTCAACCGCATGCGCAACGATACCGCAATCGGCGCGGACCTGATGCCCATCGAACGCAGGGGCCGCGACGGCTGGCGGCTGCCCTACGAACGCTACCCCTTCGCGGCCTGCGAGCTCGGTGGCGGCCTCGAAAGCACACACCATCGGCGCTATATCATCCGTCCGTTCGACGTGTACGCGCCCGCGCTTGTCAAGGTCGGCAGCGGCTGCAACCTGCCCGGCTACTACATGTACCACGGCGGAACGAACCCGGTCGGCAGGCTCTCCACGTTCCAGGAGTCGAAGGCGTCCGGCTATCCGAACGACGTCCCGATGCTGTCCTACGATTTCCAGGCGCCCGTCTCCGAATACGGCGAAATCCGCCCGTCCTACAGGCTCCTGAACCTGATGCACCTTTTCCTGCAGGATTTCGGCGACAGGCTCGCCCCGATGCCCGCGTTCGACTCCTTGATCCCGGTGAAGCGCGACGACACGACGACCGTCCGCGCGGGACTCCGCACCGACGGGAAATCCGGGTTCGTCTTCGTGAACCACTACCAGCGCCGCTCGGAGCTGACCGACCTGGAGAACGTCGTGTTCGACGCCGGTCCGGTCGTGTTCCCCGCCATCGACGTCGTCGGCGACATCGCGTTCTTCCTTCCGTTCAACATGGACCTGGACGGCGAGATGCTGGAGTATGCCACGGCGCAGCCGGTCTGCCGCATGGGCGACACGTTCTTCTTCGCGGCCATCCCGGGCGTCATGACCGAATACAAGTTCGCAGACGGCACCAGGGAAGCCGGCCCCATCTTCAAACACGGAAAGATCCGCATCTGCACGCTCCCGTGGAAAGACGCGCTCGGGCTCCGCAGGCTCGGCGGCGAACTGTATTTCTCCCGGGACTGCGACCTCATCCGCGTGGAGGGCGACGCGCCCGTCGTGCGCCCGGTCCAGAACGGCAGATACGATTGCAGGAAATGGAACGGCGAGAAGTTCACGGCTCTCCGGCTCGGCACGGTCCCGCCCCGGCCCGTGCTCAAAATCACCGACCTCGCGGAAGCGCCGTTCGAACTCCCGGAGACGTTCGCCGCCGAACTCAAGCTGGGCGGCGTGCGTCCGCTGGTCTGGAAGAAACTTGAGGTAAAAGGAAACGACGGCTTCATCGAGCTTGATTTCAAGTACGACGTCGCGCAGATCTACGCCGACGGCAAGCTCGTGGCGGACCAGTACGACTGCGGATTCCCGTGGCGGGTCCCGGCCTCGCTCCTGAACGGAAAGGAAAGCTATCTAGTCATGTCGCCGCGGTACGACCGCGTTTATCGGGAAGAGGAAGCAGAGCCTCCACTGCAGTAGTGCCGTGCTCCGCTACGGCATGCAAGCAATGCGTAACGAATAGTGTACCGGGCTTTGATCCTGCACGGAAAGACGAACTCAGCGGGCGGCCTTGTCCGTGCGTTCGAGCTGGAGGAAACTTGCCGCGCCGAGCTGGCGGATCCCGGTGAGCTTCCACGGGCCGGACGGCGGCCGCAGGGCGCACTGGAAATCGGGCAGCTCCCAGTAAAAGACCGCATCGCGCGACCAGTCGTTGAAGACCTCGTCGGCGGTCAGCGCCGCCAGCATGTCCATGGACTTGGCGTAGGGCGGGTCGGCGAACACGATGTCCGGGCGCGGCGGCATGATGCGCACCTTCAGCGAGGAGGGAAGCGTCCCCGGCACGACCTGGAAGCGGGCGGGCGACTTCGTATGCTCGAACCGGGCGATGTTGTGCCGGATCAGCGAGAGCGCATCGGGCGACTCCTCGGCGAAGACCACCGTGGCGGCGCCGCGGCTGGCTGCCTCGAGCCCCATGCAGCCGGACCCCGCGAAGAGGTCCGCGAATGTCCTGCCCTCCATGGAGCCGATGCTGTCGAAGAATGCCCTGCGGGCGCGCACCGACGTCGGACGCACCCCGCGGCCTTCGGGCAATTCGCCCAACTTCAGCCCCAGTGCGGTTCCTGCGGTAATCTCCATAATGTCGACTCCTGTCATGCGTGCGGCAGGGGCGTGTTCCCCGGGCCGGCGGTTCATTCCGATGGTACGTTTCGCGGGACGCGATCGACCGTCCCGCCATACATAATATGCCCGTTTTGCCGGAAAATGCAATCTTTCCCGGAAAAAAAACGCATTTTTCATGCTTTCCGGCTTGCATTTCCCGAACAATGGGCTATTTTAGCGGAAGAAAAAGTTTCCGGCGCATCCCGCGCCGCTTCTTTGCCGAACATCATTTTTTTCATCAATAAACCGAAACAGGAAAGGAATCCTGAACCATGATCACCGCCATTATCCTGGTCAACGTCGAGCGTCAGAGCCTCGCGGCCGTAACGAAAGAAATCCTCGCAGTCGACGGCATCGTCGAGGTGCATGCCGTCGTCGGAGAATACGACCTCGCCGCCATCGCACGTGTGAAGGACCAGCAGCAGCTTTCCTCGATCATCGCGGACAAGATGTGCAACCAGATCCCCGGAATCACCCATACGAAGACTCTTCTTTCCCTCAACGCACAGTACAATTACGACGCTGCGGCGGCCTACGGGATGGAATGATCTCCGTCCGCACTGCGGACTGTGCACGGCATGGACGGCGCCAATATGACGCCGTCCCGTTTTTTCGGTCTTTTTTCCTCTTTCCGGCCTTTTTTTCATGCTTTCTTTCGAAAATTGTTTTATTTTCTAAAAAAAGCCCTGATTTTTTGCCGGTTCGGATTTGAAAATTCGGCAAATTGGATGTAGTGTACATATTGTATCAGATATTTTTCACGCATTAACAGGAGTCCCGGTAATGAGCAAAGCCAGCAAGGTCATCAATATTTTTATTTTCCTCTTTGCGATCGTCGTGGTCGTCTTCGGCGTGCTTCTCTTCCAGAAGAGGGAGCAGATCACGCAGGCGCGGGCAGATATCGCCAAAACGGTGGAGAAAGTCTCCCGGTTGATCGACCCGTCCGCCGCCATCTCCTCCGACGACCTCAAGATCAACAAGACTCCGGCCGAGGTCAACGAGGCCATGGTCAAGCTGGAAGCTTCGGTTAACAAGATCGTCAAGCAGCGCAACGCCATCGCCGAAAACCTCACCGACGTGACCAACGCCGTGCTTGAAAAGGCGTACTACGGGGAAGGTGACGAGCCCTACATCCTCGAATCCGGCAGCGTGACAAACTACAGGGACTACGACAAGACCCTTGCCGACGTCAAGGCCCACATCGGCGAACGCATGGAGTATTTCTACGTCCGTGACAAACACCTTTCCGAGTTCATGTCCAAGGACGGCGCAAACCTCGGCATGCCCGCCAGAAGCTATGCCTTCTCCGCCGACAACACCAAGCTCTCCAACTCCCTGAACGAACTCCTTTCGAAGACGAACGACACCGTCGAACGCATGAAGGCCTTCCGCGGACACATCGTCACCGTCTCCGGCCAGATCACCCCCGACGCCAGAGAGCTTGACCTGAACTCTCAGGAATACAACCAGCTCCTCAAGGAAAACGTCACCACCGTCGAGGAATACGTCAACCGTCACAACCAGCTCATCCGGGACAACGAGGAGCTGCGCGAACGCGTCATGCGTGCGGAAGTCGGACTCGGATCCGCCGAAGAGCAGACCACGAGCTACAAGAAATCCGTCGATGAGCTTTCCACGAAGCTCGCGGATGCCGAAAAGGAAATCCTCCGTCTCAGAAAGATCATCGATCCGACCGGCTTCGGCGAGGACAATGAACTCATCAATATCAATTTCTCCGTCCTGAAGGACCTCGTCGGCAAGGTCGTCTACGTGAACGAGCAGTACGGCTACATCACCATCGACATCGGATCCGAAAGCGAAGTCGTCCGCTCCTCCGGCGAACGCATCCGCGCCGGCGTCCCCGAAGGCGCCCTCCTGACCGTCACCACCAGCCTCGATGCGGAGACCGCCAAGTACATCTGCAAGGCGCAGGTCATCCGCCTCCGCGCCAAGGCCGCCGTCGCCACCATCCTCGCCTCCCCGGGCGGATCCTTCGATTACCCGAGCGTCGGCGACGTGGTCTATTTCTCGCAGGCCGACATCGCCACGATGAAGGCGGCCCACGAGGAAGCCATGCGCAAGAAAGCCGAAGAGCGCGCTGCTGCCGAACGCGAACAGACCATGCAGGACCTCATCGACATCTCGACCGACGACGAGATCGACGACGGCATCGACGAGGGCTTCGACGATACCGGTATCGACGACTCCTTCGACGAATCCCTCGGCGAAGAGACGGACGACGGCTTCGGCGACGATTTCGGCGAGGAAGAATAATAACCGGACCACCATCACAGGAAAGGCGCAAACATGTTCAGATCCAAGTTCTTTCTTGCGGTTGCGGTGATCACGATGCTCATCCTCATCGCCACGATTGTCATGCAGGTCATGGAGATGCGCGAATTCATGATGTTCTGACGCCATGGTCATTCGTTATCTTATCCTCTGCATCCTCGCGGCGGCGCTTTTCCTGAGCGCCGCCGCTTGTTCTACCCCCCAGGAACGCTCCGGCCGCAATCCGAGGCCGTTCAACTCGCCCGCCGCATGGGAGACCAACCCCTACGGCGACATGTTCCGCAACTGACCATCCGCTCCGCATCGCGCACGCAATCCCCCTGCGAGGTCTCATCATGCCTTCCGGCTCCACGCTTCATTTCGCCGTCATCGGCGACCCGATCGGCCATTCCCGCTCCCCGCTCATGCACAACGCGGCGTTCCGCGCGCTCGGCATCGACGCCGACTACACGGCGGTCCACGTCACGCGCGAAGGCCTGCCAGCCTTCCTCGAAACCGCCAGGACCTCTCTGAACGGCTTCAACATCACGGTCCCGCACAAGCACGCCGTGATCCCGTTCCTTGACGGCATCACGCCGCGCGCCGCGCTCGCGGGCAGCGTGAATACGGTCTCCGTCCGCGACGGCAAGCTCTTCGGCGACACGACCGACGCGACCGGGCTGGAACGCGCCGTGCAGGAAGTCTTCCGCCTCCCGCTGAAGGGCGCGAACGTCTGCATCCTCGGCTGCGGCGGCGTGGTCCGCGCGCTCGTGTTCCATCTGACGGACGCAGGATGCGCCCGCATCCGCATCCTGAACCGCACGGCGGAGAAGGCGGCACAGCTCACGGCGGAGATCCGGAAGCATGCCCCCGCGCTGGACTGCGGCTTCGCGGCGCTCGATGACCTCCCCGCCGTCAAGGCGGCGCTCGACGGCTCGGATCTGGTCGTCCAGTGCACCAGCCTCGGGCTCCGCGACGGCGACGGTTCCCCGGTCGATCCGGCTCTGATCCCGGCATCCGCCTGCCTCTTCGACACGATCTACCGTGAAACGGACATCCTGGTCCGCTGCCGCGAACGCGGGCTCCGGGTCTCCGGCGGCCTGCCGATGCTCGTTCACCAGGGCGCGGAATCGTTCCGCATCTGGACCGGCCGCGAGGCCCCGGTGGAGGTCATGCGGGCGGCCGCAGGCTGACACACGCCGCCACATTTCATCGCGCGTTTCCCCGCGCAATCATGCCCGTGCGGACCCGCGGAAGCGCGCAAACATGGAAAAAAAGTGCGATTTCCTTCAAAAACACGCGGTTTGAATTTGCAAATCGGCGATTCCGTGATATATTATTTATTTCAAGATGTTACCCATGATCTTATCATAACTGCTAAACAAGGAGTCTTATCATGGCAGTCCCGAAACGCAAAGTCTCGAAAATGAAACGCCGCCAGCGCCAGGCCGCGAACCGTTACGAAGGCGTCCAGGCTTCCTTCTGCAAGGAATGCGGCAAGCCCGTCGCCCCGCACTCCGTCTGCACCAGCTGCGGCATGTACAAAGGCCGTCAGGTTCTGACCGTCGCCGAGTAATCATCCCGTTCAAACCAACCCGGAGTCGTTTCGATGAGGATCGCGGTTGATGCAATGGGCGGCGACTATGCGCCCGCCGTCGTGGTCGAAGCCGTCGCCGACGCCCTGCGGATGTACCCCGATGTGGACATCCTGCTCGTCGGGCATTTGGAAAAGCTCGCCTACTATCTCCAGAAGGAACACCTGAAGGAAGGCCCGCATCTCCAGCTCGTCCACGCAGAGGAAGTCGTCGAGATGGGCGAACCCTCGACCACCTCGATCCGCGCCAAGAAACACTCCTCCATCACGGTCTGCGCCACGCTTGCCGCCGAAGGCAAGGCCGACGCCGTCATCTCCGCTGGGCACACCGGCGCGGCCGTGGCTGCTTCCAAGGTCAAGATGCGCATCCTGAAGGGCGTCGACCGCCCCGCCATCGCGACCTTCATGCCGGCCGTCGGCGGCAGGTTCATCCTGGTCGACGCCGGCGCGAACACCGACTGCACGCCGCTGAACCTCGCGCAGTTCGCCATTTTCGGCGAGGTCTACGCGCAGATGTTCCTCAACATCGAAAAGCCGCGCATCGGGCTCGTTTCCGTCGGCGGCGAGGACATCAAGGGAAACGACCTCACCAAGGAAGCGTTCAAGATCCTCTCGAACATGCCCATCAATTTCGTGGGCAACGTCGAGGGGCACGACATGTTCTTCCACAGCGCCGACGTCGTCGTCTGCGACGGCTTCTCCGGCAACCTGGTCCTGAAGACCGCCGAAAGCATCGCCTCCGCCATCAGCCACTGGCTGAAGGAAAGCATCATGAAAAATGCCATCCGGAAGACCGGCGCCCTGCTCGCCCAGCAGGCGTTCGCCGACGTGAAGGCGATCAGCAACTTCGAAGAGTACGGCGGAGCCCCGCTTCTCGGACTCAACGGCGTCTGCATCATCGGCCACGGCGCATCCACGCCGAAGGCCGTCCGCAACGCCATCAAGGTCGCGAACGATTTCGCGAAGCGCGGCCTCCCGAGCCGCATCTCCACGCGCATCACCGAGTGCGGCATCGAATTCGCGCCGCCGCCCCATCACAAGTCCGATGATCAGCAGACTCCTCCGCTGACCAAGCATCTTTGATGCACGCCGAGGGGGAGGTTCGCGGATCATGACCGTATCGGCTCGCTCTCTCGTCCTCACCGGCGCGCTCGCCGTTTCCGCGCTCGTCCCGTGCGCCGCACTCCTGCGCGCGCAGGAAGTCACCGAGCTTGCCCCCGACGCCTCCGAGTCCGCCTCCAGGCCCGCGTCCGTAACGGAAAAGGTCGCCGGCGCCATCGAAGGCATCAAGGACGGCGACATCTCCGCCGCGAAGGAAGCGGTCGTTTTCGACAAGCTCCTCAGCTACACGCTCATCCGCATCTCCGACTGCTGGACCCTCTGCAAGCAGGAAATGATCCTCGCGAAGGAATGCGCCCGCCAGGAGGCCGTCCAGACCGCCAAGGACATCTTCAGGAAGGGCGTCGATGCCGCGACCGAACAGGGCCGCGAAGCCATCCTCGAGAAACTCCCCGCGATCCTCTCGCCCGACCAGGACGGCGGATCCGCCTCTGCCGACTGAGCCGTAATATCAGGCAAGGCAAACTATGAAATCGGACGGAACAGAAAGACCCGAACCGCAACCGGACTGGACGGACTACGAAGAGCTCGAAAAGATCCTCGCCGGCGAAGAATCCAAACAATACAAAACAAGCCGGTCCATAGGAATTGCGAAATGCATCCTGTTCCTCTGCATGATCCTGTTTCCCGCGGCGTATATCGGCAGTTGTGTTAACGCCGAACAGAGTTACAGAAGACCAGGACGGGATTACTCCCCTAAGCCGCCCGAACTCCCGCCCCGGCCCGCCGACGCGCCGAAGTATGAACAGCCGGTCCTGGACCTCGTGAAGCCCGCGATGCTCGAAAAACATGCCCTGAAGGATTTTGACGTCATGTACCTGGAATCCGGTCTGCGCATCAGGATCAGGACAGACGAGACGCTCAGCCCTCGCATGAGCCGGGCATTCGGGATCATGGAGGACATCCGCACCATGCGCCGGACCGTGCCGGGCCTGCCGGCGTGTGCCTGGGTGCTGGAGATCGACCACGAAGCGATGGACGGCGGCATGACGTTCGTCCTGCCGGACGCGAAACGCGGCTACAGGGCGTTCCCGGAATGGCACGAAAACGCGCTGTACACGGCAACGCCCGCCCTGGCAGAAAGGGCACGGCCATGAAAAAACGCGGGTTCTGGGAAAAATTCGACGGGTATTTCGACTTCACAATATTCTGCCTGCTGTTAGGGCCGAACGTGGTGTGCCTGCTGCTCGTGATCTATTTCGGATGGCCGACCCCGTACACAGAGAAGAAGCCGGGGGAATTCCAACTGAGTTTCGAACACTATAACGATCAGCTCATCGACGAGTTCGTCCGACCGAAGATCGAGGCAAAATACAACGTGAAAACGCTCCGCGCGAAGACAAACACCATGGACGACAGCGTGGGCGTCCGCATCGAAACGAACGGCACAGGCCGTTATGAGGAGATCGCCGAAGACGTCCTCCGGCTGGCGCCGATCATTTTTGGCTCTCGTAACGATATATGGTCCCGGGAACCGATCATCGAAGACGACGGAACGCCGAAGAGTCCGCATCCCGGCTGGATCGGCAGGCAGATGAAATACATCCTGGCGTTCGACCACGATTCGGACGACGGCGGCATCACCGTCTTCTTCGCAAACGAACACAAGTATCCGGAGTGGAGCACTCCCTGGCACTCGCACGATCTTTACAACTCCCATTAAAGGTTATTTTATGCGTTATTAACGCATCCGGCTCTCATTTTTCCCCATTTTTCCGGCGAATCCGGCTTTTTTCCTGTTGAAAAAGCGTCCCTTTCCGGCTATACTATATTCGGAAAACGATTATTTGAACACAAGGACGCGCGGCTTTCCGCCGTCCCCTGCCCTACGAATCAAGGTGACGCCATGACATTCTCCCTCAAACTTCGTTCCCTCCGCGCATTCTCCGCCATCGCTGCGCTCTCCGCATTCGCGCTGACCGCGGCAGCCGCCGATCCCGACACGAACCCGCTCAGCCCGGAATCCTTCACCTACCGCACCGACAACGGCTTGCTGATCGAGCTCACCGCGCTGGCGGACAATGCCGTCCGCGTGCGTTACACCCCGAACAAGGCGTTCTCGAAGAAGCCGGAGTTCATCCTCGCAAATGCCAAACCGCGCGCGTTCACGAAAGTTGTTGGTCACGATTTCGGCGCAGAGTTTACCTGCACGATCGGCGACCTCAAAGTCAGCTATCTGGTCATGGCCGGCGGCGCCGCCAATTCCCGGACCCCGCAAAAAGCCTGGCTGGCCTTTTTCGACACAAAAAAGCCCGAGGGCCACTTCCTGGATGAAACGCTCAGCGTCGGCACCGATGCCGCCGCCGGAGCCGGAAAGTTCGACAAATCCCCGTCGCGTGACGCCCCGGCGGATTCCTACCGTGTGCAGACTTCATTCTCGTATGGAGAAAAAGGATTCCGTTTCTACGGCCTCGGACAGTTCCAGGACGGCACCCTCGACCTCGCCGGGCTCCCGCGCCAGCTTCTCCAGGTCAACACGCAGGCGTCCGTGCCGTTCCTCGTCTCGCCCGACGGCAGATTCGGCATCCTGTGGCACAACTACAGCCGCACGGAGTTCAACCCCGCCGACACGCCGATCGAGCTGAAGAAGGTCGGCGAAGGACAGGGGCAGACCGTCAACGTCACCACGTCCGTCGGCGGCCGCCGCGAGTTCCGCCGCGACAGCACGCTCACCGGCGAGTTCACCGTGGACGCCGACGGCGAATACGCGTTCCAGCTCGACTGCGGCCAGACCATGGCGCGCCGACATGTGGTCAGCATCGACGGCAAATCCATCGTGGAACAGCGCAACACCTGGCTGCCCCCGGTCATCGGATTCAAGGTCGAACTCACGGCAGGCAAGCACACCGTGACCGTCCAGAACGAGGCGAACGACCGCACCACGCTCAAATACGGCAAGTGCAACCGCACGCGGCTGACGTTCCGCTCCGACGACGCGAAGGAAATCGACTACGTCGTCATCACCGGCGGCGCGGAGAAGGTCATGAAGACCTACCGCGAGCTCTGCGGCAGGACGCCCATGCTCCCGAAATACGCGTTCGGCTACTGGCACTGCCGCGAACGCTACGTCTCGCAGGCCGACCTGCTCTCCAACCTCCGCGAATTCCGCGCCCGCAAGATCCCGGTCGACATCATCGTGCAGGACTGGCAGTGGTGGGATTCCGGCAAGTGGAACTCCATGCACTTCGATCCGCAGCGCTTCGCCGACCCGAAGGGCATGAACGACGAAGTCCACGCCCTGAACGCCCACTCCATGCTCTCCGTGTGGTCGAAGGCGAGCAAGGACAACCCGTTCGCCGAAAAGATGATCGCGCTCGACGGCTACATCAAGGGAACCGACTGGATCGACTTCACCAAGCCCGCCGCCGCCAAGCTCTACTGGGACACCATCGTCTCCGACATCCTCTCCACCGGCATCGACAGCTGGTGGTTCGACGCCACCGAGCCGGAAAACGACGACCTGCACAACCGCACGATCACGCTCGGACGCGGCAACGAGTACCGCAACGTGTACCCCCTCATCGTGAACACGACCGCCTACGACCGCCTGCGCGAGGCGCAGCCCGACCGCCGCGCCCTCATCCTGACCCGCTGCGCGTTCGCGGGGCAGAGCCGCCAGCCCAGCGTGATCTGGTCCGGCGACGTCGGCAACTCCTGGAGCGACTTCCGCACGCAGATCATCTCCGGCCTCGGCATGATGATGAGCGGCATCCCGTACTGGACCACCGACACCGGCGGGTTCTTCCGCCCCGGCGACCAGTACCGGAACCGCGAATACATCGAACGCATGCTCCGCTGGTTCGAGTACAGCACGTTCGCGCCCATCCTGCGCGTCCACGGCTACACCAGCCAGACCGAACTCTGGCGCTACGGCGCGGAGGCCGAGAAGGTCTTCCGCAAGTACCTTGACATCCGCTACCGCCTCCTGCCCTACATCTATACCGCCGCAGCCGATGCCGCGCTCGATGGCGGCGTGATGATGCGCCCCTGGGCGGTCGACTTCCCCGACATAAGCTCCCGCATCGTGACCGAACAGAACGAGACCGAATACATGCTCGGACCGTCGCTGCTGGTTGCGCCGATTACAGCCTCGACTGCGAAGGCGGACGTCTACCTGCCGGACAACGGCAAAGGCTGGTACGATCTCTGGACCGGGGAACACTATACAGGAAACAGTGTCGCCACGGTCGACGCCCCGCTGGACCGCATCCCGGTGTTCGTGAAGGCGGGCGCGATCCTGCCTTGGGGCGAGCCCATGCAGTACGTCGACGAGAAACTGCCCGAGACGCTCGAGATCCGCGTGTATCCCGGCGCGGACGGCTCCTACTCCCTGTACGAGGACAACGGAAAAGATTACTCCTACGAACAGGGCAAGTTCACGCGCATCCCGTTCGCGTGGGACGACGCGAAGGGCGAGCTCACGATCGGCGACCGCGTCGGCGAATACGACGGCATGCTGAAGGATCGCACGTTCCGCGTCTGCCTCATGAACGAGCAGAACGCCGGCGCGGACAACATCGCGAAGCCCGACGCCGAGGTCAAATACTCCGGCAGGAAGCTGTCCGTGCAGCTGAAATCCGGCAAGTGACCGGCAACATCCATTCGCAGAATACGGAAGCCGCACCCGAAATCACGGATGCGGCTTCCTTCTTTGTCCGAGGACCAGCCCCGGAAAAGATAAGACCAATAGAATCTATAAGACCTATCGATCCTATACGACCTATGTGCCTTATGCGAGCATGCCGAGCTCCTGCCGGGCGGAAATGCCGTCCAGCTCGGCGAGCGCGGACGCGGACACACCGGCGAGCACATCGGCGCCGTAGTTGCCGAAGCTCAGATCGTCCGTCAGGGTCAGTCCGTCTGTCTCCGGCATGGAGAGCGCGGCGCCGTCCGTGCCCGCGGTCGTAAACACCGCCGTGACATTGTAGAACACCTCGGCGCCGTTGTTCGCGCCGACGGATTGCACCGAGACGAAATACTTCACGTCGTCGGACGTGGCTTCCTGGATCGCGACCGCCTTTTTGACCTGCGCGGCCTCGACATAGCCCACCTTCCTGTCGATGGTGATCGTCTCGGATGCCAGGCTCTTCTGCGTCCAGGTGACCTTTTCGCCGCGGACGACTTTCGTGAGGCTGTAGACCGTGAACTTCAGGTTCTGCTTGGCGTTCTTCACGGAGCAGTCGCTGCAGGCGTCGACCGTGAAACTGAGGGTCCCTGCCGAGGTCAACTTGATCTCCGCATAGTCGTACTCGTCCCCGAACCCGACGAAGTTGTCGTAGGTCCGGACCAGGTCGCCGACAGTCCTCTTGACATTGACGCCTGAGCCGCCGGACTCCAGGAAGAGCTGGTTGGGACCGGAAGCGATGCCGTTCGAATAGAGTTTCTTGTTGTAGTTCGCCGCGTCGGTCTTCTTGTTGTAGAGTTCATTGTTTTTGCCGTCGTCGGCCTTGTCGTAGAACGTACTCGCACCGTCGTTTACGGTAACGTTGTAGTACGCGCTGCCACCGCTCTTCGCGTTCGCGGACTGCACGGAGACGTAGTAGCCGTAGAAGTTCGGGACGTTCGCGGGGAGCTTGCAGGCGGCGGTGTCGATCCTGTACAGGCCGGTGGCCTTGTCCAGCTTGAGCGAGGCCGTCAGGAGCTTCTTCTCCACGTACCGGTTCTTCGACGCGTTGTATTCGAGCCTGCTGATCACGACCTTCGCCTTGTCCGTGGCGGTGACGGTCAAACTCAGCAGCGCGGGCGAATCCAGCGCGATCTTCCTGTAGTCGGAGGCGTCGCCGAACCCGACGAAGTTGTTGAATACGACATTTTTATCGCTTCCTTCCGCGTCGGTGTAGGTATAGGTGTGCGAGATGCCCGCGGCGTCGACCTGGACTTTCACGCCGGGTTTCACCTTCACCGCCGCGCCGGTCAGGACGTCATAATTGTACTCGCCGGCCTTGCTGCAGAGCCAGTCGTTGAGGTTGGTGTCGCCGTCGGCAAAGAACTGCGTCTGCTTCCTGCCCTTCACTTCCTTGTAATTGACCTCGACGTTGTAGAAGGCGCTGCCGGGGTTCTTCCTCGCGTTGGCGTTGGTCGACTGCACGGAGATATAGTACGTCGTGCCGGCCTTGGTCCGGTCGAGCAGCAGGGACTTCGTGTCGATCACATATACTTTGGCGTTCTTGTCCCACTTGAGGGACGAGGTCTGGATCGCCTTGCGTTTGTACGTCATCCTGTCTTCGCCGTTCAGGCCCGTTTCGACGAGGCTGTAGATGGTGAACTTCGCCTTGTCCGTGGCCGTGACGGTGAAGCTCAGCTTCGCGGCGTTGTCCAGCGTGAGCGAGGCGAAGTCGAACTCGTCGACCACGACCTCCCCTTCCCGGTTCTCGCCCTTCCCGACGAAATTGTGCCATTCGCAGCCGCTTTCGTCCACGACGTCGACCGTGTCTTCCGTGTCGAGCAGGACCGCCGTGTCGCCGTCGTGCAGGGAATTCTGGCTGAACGTCTTCACGGCATCTTCGTCCAGTGTCTTCGACTTCTTGTCGTAGGGGTCCTTGTTCCCGCCCTCGTCCGGGCCGTCGTCGCGTGGCACGGGCTTGTCGCCGACCGTCAGGGACAGGTTGCCGCCCTTGACGACGAGCGAGCAGAAGACGTCCGCCCGGATCTCCAGCGACTCTCCGACCGTGAGCGTGCCGAGCGTCGTGCCGAGCTCGGCGTCCACGACCGTCATCGTGCCCTTGAACCCCTTCGCGCCGGAGGCGATCGTGTAGGAACCGACCTTCTGCGTGGCGGGCGCGATGGCGATCCGGTAGTCCGGGTTGCCGGTGATGTCCGCCAGGTTGTCGACCATGATGCTCTCCGTGCCGGGCCAGGCATGGTTCAGGTCGAAAAGCACCTGTCCGCCGTCGGTGAACTCGACTTTTCCCTCGAGCATGCCGCCGGCCTCGATCTTCAGCTGCCCGCCCGCGACCGTGGTGTCGATGACCTCCGCCTCGTTGAGGACCTGGAGCGTGCCGCCGGCATTGACGACGGTCCCGCTGAGGTAGGACGATCCGCCCGCGATGAGGTACGCGCCGTCATTGACGACAGTGCGGACCGCCGATCCGCCGTACCCTACATTGGCGGAGCCGCTGCCGCCGCCGTTCAGGACGACGTCGAACGCGGAGCCGTTGTAGCTGACGTTGAAATGTCCGTCGGTCACAGTGGCGCCGCGCGCCACGCCGCCGACCTGGAAATATCCTTCGTTCACGGTCGTGTCTTCGGCGACGCCGCTGAAGTTGACGGAGAAGCCGCCGTCCTTGTCATTCACCGTGGTCCCGCTCGCGCTGCCGCCGGAATTGACGAAAGCGCCGCCCTTGCCGTCGATCCGCGTCCCGTATGCGACGCCGCCGGCGGAGACCGTAAGGCCGCCGTAATTCATCACATGGGTGTCGCTGGCGACGCCGCCCTGCATGACGAAGAAGGTCGCGCTGGAGACATTTTCCATGCCGCTGACGGTCGTCCTGCTCGCCGTGCCGGAGTGGACGGTGGCGCTCATGTTGGAGGTCAGGTCCAAGTCCTTGAGTTCGGTCGGCAGGAACGTGACGACCGCCGTTTCCGCCACATAGACGTATCCGCCGTCCTCCCTGATCCTCGTGCCGGAGGCGTATTCCTCGAAAACAAGGCTGCCGCCGGAACCGACCGAGGTGCAGCTTTCCGGGTCGGTGACGCCGAGGGTGCCGCCGTTCCCGACGGTGACCTTCGCGCCGCTCTGGATGGAAATATCGTTGAGCGTCGAGCCGCCGAACCAGAACTGCATGCATTCCAGCGTGCTGATGCCGGTCAGCGCGCCGTCCTCCACCTTGAACTTGGTTCCCGCCGAGGTCCCCTCGAGACAGGTCCCCTGTGTGAGGTTGAACATCATGTAGCCGCCTTTCCCGCACGCGATGTTCGTCGCCGTCCCCCTGCCGTCGTTGAGGTTGAGCGTGCCGCCGCTTGCGATCTTCACGATGTCCGCGGCCGCGGTGTCCCCGAGGACCATCGCGCAGTTGGAGCCGACGGTCGTGTCGTTCGCCGTGCAGCCGGAACCGACCTGGAGCACGGGGACATTGTCCCCGCCCGTCGGGGAATCGAGGAGGACCGTGTGGTTCGCGATGGCTTTCGCATGGGTGTTGGCGGCCTCGCCGAGCGTCAGGGTGACGTATCCCGAGAGGGTCGCGTTGGTCACCTCGCCGCCCGCCATATGGGCGGATGCGTGCGAGCCGATGCCCCCGCCGTAGCCGGCAGTCGGGTCGTCCGAGATCGTGGCATTTTCGAGCGTGCCGCTGTTGAGGAGCAGCATGCCGCCGCTCATCTTCACATTGGTCAGGGCGACCCCGGATCCGCACCAGAAATGGCAGCTCGCCCTGATCGAAACATCATCCGCGGTCCCGGCGGAAAGGGCGACGCTCCCCCCGGAAGCCACGGTCACGCCCTTGACCTCTGTGCCGCTCATTGTGGCCTTTGCGCCCTCGATCGTGGCGCCCTGCAGGGTCGTCTTCTCCTTCATGGTCAAATCGGCATACTCGGCCATCGTAAGGCCGATGACCTTGCCTCCGCTGGAAACGGTGAGTGCGCCATAAAATATTTTTACATTCTCGAACGTACCGCCGCCGGAAACGTAGCCGTAGTTGGTCAAACCGTTTACGCTTCCCTCGACACAAGTGCCTTTTCCTCCCTCATCGACAGATAAATACTCAGCATTACCGCCTTTGAGAATGTCGACTGTTCCGCGTTCGTTGGTGATATTGTACGCATATCCGCCGCCACTGACAGTCATGCTGCCGCCCTGTTTCACGGTGGTGGTGTTCGCCGATCCGCCGGAATTGACAGTCATGCTGCCGCCTTCGTTCACGGTGATTTGGGATGCCATTCCGTAGTCGAGGATGGTGAGAACACCTTTATCATTTACAATGACACCCTGTGCGGTCTCTCCGGCAACGACTTCCTTCGTTTCGTTTTCCAAGGTTCCTGTGAATTCCATTTTGACGTTTTTAACCTCATGGTTGGTGGTTATCTCGTTGCCGGCAGTGTCGACTGCCCGGAAGGAAACGGTGGTGTTTTCGGTCACGGTCACGCCGTCGGTGTAGTCCGACCACGCGCCGTCGCCGATCCTGTACTGTTTGGAAGCCAATCCCACGTTGTCCGCGAACTTCGCGGTGACGGTCACGGAGTCGGCCCATTCCGTGGTGTCCTGCACGATCTCGGAGATCGTCGGCTTTTTCCTTGTCGATCCGCACCTTGTAGATGATGGGGTCGGAGTACCCGCCGATCCCGTTGTATGCCGTGATTTCGAGTTCGCAGGACTCCGAGAAGGTGGCGCCCGCTTCGTCGTCGAGTTCGGTCAGGCCAACTTCTTCGCCGGCATTCCGGTACAGGATGGATTTCGTGTGTTCGTTGCCCTTTGCCTTGATGGTAACCGGCTTGTTCGTCCACTGCTCGTCCCCGAGCGGCTCACCGTCGACGGTGGCGACGAGCTCGGTCACCTCCGGGACCACGGAAATGACGGAGAAGACGAGGCCGTTCCCGGCATCGTTCGTAAGGCTGTAGACGGTGTTGCTGGTAATCACGATGCTTTGGCCGAGGTCGAAACTGCCCCCCCATTCACCGTTTTCGTCTGTTACGAGCAGGGACCCGGAGAAATCCTCCGCGCCTTTTGCCAGGACGTAGTTGCCGGGCGCCTGGTCTTTGCCGACCGTGATCCCGGCCAGTTTCACGTTCTGCAGATTTGCGAGGTTGTCGATCATCGCCGTTTCGTCGCCGGTATGCCCGGCCAGGTCGAACGTCACGAGGAGCTCCGAGGCGTTTACGGTCCAGCCGGACGGGTTGTCCTCCGTGGCGGTCCTGATGGCGCCGCCGAGGGTCATCGGGCCGCCGAGCGTCACGTTGCCGCCGAGCACCTCCACCGTCATGCCCGAATCGACCTCGCAGGAGCTCAGGACGCCGTCCAGCCCCATGCGGATGGTCGCGCCCGGTACGGCATCCGCCGCGGAAACGACCGTGCCGCCATTGGCGATGGAAAGGGAATGGAAGCCGGAAAGCTCTTCGATGCGTCCGTTTTGGAGCACATGGACGACGCCGCCCACATAGGTGGGCGAGGAGGCATCCTCGGACGGCACGACGGCCGCTTTCACCACAGCTTTCGACACGAATCCGCCCTTGACATCCAGTGTGCCGCCGCGGACCACGCTCCAGGGCTGGCTGTCCGCGTCGACACCGGTGGCGTTTATGGCTCCGATCTCGAGGTTCTCAATGGCGCCGTGGTCAGCGACGCTGACCGAACCGCCATAGCCCAGATAGATGTTCGAAGCCGTGCCGTTTTTGTTGATGTCCACGACCGTCTGGCCGTAGGATTCCGGGGTGGCGTCCGCCCCCCAGTCGCTCTGAATCCCCGCCGACAGATTGTCCAGTCTCGCGCCGTTTCCAACATATACGCTGTTGAGGGTCCCCGAGACGATCATATCGGACACGACGCCCCCGGACTGGATCGACAGCAGATTCATGTTGCGGCCGACCGTGGTCCCGATGACGGACGCGGTCCCGCTCTCGCCGAAGATCTCGGTGATTTCGACCGTGTCGAAGTCCTTCAGGGCGTGGACGCCCTCCGCTTTCGTATCCGCCTTGGTCATCTGGAGGTAGCCGCCGCGCGTGAAGGTCAGCCCGGACAGATTGACACCTTCGCCCAGGACGGAAACGGTATGCCCGATGAACTGCACGTTCGTCATGCTGACATTTTTCATGCAGGAAAAGACTTCCGGCGTACCTTGGCCATCGTGGACCGTGAAATCGACTCCGGTGATCGACTGGAAATTGTTGTAGTTGACGTATTCCTCATCCTCATCGCAACTGCTGGAGGTGTCCGTATATCCGGTGATGCAGATCGGGATCAGCGAGTAGGAATAATATGTATCCGAGTCATCGGTGATGCATTTCTCCCAGATCGCCTGGGTCAGGTTCACGTCGAATTTGTCTTTGATATATCCCATGGTCGTTCTCTCCTGCCGGGGGGGGTGGCTGGCGGGCCGCCGGCTGAAATGGGGCGCAAAGTTTATCTTGATAATATAGTATTATTAGACAGAAAAAACAAGCTCGTGTTCAAAAAAAGGAAAGCGTTTTGACGAAAGAAAATGCCGGGTTTCCACCGCCTGCTTGAAAACGGCGGACAATCATGCTATAGTATTTCGTTTTTTCACTTCGGATCATCGATCCTCGCATTCATCCGGCGTCCGGTCCGGGACCGGCGTTTTTTCCAAAGGGCACATGACCATGCAGACTGCACAGCAGATGAAATGCCGCGAACCGCGGTTCCGCGCACTGATCCCATTTTTCGTCTTCGTCGTCTTCTACCTCGGGCTGTCCATCTGGGCGCACGATTTCTACAAGGTGCCGATGCCGACGGCGTTCCTGGTGGCGTCGGCGGCGGCTCTAATGCTGGACCATAAGCGCCCGCTCGGGGAAAAGGTCGAGATCTACGCCCGCGGCATGGGCGAGCCGAACATCATGATCATGTGCCTGATCTTCATTCTGGCGGGGGCGTTCGCGTCCACGGCGAAGGGCATGGGCGCGGTGGACGGCGCAGTCGTGATCGCCCGCGCGGTGGTGCCGGATTCGCTGATGCTGCTCGGGATGTTCCTGGTGTCGAGCTTCATCTCGCTGGCGGTCGGCACGAGCTGCGGCACCATCGCGGCGCTGACGCCCATCGCAGCCGGGCTCGCGGGCGGGCTCTCCATCTCCCCGGCGATGCTGCTCGGCGCGATCGTCGGCGGCGCCATGTTCGGCGACAACCTCTCCATGATCTCCGACACCACCATCGCCGCCACGCGCACGCAGAACATACCCATGCGCGACAAGTTCCGGCAGAACATCCTGATCGTGCTGCCCGCGGTCGCCGCGACCTCGGCGATCTACCTTTTCTGCGGCGGGACGGCGACGGCGGCCGGTACGGTCGAAACACAGTCCGTGACCTGGGCGCACGCGTTCGCGGTGCTGCCGTACCTGCTCATCCTCGTCTTCGCGCTCTTCGGCTGGAACGTCATGCTGCTGCTCTTCGCGGGGACCGTGCTCGCCGGGATCACAGGGATCATCAACGGCGCGTTCGATTTCTGGGGCATGCTCGACCTCATCGGACAGGGCACGCTCGGCATGTCGGAGACACTCATCGTGGCGATCCTCGCGGGCGGCCTGCTCCAGACCATCCGGCGCAACGGCGGCATCGGCTACCTGATGGAGAAGATCAGGAAGCCTGTGCGGTCCGCGCGCGGATGCGAATTCGGCGTACTGATCCTCGTCAGCGTCATCAATCTCTTTACGGCGAACAACACCGTCGCGATCGTGATCGCCGGGCCCATCGCGCGCGAGCTCTCCGAACAGTACCATTGTTCCGCGAAGCGCATCGCCAGCATCCTCGACACCGGGTCCTGCGTGGTGCAGGGCATGATCCCCTACGGAGCGCAGATCCTGATCGCCGCGGGCGTGGCGCAGACCTCGAAACTCGACGTCTCCTCCCTCAGCCTCGTCGGTTCGCTCTTCTATCCGATGATCCTCGGTGTCTGCCTCATCGCCGCCATCGCGCTTCACAGGGAGAAGCAGCCCGCCCCGGCACACGATTAAGGGAGGCAAAGCCTCCACGGCGGTAGTGCCCGGCTCCGCTCGGGCACACTGCAAGCAGTGGTGATACAGTGCCCGGCTCTGCTCGGGCACACTGCAAGCAGTGTTAATACAGTGCCCGGCTCCGCTCGGGCACACTGCAAGCAGTGGTGATACAGTGCCCGGCTCCGCTCGGGCACACTGCAAGCAGTGTTAATACAGTGCCCGGCTCCGCTCGGGCACACTGCAAGCAGTGTTAATACAGTGCCCG
>JAFXYP010000006.1 GCA_017541665.1 Lentisphaeria bacterium | reverse complement strand
GGAGAAAGGTCCCCTGCGGCTTGCCCTGCCGGAACTCAAGGTACATGGAAGTTCAAAGGCAGCGAGAGCCAAGGCGCAGAAAGCCATGACCGATCAACCGCTCTACGAACATCTTCGCGACCTCAGGAACAAGCTTGCCAACAGAAACCATGTCGAACCGTGTATGATCCTGACCGACCGAGCTCTTCGCGGCCTCGCATCAATCAGGCCGAAATCCCTGGCAGAGGCAGAAGGCATTCCCGGCATCGGTCCCGTGAAGCTCCATGCCGCCGTTCAGGTTGTTGGCCTTCTTGATGTCGTCCACGGTCACGTCGTAGGCTTTCGCGATTACAGACAGCGTCGCGCCCCTTTGCACCTCGTACACGTCATAGGATGGATTCAGGATAGGCGACCAGTTCGATTGTCCGACCCAGCTAAAGCTTGTCCTGTATCTCTTCATCAGTAAGATTGCAGTCAACATCAGTTTTGTATTTCTTTATCATTTCATCAGTAGACAATCTGTTGAAGGCTTCGGTTCCGTCGAGGCGCTGTGCAAGCTGATGTGCCGCCTCCCGCCTTGGGCGATTGGACTTCCGTTGAAAGCGAAGGGATGGCGCGGAAAGCGGTACAGCAAAATCTGATCACATGAGTACTGGGCCGGTTGCATGGTGGCGATGTAACCGGTCTTCTTTGGGTTTTGCGTTTCGGAAGACTCCGCATCCTCAACAGTAGCGGCAAAAATACCGTTTTTAGCCTCAGATCGTGGAAAAATCGTGGAAAACCATGAATAGCAGTATCGACAACTCTGCCCTCCCACCTCAAAGTCCGTCAGGGTGTCCGGTATGGACGGCTGTTTCGGTGGTAGCTTTCCGGGAAACACTGTTTTTACATCGACTTGTTTTTTGAATCGTGCGGGACAGATAGTTTTTCTGAGCTCAGAAGTTTTCCACGATTTTTCCACGATTTTTCCACGATTTTTCCACGATTCGTGTCATGAAACACTAAAAATCACCATGTTTCACGATGTGCGAAAAATGGTGATTTGAGTTCAAAAATGGCGGCGGCGGCGGGAGTCGAACCCGCGACCTGCTCTTTAGGAGAGAGCCGCTCTATCCAACTGAGCTACGCCACCGCTTTCTTATGAATTATATACTATACTCCCGTTTCGGCGAAAATCAAGCGCGGATGCGGGAATACTTCCTTCTTCATGAGCAAAAAACATCCGCACGCCGAGGGCACCGACCGTGCGGATGATTTGATTCGGAAGTCTGCCGCAAAGCGAGCGCCGGTCACCTGCGGGGCGGGAGGGTGATGATGGAGCCGGTGACGGGCTGTCCGTCGCGGAGCCTGTCGGCGTTCTCGCGGGCGATGTCCTGCGCGCGGGAACGGTCTCCGAGCTGGGACTCCGCGATATCCTCGAGCGTCTCGTTGGCGCGCACCTGGTACATACGGGAGACGTCGGGGGCAACGCCGCCGCCCATGATGACGACCGGCGGATCGTCGACCACGGGGTTCTTCGGCGGGTAGCGGCGTTCCGGTTCCTTCGGGACGACCTTGGAGCCCTTGGTGGTCACAGTGGCGACATCGACCATCTCGTCGCGGGTGGCGAGGCGGAACATCAGGGTCTCGGTCTTTTCCTCGGGGCGCCCGAAATCGGTCACGATCTCGGCGTAAAGGGTCACGGGGCCGATCATCTTCTGCGCGCTCTGGCCGTAGTAGTGCGTCTTGACCTTGTAGTCGCCGTTCAGCGCAGCGCGGACCATGAACTCCTCGGGTCCGTATCCCTGCGTGATGTCGAAGGAATTGCGGCCGCCGTTGGTGGTGAGGCGATGCTGGTAGAAGCACTCCTCGCCGGTCGGGTCGATGGTATGCAGGTCCATGTCGGACATGTCGGTGTCCCAGCCGATGGTCACGCGGAGGTCCATTTCGAGCGGATGCACCAGGCGGGAATCGACGTCCTTCACCTCGATACCGGCGCGTTTCGCCTTCACGATGATGTTGTTCAGCTCGGTGATGGCGATCAGCTCCACGTCGCGGAACCGTCCGTCCGGCTTCTTCACGATGGCGTTCATCATCATGTCGGCGGCGTCCTGCCAGCGGCCCGCGGCGGCGAGCACGAGCGCGAGGTCGCGATAAGACTGCGGCTCCTCGGGCGCGAGCTCGAGCACTTTGCGGAACACGATTTCGGCGGCGTCGAGTTCGCCGAGGTATTTCAGGTTGTAGCCGAGCACGCGGAGAAGCATGCGGTTTTCAAGCTGCATTTCGGCGAGGTTGGAGACCACGCGGATCGCGAAATCCTTCTGGCCGTTCCGCGCGAAGTAGTCCGCGCAGTCCACGAAGAACCCGAGGTTGGAGGCGTTGTCCTTGCGGAGTTCCAGATAGCGCTCCTGCGCCTTGTCCTTCGCGGATTCGAGTTCCTTCAGGTAGGACGCGCCGGAGGTCCACGGTTTGAGCTGGATGGACTTGGTCGCACCGGTCGGGCCCGCGGCCTTTTTCGAGGCGGGTGCGCCGCCCGCAGCGTCCGCGTCGTCGAATGCGGCTTCCGCGGCAAAATCCATCACAGGCGCGGCTTCCATCATGACCGCACCGTCCTCCATATCCATGGCCTGGCGGCTGATGCCGCCGCCGAAACCGCCCATGCCGCCGCCGAAACCGCCCATGCTGGAGGCGGCTCCCGCGGCACGGTTCATGACGCCGCCGGGCGCGCTCATCGGACGGACACCGCCGCCAAAGCCCTTGCGGACGGGTTCCGGCCTGATCTTGCCGTCATACCAGTCGATGATCTCGCTCTGGTAACGCTTGGCAAGCTCGCCGATGCGGTTTTCCACGCGGGTCTTCTCGTCGGATTTCTCCTTGGACTTGTCCTTGGCGAGCTGCGCCTGGCGTTCGTCGAATTTCGCGCGGTATTCGGGCAGCGTCTCGGGCGGGCGGATGCCGTATTCGAGATACTGGTCGAGGCTTTCGAGCACGAGCATGGAGGTGCCGGGCGTCACGAGTCCGTACAGCTGTCCGAGCGTGAGGAATTCGGACGGCGTGGTCTTCGGGTTGCGTTTGAGTTTTTCGAGCTTCATCATGCCGTAGAGCGTGCGGATCATCTTTCCGTCGACCGCGGCGGCGGAGTCCAGTTCGAACGTCATCACGGGGTATCCGTCGACATTCACCTTAAGTTCGTGTTTGCCGTCGGGGAACGTCCCGGCCACGCGGACCGTGTCGCCCGCGCGGAACCGCTTCGCATTGGAGACGCTGTCGAACACGACATTGCCGTCGAGTTTCACATATTCGAGCGCGTCGGGGTTGACATCGAGCAGATCGGCGACCGCCTCGGCGGGCGTCATGCGCGCCAAATTCAGATACAGGGCGTTCCAGCCGGACGCCGCCTCGGCGAGGTATTCCAGGTAGGACGTCTCGGAGGTCGTGGAGACGGAGACGAACGCGGTGCGGCCGTCGGTGCGGCTCTTTCTGGCGGGGATGTTCTCCGCGCCTTTGCCGAAGGTCTGGATGCCGTCGGTGAAGACGAACGCGCAGGCGTCGGCGGGGACCGCGGCGAGGAATTTCTCCATGCCGAGGAGATCGGTACCGCCGTCGTACGCGGTCTTTTTCAGGAAATCAAGAAGCGCGGACGCATCGCCGTTCTTCACGGCAAACGTCTTCGCGGGTTCCAGCGTGTTGCGGAGCATGGACACGGAGACGTCGACGCTCGCGCCCTTCATCGCGTCCGAGGCGAAGAACTGTTTCAGCAGTTCCAGTTCGGGCGCATGGTCGTTCGAGGCGCGGGAACCGGAGGCGTCCCACAGGATGGAGACGGATTTCGTGGGCTTGAACCCCTGATCCACGATATATTTTCCTACAATCTTTCCATCACTTCTGACGCTTTCCGTATGGATAAGATGACGAGGAGCAGCAGCGGGAAGCGTCGCGGAAACGAGGAAGAAGTTTTCGCCGCCGAATCGCTCGGTCTGCACGGGCGCGGGCTTGTCGGCCACGGTGATGCGGAGGTCTTCCGGCAGGGCGATGTTTTCGAGCGTGCGTTCGCCGAGCAGGGCATTCTCCCAGCGCGTGAAGTTGAGGTTCGCGAACGGCGCGGACTCGACCTGCGGTGCGGCGGCGGGGTCCATGACCTCGACGCGGATGGACGCCTTGCTCAGGGTGTTTTCGAAGCGCATCGGCAGCGTGAAGATCGGCGCGCCGTCCACGCGATCCACCTCGGAGATGAACGAAATGCGGATGCGGCGGCCGCCGTTGGCGGGGATCGGATAGATGCGCGTGCGGTAGCTGTTGCCGCCGACGGATTCGACCAGCGCGGGGTCGGCGCCCTTGCGTTCGATGGCCTCGAAGACCTCCTGCGCGCGCTTCTTTTCCACGATGGACGCGTCGATCATCTTGCCGTTGATGTCCAGCGCAGCCCCGGTGACGGTGGCTCCGGCGGGCAGAGGCAGGGTGAATTCGCCTTCCAGCACGATCGGGTTCGGATTGGTCACGACCGCCTCGAACTCGGTGCTGGCGATCTCGCCGCGGATGCGGACTTTGGCGGAAACCTCGGACACGACGACCGGGACCAGTTTCGGGTCGGCCGGACGCGGAGGAGGCAGGATGCGGATCGGAGGCAGGATCACGCGCGGTTCGACGAAGGGGCGCGGACGGGGACGGATGTACAGGTCTTCCGTTTCATTCATGGTTCTTGCTCCTTTCGTTTGTCCGGCGGCCGCCAGGGTCTGCACGGAGACAGTCTTCATGCGCGAGGCGGCGGCGTCCGCGACAACACCATTCGGTTCAACATCAGCGGAAACGTTTTCCGTCTGCACCTTCTTGGCAAGCAGGACTTCGGGACGGGCGGCGTTGTCCGCGACATCTGCCGCGACGGCGGTCTTCTGCTCGGAAAGGGTGTCGGCGCTCATCGTGCGGGCCATCCGGGAAGGTCCGCCCGCCGCGGGAGCAGCGCCGAAGCCGCCCATGCCGCCGCCGAAACCGCCCATGCCGCCGCCGAAGCCGCCCGCGGGAACAGCGCCTCCGAAACCACCGGCGCCTCCACCGAAGGAGGATACCGCCACCGCAGCCTCATCGAAACGCTCCGGAGGCATAGACACGGCATCGTCGGTTTTGGTTTCATCGTTCGCGGAGGCCAGTGCGGCGCGAAGCATCGAACCGGAGAACCCGGCGTCAAGCGGAAGCCCGTCCATTTCGGCGACATCTTCCTCCATACTGTCCACACTGAAAGCGGACGCGAGAATCATATCCTCATTATCGTCTTCCTCCGTCACGGATTCCATCGCAGTCGCGCCGTATGCGACCGGAGCATGAGCATCAACGACCATGTCGACGCCCTGTGCGCCGAAGTTGTCGCTGCGGACCGCGGACGAATCGTCCTTCAGAGTCGTGAGCACGAGCTGGAAGGCCAGGAGACAGACGGCGATGCCCGCCGCGGCCTTCCAGATCATGGGGAAATGGGGGCGTTCCTGTGCCCTCGCCGCCTGGAAGAACCGGCGCTTGAATTCGTCTTCGGGCGTGTAGATGCCGGAGTGTTCGCGGGCGTCGTGACGCTCCTTCAGCTTCAGGAGCAGCGCGTCGAGATCGCGCGCGCCGCCGTCGTTTTCGTTATGCTTCTTCATAAGAGACCTCCCGGATGGATTTGGCCAGTAATTGTTTCGCTTTGTGGATGCGCTGATAGAGGGTGTTGCGCGAACAGCCCAGCATCGCGGCTGCCTCCTCCGGAGAGCGTCCGGAGAGGACCCCGAGCGAAAGCGATTCCCGGTAGAGATTCGGAAGCCGGGCGATAGCTTCATCCAGCCGGTCCAGCAGGCGCGCCTCTTCGGCTTCCTCGCCGGGCACTTCGCCCGATTCTCCGTAATCCGCCAGGACATCGCGTTCCCGGGCACGGTCACGCACCATATCGTAGCACACGTTGAGCAGGATTCTGGTCACCCAGGTGGCGAACTCCGACTGACCGCGGAACGCAGCGTATTTCTGCCATGCGGTCATCAGGGCCTGCTGAACGGCGTCGTCAACGTCCGCCGGACTTCCGAGGATCCGCATCGCGGTCCCCCGGAGCATCCCGAGCTTCTCTTTGATCAGCTGTTCGAAGACCTGTTCCCTGGTTTCCATAAGTCCCTTTCAACATGGTTCTGACGATTAGACACGCGCGCCCGGCCAAATCTTAGCATGTTTCCGGAAAAATCTCATATTATTCAAAAAAAGTTGTCGGCAAGGTTCGGTCATCCGTTATAATCCCATACCAGAACCGCCTGCACAGGCTGATCCGCGGGGACGGACGGTTCCGCCGGAGCCTCCAATGCGGGCTGGTCCGCGGGGACGGACGGTTCCGCCGGAGTTTCCTTCGGCGGATAGATCACCTGCAGCGCCAGCAGGATCACCGAGATCAGGTTGAACCCCATGTGCATCAGGGTCGACGGGATCACGGACTTGCTTTTTTCGTACTGCTGCTGGAAGAAAAGCGCCAGGAGGAACAGCGGAACCACCGGCACTACGAGCATTTCCCATGGAAACGGCGCGCCGGCCGCCCGGCTCGTGAACGGCAGATGGAACAGCGCGAACACCAGCGAGACCGCGACCGCGGCCTCCTTGCGGAAGAGGAACACGCGGACGAACCGGTAGAAGATGTGGCGGAACGCCAGCTCCTCGGCGATCGGGGCCGCAACGACCGTGATCAGCGCGAAACCGACGAACGCCAGCGGTTTCAGCGTGCGGAAGAATTCCACCATGGACTGTTCCTTCGGTTCGCGCCCGAACGCCTTCAGCAGGTACGACAGCCCGGCCTGCGACCCGAACGTGACCAGCACCGCAAGAACGAAGACGGGGAACAGGAACCGGAGCGAATATTCGGGCGCCATGTCCAGCCCCAGCTTCTCCTTCAACGGGCGTTTCCGCTCCGTGCACAGCGCGGCGACCAGCACGGACGCCACGACCAGGCCGTTCTGGATCAGCAGCTGCGCCGCGACAAGCCGGTTCCCGGCCAGATATTGCGACAGGAATTTCGTAAGCGCCTGCGAGCAGACAATGAACGCCGCCCACGACAGCAGGATCAGCACAAACGCCATGCAGACGAAAGCGCTGCGGCGGCCCGTAAAAGTATCGTAGTTCAGTCTCATTTTACTTCTCCAAGATGTTTTTCGCGCAGATAACGGAGGAACGGCGCGGCGTCCGGCACGGAGCTTCCGGTCAGCCTCCGCAGGAATTCGGACGGCGCATACTTCGCGCCGAACCGGTACACGCGGTCGCGCAGCACGGACAGCGCATCGCGCGGCGTCTCCGGCAGGCCGCCGGCGAAGAACCGCTCCTTCAGCGTCGCGCCGATCAGGTTGCCGAGCATGTACGTCGGGAAATACCCCACGCCGCCGCTGAACCAGTGGACGTCCTGCAAAACGCCTTCGCGGTCGTTCGCGGGGCGGATGCCGAAATACCGTTCGAACGTGTCGTTCCAGACCGCCGGGAGCTCGTCCACGGGGATCCGGTCCTCAATGAGGGCGCGCTCCAGCTCCACGCGCAGGATGATGTGCAGATTGTAGGTCACCTCGTCGGACTCCGTGCGGATGAACGACGGGCGGACGCGGTTCACGGCATTCAGGAAGGCTTCGAGCGGCACGTTCTTCAGATTCGCGGGGAACGTGCGGACGAGGTCGGGATAGAAATTGCGCCAGAACTCGGGCGACCGCCCGAGGATGTTTTCCCAGAACCTCGACTGCGACTCGTGGAACGCCAGCGACGCGCCGTCGGACAGCGGAGTCCCGGCGTATTTCGGGGAGATGCCCTGCTGGTACATCGCGTGGCCGCATTCGTGGATGCAGCTGAAAATGCAGTTCGCGGGCTCGCGGCGGCGCACACGGGTCGTGATGCGGACGTCGTCGAGGCCGAAATCGGTGGTGAAAGGATGCGTGGAGAGGTCGAGCCGCCCGTGGACGTAGTCGAACCCCATCGCTTCGGTCAGGTGGCGGCAGAATGCCAGCTGGGCGTCCGTGTCGTAGTCCTGATACAGAAACGAATCGTCGGGCGCAGGCTTCGCCATGATCTCGGACAAAAGCGTTTCCAGGCCCTGCTTGAGCGGCGGAATGATACGGTCGAGCGCCTCGGAGGTGAGCCCCTCCTCGTAATCGTCGAGCATGGCATCGTAACGGCTCCCCGCCTCGGGGAAGCAGTCGGCGTATTCGCGCTGGAGCGCCAGCAGTTTTTTCAGGGACTCGGCGCAGAGGCGGAAATCCGACGCGGCATACGCCGCCTCCCACGCCGCCTGCGTCTCGCCGTTCTGGCGCGCGAGGCGTCCGGCGAGCTCGGCGGGAACCGCCTGCTTCTTGCGGAAATCGCGTTCGAGGCGACGGACCAGCGCGGCTTCGTCGCTGTCCGGCTCGAAGTCCATCGCGGCAGCCTCGCGGATCAGCGCGCCGTAGACCGGATCGGTCGATTTCCCGTGCACGATCACGGTCAAGGTCTCGAGCTGGGACGCGCGCCCGGCGGCCGCGCCGGACGGCATGTAGACCTGCTGGTCCCACCCGAGCACGGCGAGCGCCGCGTTCAGGTCACGGATCTCGGCGCACCGCTTCAGGAGCGGGGCCAGCCGGGGATCCCAGGGACGGTCCTGAGAGGTCATACCCGGACCTCCTCGGAGGAGGTTTTGCGGTCCGCGGCATGCGCCTCAAGCGCGGGCCGGACCACGGTCGCGAGGTAGTCGGCGACCTGCTGGGACGCCATGCCGGTGAACGCCTCCGGCTTCAGGATCTCGTCGAAACGGTCGGCCACGGAGGCGAAGAGCGGGTCGGTCTTCAGGCGGGCGATCAGGTCGTTCGCGCCGCCGCCCTCCTTCACGGTGCGGGCGGCCTCCATGGAGTGCATGCGGATGTGCTCATGGAGCTCCTGGCGGTCGCCGCCGGCCTTCACGGCCTCCATGATGATGTTTTCGGTGGCCATGAACGGCAGTTCGGCGCGGATGTGGGCGGCGATGACCTTCGGCCACACCTGGAGCCCGTTCGTGATGTTCGTGAGCAGGGACAGGATCACGTCCGCGGTCAGGAACGCCTCGCCGATCACGATGCGGCGGTTCGCCGAATCGTCCAGCGTGCGCTCGAACCACTGCACGGACTCCGTGAGCGCGCAGTTCAGCGGCAGGCCGATCAGGTAGCGCGCCAGCGAGCAGACGCGTTCGCTGCGCATCGGGTTGCGCTTGTACGCCATCGCGCTGGAGCCGACCTGCTTCTTGCCGAACGGCTCCTCGATCTCCTTCATATGGGCGAGCAGACGGATGTCGTTCGCCATCTTGGACGCGCTCTGGGCGATGCCGGAAAGCACCGCCAGCACGTTGTAGTCGATCTTGCGCGTGTAGGTCTGCCCGCTCAGGCAGACGGGGCGGTCGAATCCCATTTTCGCGGAGACCATGCGGTCGAGCTCGCGCACCTTGTCGCAGTCGCCGCCGAAGAGGTCCAGATAGCTCGCCTGCGTGCCGGTGGTGCCCTTCGCGCCGCGGAACGGCAGCTCGTCGATGGCGCGGTCGAGCGCGGTCAGGTCGAACATGAAGTCCTGGATGTAGAGGGAGAATCGCTTGCCGAGCGTGATGAGCTGGGCGGGCTGGAAATGCGTGAACCCGAGCATCGGCATGGACTTGTGCTCGGCGGCGAATTTCGCGAGGTTGTCGATCAGGTCCAGCAGCTTCGCGCGCAGGATCTTCATGCCGTCGCGCATCTGGATCAGCTCGGTGTTGTCGGTCACGAAACAGCTCGTCGCGCCGAGGTGGATGATGCCTTTCGCCTTCGGGCAGACCTCGCCGAACGTGCGGATATGGCTCATCACATCGTGCCGCACCTCGGCCTCGATCCGCTCCGCCTCCTCGAAGTCGATGTCGTCGAGGTGGGCGCGCATTTCGTCGAGCTGCTCGTCGGTGATCGCCAGTCCGAGCGCCTTTTCGCTCTCGGCCAGCGCGAGCCAGAGACGCCGCCAGGTGGAGTGTTTCCGCTGGGGCGAGAAATTGTAGCTCATTTCCTTGCTTGCGTAACGTCCGGTCAGGGGGTTCTGATAGGTCGTGTAATCCTTCATTCTGCGAACCTTTCACGGCTTTTGCCGTATTTTTTAATATTATGGTGATAAACTGCACAGTCTTTGAATATACACCATTTTTTCCGTTCTTCAACCGAACACGCCATTTTTCCCCCATTTTCCCCGCTTTTCTTGTCCGGAAACGCCCTTTTCGGAGATGACGCGGACGCTTCCCGTTTTCGTATCCGGGCATAGCCGGAAACTGCTGCAGTGGAGACCTCGTCTCCATAAAATCGAGTAGGAGGTTGTCCCTTAGTGGGGCAACCGTCCTCTCACACCACCGTACGTGCCGTTCGGCATACGGCGGTTCAACAAGTTGAGTGAAGCGCGTTGTATCGTCTCAGGATATCGTCATAGCCCAAGAGTTCAAGCTGTTTGTTTGTGATGGAACAGGTCATCGCCCAGGCTCCGGCCATACGCCAGATTCCTTGCCGGGTATTTGCCCATTGCCATGCATT
>JAFXYP010000087.1 GCA_017541665.1 Lentisphaeria bacterium | reverse complement strand
GCGGTCGTCTTCGTGTTCACGACGCCGATGGCGATCTCGTCGGCGATGATGCCGGAAATGACCTCGGCGGAGGTGTCGCCGGGGATTGCGATCATGTCGAGCCCGACGGAGCACACGGCGGTCATGGCTTCGAGCTTTTCGAGGCGGAGCGAGCCGGACCGCGCGGCGGCGATCATGCCGGCGTCCTCGGACACGGGGATGAACGCGCCGGAGAGGCCGCCGACCTGCGAGGACGCCATCACGCCGCCTTTTTTCACGGCGTCGTTCAGGAGCGCGAGCGCGGCGGTCGTGCCGCATGCGCCGCACTGTTCCAGCCCCATGGACTCCAGGATGTACGCGACCGAGTCGCCGATGGCGGGCGTGGGCGCGAGCGAGAGGTCCACGATGCCGAACGGCACGCCGAGGCGGTCCGAGGCTTCGCGCGCGACGAGCTGGCCGACGCGGGTGATCTTGAACGCGGTCTTCTTGATGATCTCGGCGATCTCGGCGAGCGAGCAGTCGCCCGCGCGGCGGATGGCGGACGCCACGACGCCGGGGCCGGACACGCCCACGTTGATGACCGTTTCGGGTTCGCCGAGGCCGTGGAACGCGCCCGCCATGAAGGGGTTGTCCTCCGGGGCGTTCGCGAAGACGACGAGCTTGGCGCAGCCGATGGAGCCGCGGTCGGCGGTGAGCTCGGCGGTGTGGCGCACCACGCGTCCCATCTGCGCCACGGCGTCCATGTTGATGCCCGCCTTGGTGGAGGCGACGTTTACGGACGAGCAGACCAGCTCGGTGCTGGCGAGCGCCTCCGGGATGGATTCGATGAGCACGCGGCTGCCGTCGGACGCGCCCTTCTGCACGAGCGCGCTGTAGCCGCCGATGAAGTTGATGCCGAGCTCGTGCGCCGCCCGGTCGAGCGCCTTCGCGATGCCGACCGCGCCGTCGCGGTCCAGGCGGCCGCAGAGCAGGGCGGCGGGCGTCACGGACACGCGTTTGTTGATGATCGGGATGCCGTACATCTTTTCGATGTCGCTGCCGACCTTCACGAGGTTGTGTGCGCGCGACATGATCTTGTCGTAGATGTTGTCCGCCAGGCGGCGCGGGTCGTCGCTCTGGCAGTCGTACAGCGAGATGCCGAGCGTGATCGTGCGGACGTCGAGGCATTCCTCGCGGATCATGTTCAGCGTTTCGAGAATGTCGAATTTATCGAGCATGGGACGCGCTCCGTTCAGATCTTGTGCATGGTGTTGAAGATGTCCTCGTGCATGGTGAGGATCTTCAGGTTGTTGGCGTTGCCGATGCGTGTCATGGCGTCGACGAAATCCGGGAACGGCACGGTGATGCCGTCGATGTCCGTGATCATGATCATGGTGAAGTAGTCCTGCAGCACGGTCTGGGAGATGTCGAGGATGTTCACGCCGCAGCGGGCGCACTCCGCGCTGACTTTCGCGATGATGCCGACGGTGTCCTTGCCGATGACGGAGATGACAGCTTTCATGGGACGTGCCTTTCCGGGCGCGAAACCAGATGCCGCCGCGCCCAAATTGTGTGTGATGGATAAAAAAATATCTATTTAAAATACACCGCCGCCGCCGAAAAATCAACCCCGGAAAAAGGAAGAATCCGCCGTACATGCAAGAACCAAACGTTTTCTGCGGAAAACCGGCAAAAAACACTTGCTTTTTCCGTCCGAACGGGATATAGTATGGCGATATGCAACTGCTCCGCAAAGATCTTCCCGGATCCGCAATTCCGAGAAAACAAGATATGCGCATTTTGAATCAGGAAAAAGAACACGACATGGATCAGGAAAACTCCGAGGCTGGCCACGCCCAGTCCGGCAGCGTTCAGTCCGACGGCGACCAGCCCAAAGAAACACGCTATGACGTTTTTCTTTCCTATTCCCATAAGGATGCCGAGCTGTACGGGAAAGACCTGATCCAGTCCATCAAGGACGAAATCGAGGCGGATCTCTTCGATATCACATGCAGACGTCTGGTCTTTCTTGATTCGGAGGCGCTGAACTACGGCGACGAATGGCATGCGAAAATCATGGAGAAGTTGAATGAATGCCGCGTTTTCATTTGCCTCCTGTCCGACAATTACCTCAATTCGACCTACTGTATGCGTGAACGGCTCTGGTGGGAAACACGGGAGATCCGACGCGGTCGTCTCCGTCAGGCCACGTTGCCTGTTTACTTTATCCGCCTGAATCACGATCCGAACCAGGACGAAAAGCGGCGGGTACGCGATCTTTTCGGATTTCAGATGGAGTCGGAGCCATGGTTTGACCGCGGCGGGAAAGAAGTCAAAGACTTTTTCCTGAAGGAGCGGCTCGACAATCTGAAAAACGCGGTCAGAAACAAACTGACCCGCGAGGAGGCGGCTTCAGGCTTCAACACGGTCATCCCAGATCCCTCGAAATGCTTTGTCGGACGTGTTCTGGAACTGAAAGAGCTGCATGAAATCTGCCTGAGCGGACATATCCCGATCATTGAGGGGGTCGCCGGAGCCGGCAAAACCGAACTGGCGACCGTCTATGCGTACGGATATGCCGGGGATTATCCACAGGGGCGCTTCCTGATTCACATGGAGGGAAAACGCTCCTGGGAGGATGCTGTCCTTTCGCTCGTCAAAGATCCCGACACCGGGAGGAATGTCCAGGCGGAACTTGGGATTATGGACAGTGATATGCGGAAAGACGGCAAGTCTCTTCATCGGCTTATCATAGAGAAGATTTTCGCCCGCGCCGGGAAAGGCCGTCTGCTGCTCCTGCTGGATAATGTCGACGACGCATCGCTGTTCAGAGAGCGGGAATTGCAGGGATTCTCCCTGAAACAACTCATTCCCGACAACATCCACATGATCGCGACCACGCGGCATGAACTCGAAATCCCGAATGAAAGAAATCGTGCGAAAAAATTCGCCCTCGGAAACCTTGACGACGATGAATCGTTCGAGCTTTTCTGTGAAATCGGGCGGAATCGATTTCCATTCTCGAAAAAAAAGGAATTGGACGAGAACGACCCGGAATACATTGCTGCAATGGAGATTATCCATCTTGTGGAAGGACATGTGTGGTCTTTGGAGATTATAGCGGGACAGATTGCGGACAAATACGACGACGGAGTCACGTTCCAGAACCGTATGGCTTCGTTAAGAAAACGTTTTTCGATAGAAGGCAAAGGTCATTCCTGGCGCAGCCCCGCGGACAGTCCGGGGGACCTGGTGCGGGACACCTTGAACATCCTGAAAAAAAAGGAGAACGGGGAAGCGATCGTCCGTCTGGCGTATTTCGCCGCCCTCCTTGCTCCAGACGGAAAGAAAAAAGATGTCCTCCTGGCCTGCTGGGACAAGCTTTTCGCGGATGTGAAATTCAAGAATAAGGGTGTTGATCCATTCCTTTTCGCGTACAATCATCTGTGGCGCTACAATCTCCTCCACAGCAAGGACGACGATAAGATGCACCGTTTGACGCAGGTCGGTCTGAAGCAGATCATGAAGGAAGATGGTTTTTTTGATGTGTGTGTAGAAGAACTTGCGGATGTTATGGCGGAAGTGCTTTCGATCCCAAATACGATTCGAATCGAAGCATTTGCCATCACTCCGGAGCTCATGGTCTGTCTCAGCCGGAAGCATCCTGACCTCTTTTCTTTTCTCCTTTCTCCGGGACAATGGGCGAAACTGCTGGTTGCCGATCCATCCAATTCAATGTTGATCGAACTGTGCCCGTGGAATGCGCTGAGCGGCAATGATTGGGAGAAACTTTTGAAAATACGGCCTCAGTTCGCGGATCGTTGCGACTGGGACAAACTGGACGGCATGAACTGGGCGGGTCTTCTGGGAAAACGGCCTCAGTTCGCGGATCGTTGCGACTGGGACAAACTGGACGGCATGAACTGGGCGGGTCTTCTGGGAAAACGGCCTCAGTTTGCGGATCGTTGCGACTGGGACAAACTGAACGGCATGAACTGGGCGGATCTTCTGGGAAAACGGCCTCTGTTTGCGGATCGTTGCGACTGGAACGGACTGGATGGTTTTAACTGGGCTGAGCTTTTGGGAAAACAGCCTCGGTTCGCGAATCGTTGCAAATGGGAAAGTCTGTTAGGCTTCAATTGGGCATGTCTTTTGTTGGACCAGCCTCAATTTGCCGACAAATGCCCATGGAACGAACTGGACGATGAAGACTGGGTTCTGCTCTTGCGCAGTCGACCTCAGTTTGCCGATCAATGTCCATGGAACGAATTAACCGGTGAAGATTGGGGGTGGATTTTGCAGAAACAGCCTCAGTTCGCCGAGCAGTGTCGATGGGATAAGCTGAGTGATGGAAACAAGGTGCATCTTTTACGGGGCAATCCGCAGTTCGCGGACAAATGCGACTGTGACAAGATAAAAGAGGATTGGGTATGGCTTCTACTGGAACAGCCCCAGTTTGCAGACAAATGTCCGTGGGATTGTTTGACCAAACAGGACTGGGCAATTCTTATATCTGGTCAGCCTCGGTTTGCCGATCAATGTCCGTGGAATGACCTGGATGGCTGGGGATGGGCTTTCCTTTTGGGAGTACAGCCTCAGTTTGCAAACAGATGCAACTGGAATAAACTGACTGCCCGGGACTGGGCAGAGCTTTTGGGAGAGCAGCCTCGGTTTGCCGACAGATGTAACAGGTGGAATGAGATGAACGGTCGCGACTGGGCAAAGATTTTGGCAAGAGAACCTCAGTTCGCAGACCGGTGCATTTGGGATAAACTGGTTGGCGAAGACTGGAGACATCTTCTTCAGAAACAGCCGCAGTTCGCCGGCAAGTGCCCGTTCAACGAGCTGAAACGCTGACACCGCGCCAGTCATCTGGAAAAACTGCCGGAAACCGGCGCGAAAATCAGGCGGATTTCCGTACGGTTTGCGCTTGACTTCCCGCGTTCCGCTGTTATATTAGTGTTTGGATCTGAATCATCAGATCAATAAAAAACAGAAAGGAACCCCATCCCATGTCGAATACAGCACGCAACGCCGCCCTCGGGCTGCTCCTCGGAGTCACGACCGCGATCACCGCCGCCGCGGACGACGGCAGCAAATTGTGGCTTCAGACTCCTGTGCCCGGAAAAGTCAAACTGGAGTCCGAAAAGCCCGTCAGCGACACCATGCAGATCACCTTGTCCGAGCTCGCCCGGTTCAAACAGCGCTCATGGGGGGTCATGACCGACAAGCACCGCACCGACCTCGGCGACGAGGGATTCGAGATCCGCATCATGGAGGACATGGTGAAGATCATCGCGAAGACCGAACGCGGCCTCATGTACGGCGCGTACCACCTTCTGCGGGAGCAGGCATGCGGGACCGTGGTCACCGACAATTACTACGCGAAGGAGGTCCCGTACTACAAATGCCGCATGCTGAACCACTGGGACAACCTCGACGGCACCGTGGAGCGCGGCTACGCGGGGAATTCCATCTGGAAGTGGGACGAGCTCCCCGGCACCGTGTCGCCCCGCTACACCGAATACGCCCGCGCCAACGCCTCCATCGGCATCAACGCCACCGTGCTGAATAACGTGAACGCCTCGCCGAAGATGCTCGAATCGAAGAACCTGGCGAAGGTGAAAGCCATCGCCGACGTGCTGCGCCCCTACGGCATCCGCGTCTTCCTCTCCGTGAACTTCGCTTCGCCCATGGTCATCGGCAAGCTGAAGGACGCCGACCCCGTGAAGCCCGAGGTCGCCACCTGGTGGAAAGACAAGGCGAAGGAGATCTACAACCTGATCCCCGATTTCGGCGGATTCCTGGTGAAGGCGAACAGCGAAGGCCAGCCAGGCCCGTGCGATTACGGCCGCACCCACGCCGAAGGCGCGAACGTCCTCGCGGACGCCCTCAAGCCCTACGGCGGCGTCGTGATCTGGCGCGCGTTCGTCTACGGCCAGAAGCCGCAGGAACGCGTCCAGCAGGCCCTGCTTGAGTTCCAGCCGCTCGAAGGCAAGTTCCGCGACAACGTGATCGTGCAGGCGAAGAACGGCCCGCTCGACTTCCAGCCGTGCGAACCATTCCACCCGATGTTCGGCAAGATCAGGAACATCCCGCTTGCCATCGAGCTCCAGATCACGCAGGAATACCTCGGCCAGTCCAACCACCTGGCGTACCTCGCCACGCTCTGGAAGGAAGTGCTCGACAGCGACACCTACCAGAACGGACCCGGCAGCACCGTCGCGAAGAAGATCCGCGAGTCCGGCATGATCGCCGGCGTGGCGAACATCGGCGACGATGTGAACTGGTGCCGCCACCCGTTCGCCCAGGCCAACTGGTATGCGTTCGGCCGCCTCGCATGGAACCCGGATCTGAAGGCGGACGCCATCGCGAAGGAATGGCTCGCGCAGACCTTCACCCCGAACGTCAAGTTCGTCGAACCCGTGTGCGACATGATGATGAGCAGCGTTCCCGCCATCCGCCAGTACATGATGCCGCTCGGTCTCGCCCATATCTTCGGTTCCACGCTCGGCAACCACTACGGCCCCGGCCCGTGGCTCTACCAGGCCGGCAACGAATCCTTCCTCAAGTACGCCTCGCTCCTTTCCACCAACGATAACGTCCCCGGCCGCAAGGTCTTCGACGCCACCGCCGACGAGCTCGGCGCCGACCGCACGAAGAAGGGCACCGGCACCGTGTTGCAGTACAACGCCCCGCTCTGCGACCAGTACAACGACCTGAAGACCTGTCCGGAACGCTACTGGCTCTGGTTCCATCGCATCGGCTGGAAGCAGAAGATGCCCACGGGCGACACCTTCTGGGAACACCTCTGCGGCCAGTTCGAGACCGGCGCGAAGACCGCCGCGACTTATCCCGCCATCTGGGAATCCGTCAAGACCTACGTCGATCCCGAACGCTACGACCTGGTGCTCGGCCGCCTGAAACTCCAGGCCCGCGAGGCCGTCTGGTGGAAGGACGCCTGCATCCTCTTCTACCAGAGCGTCAACAAGCTGCCGCTGCCGAGCGGGATCACGCCCCCGATCTACGACCTCGCGAAGCTCAAACGCATCAGCTTCCCCAACAACGTGCATTTCTGCCCGTCGCCCGAGTCCGTGAACAAGGCCCTCGACGGCGCGCTGAAGAAGTAAACAGAGCACGGGAAACAATCCAAGATACAAAAAATGCCTCCGGTTCTTTTCCGAGCCGGGGGCATTTTTTTCGAGATTGTGCGTGAGCGGGAGGACAAGTCCTCCGCTGATATTGTGCCTTGCTTTGCAACGGCACGTGTTCTCGCGAAGCTGAGCGGACTATGTCGGCACCGCTTCGCGGTGTCCGCAAGCGAAGCTGAGCGGACTATGTCGGCACCGCTTCGCAGTGTCCGCAAGCAAAGCTGAGCGGACTATGTCGGCACCGCATCGCGGTGTCCGCAAGCGAAGCTGAGCGGACTATGTCGGCACCGCATCGCGGTGTCCGCAAGCGAAGCTGAGCGGACCATGTCGGCACCGCATCGCGGTGTCCGCAAGCGAAGCTGAGCGGACTATGTCGGCACCGCTTCGCAGTGTGTCAGTTCAGGCCGTCGCGACGCTCGGCGATCATGGTGCGGGCGTTGTCCTGAAGGATGAGCGAGCCCTTGACGTCGAATCCGTAGTCGGCGTTCCAGTCGGTGCGTTCGGTGAGCCAGTGGATCAGCTCCACGTTGCCCCACGGGATCACGCGGACGGTCTCCTGTCCCACGGTCACCTGGCTCCTCATTCCGTCCACGATTCGGGCGAAGTGGAATGAACGCCCCTGAATGGCGATGTAGCTCTCGTTTTCCTCGACCACGCGTCCGATTATGATGTGCGTGTGGGCTCCGGGGTAATCCTTCTTGCAGCGGAGACGGATCGTTTTTCCCTTCAGATAGTTGGTCATGCGTGATACCTCCTTCAAGGCGTTTTCTTCAGTTCGATCGGTTTTGCGTTTTGTTTTCTGCTATACTATATCACACTTTTCCGAAAAACCTATGGCGGAAACGTTTTTTTATCCGTTTTTTTCGGCTTCCCGCGGGATCGGTCCGCCCCGGAATCTTGAAAAAACGGGAAAAGAAACTATATTTATTGTTCAAAAAAAAGAATTCGCCGCAAACGGGCGGCAAACGCATACGCATAGGAAAGGAGCCCCATCCGCATGTCCGCGAATCCGAAAAAAGACAGGACGAAGCTTTCGGTTTTCAGCCTTGTGCTGGCTCTGGTCCTGATCGTCGTTGTCCTGATCTCCGTCCGGGCGGTCTTCCACAACAATTCTCCCGCGACTGTGCAGTCTCTGATGGTCGCGCTGAACATTCCGGCCACCGTTTCCGTGGACGAAGGCATGCGCGAGGCGGTTCAGGAGAGTTTCCAGAGCGAGTTTTCCGCTCTCTACGGGATCGATTTGACCGCCGAGGAGGGCGCGTATTTCTCGAGGCTGCTCCAGGACTGCACCGCGGAGTTCGAAATGGAGCCGTTCCTGCGGGAGATGCTCGAAAAGGAATGCACCCGCCGCCGCATCCCGGAGGAGACCATGGTCCGCCAGATCATGGGCATCCGCGACCCCGCCGAACGGGAGAAGATCCGCGCCGAATGGATCGCATCGGGGCAGGCCGCAGTGCTGCGTTCGGAATCGTTTCTCCACGCCATGGAGCCGGTCAGCAACCGGTTCTTCGAATGGTGGACGCCCCGCCACCCGGAATACCAGGGCGTCGCCGCCGGCATCACGATCACGGATGATCGCGGGGCGCTGCTCGACCAGATCGCCATGTCGCTCCGGCGCGAGGTGCTGGTCCACACGGCGCAGCAGCTTCAGGACCGTCTTGTAACCGATCTGCGCAAACGCGGCAAGGTCATTTCCGAAGAGAAACAGCAGCGGACGTTTGCGGTGTTCCTGCGCCTCGGCAAGGTTCGTTACACGGAGGAGCTCATGCGGAGCATAGCGGACGCCATCGCCGAAGAGGCCGAACTCACAGACGACGAGATACTCCATTGCCTGCTTTTGAAAGACCGCAAGCTCTCCAATGAACGGCTTTCGACGATCCAGGACGTGCAGGTGCGCTACCTGACGCCGCGGACGCTCGACTCGATCCCCGCGGAGACCGTCTCCGAGATCCGGAAGGAACTCCAGTCGATCACGGGCGTCGATTACGCGCAATGACGCGCCGCCGCAAAACGCATTGCAACACAGAATAACTCAGCAGAAGGACTTCGCATACGCCATGCCGGACGATACCGCGGCCACCACGCCGTTTTTCACCCGCGACGAACTCAAGCAGTTCCATTACAAATGCTCCCATAAACTCGTCATTTCGCTGGTCGTCGGCGCGGTCTACCTGCTCGGCCTGACCCTGTTTGCCGTCGACAAGGCGGTGGCGGGCGCCGGTACGCAGGACAAGCTTCTCCCGTATTGCTATTACGGGCTCGGCGCCGCGGGCTATGTATTCATTGTCGGTCTCATCGCGCTGTTCGTCCGCCGCAGCCAGTCGCTCAATTTCTCCCGGTTCCTGCAGGGGTGCGTCCGGTTCGACAACTTCGGATACATGCTCGAATACGTCGAGCTGCGCATGCCGGGTCCCTTCTCGCCCCGGTTCCTGCAGTACCCCATTCACCTGATGATCCTCGGCAAGGTGCTGGAGCATTCCGAGAAGCCGGAGAACGTGGAGGTCGGGCACCGCATGGTCGCCGCCTCGGCCGACCGTGATCCGGCGCTGGAGGCGTTCCGCGGGGCGGAGCTCGCCGACCTGATGAAGTTTCACGAGACATTTCTGGCGGAACGCCCGGAGATGCAGAGGGAATGGCACAATGCGGAGAGTTTCCACAGCCTGCTGGTGCATCTTATCCTGCCCGTGGTCATCATCATGGTCATCTTCTCGCTGACCCTGAAGGGCTGCAAGCCGCCGGAGGAAACGGAGGAAAGAAGCCTGCCCGCCGCCGGAGAGACGCAGGCGAAGGTTTCCGCCCGGGAAATGCAGCATGGCGGGACTGCCGTCCCGGATGCCGCCCCGGAAAGGACGGAAAAGGCGGCGGAAGAGGCGGAGAAAGCGGAAGGACCGCTTACCGAGCGGGAGTCTGTTCCGCAGGCTTGACCGCGGCCTTCAAGGTCAGCAGGTCCGCGGCCAGCCGGAGCACCGGGTCGCCGTCCAGTCCGTCAGGCTTTTCCTTCAGTTCGTCGAAGCTCAGGCGCGCATCGGATTCCTTCTCCAGGTCCGGCTTCAGCGCATAGGGGGAGATCCCGGAATCGTTCGGGCGCGGGGTCGGCACGAACCACACGACGTCGTTCACATAGATGCGCCTCACGGGGAAGATCCTGCCGGCGGTCTCGGTCCCGAGCAGGACGGCCCCGCAGTCGCGCCGCAGGACTGCCGCCAGAAGCTCGCCCGCACCTCTCGTTTTGCCGGAGACCAGCACCATGACCGGGCATTTGAGCCTGCCGGCGGCATCTGTTAGGTTGTCCACGGCTTCGTAATCGCCGTCGAGAGCGCTCCGCAAATCGAAGATCACGCCTTCGGGGGCGGATCCGCCGTCTCCTGTTTTTTCGTTCAGCGTCTGTGCCGCGGCAAATGCGCTTTCCTTCATCAGCCCATCGAAGCGGAGATACGGGAAATGCTTCTCCGTGAGCTCGATCACGGGGTAACTCGGGACCTGTCCGCCCCGGATGGCAGGAGCTGCTTTCCCTGCATCGGCATCCGCTGCGGACGCAGGGATCACGCCGCTGTCCAGGGCGCGCATGATGCGCGCGAGCGCCTCTTCGCGCGGAATCTCGTTCATCCGCCGGTAGATTTCCGGTTCTTCGTCCTCGATTGCCTCGAGCAGATCGACGATGCGCTCTTCCAGTTTGAGCTCGGGGATGGTGCGGACGGGTTCTTTCTCGTCATCATCGTCGGCGATCAGGGAAAAGGCCGGGAAAGCCGCCAGGCAGAACGCCGCGGCGAAGGAAAGCAGTTTCATAGTGGGGCGAACTCCATCGGTAAGAAGTTGGTGCGGCACAAAAAGGATCGAACGCCGCGGATGTTATCTCATACTAATATCGCCTTGTTTTCCGGTTTTTCAAGCGCGTTCAGTTGAATTTTGGAAAAATGCGCTGTAAATTATTGGATCGAACATGATCCGCAGATAAACCGCTTCGCATCGAACTCCATTCATCCGCCGTATGACCATCACGATAGACCTGCCTCCGATCCCTGCCGCGAAAGCCGGTTCCGGCATCGACCGCGAACTCGCGCCGCTTATTGCGCGCGTCGCCCGCGTCCGACCGGAAGACGTGTCGGACTACCGGATCGTGCGGAAGAGCATCGACGCGCGGAAGAAACCCGCCGTGGCGCTGCTGTTTCGCGTGGACGCCGACCTGGCGGAAGGCGCACGTCCGACCGGCGGTCCGAACGTAAAGCCGTATGCCCCGCGCGAAATGTACCGTCCATTCGGGGGGATGACCGCTCTGCGGAATCCGCTTGTGGTTGGCGCGGGCCCCGCGGGCCTTTTCGCCGCGCTGGTCCTGGCGCAGGCAGGATGCGCGCCGGTCGTGCTGGAACGCGGCCGCGATGTGGACCGCCGCAGGCGCGACATCGAGGCGTTCCGCGCCTCGCGCATGCCCGACCCGGAGAGCAACTACCTGTACGGCGAAGGCGGCGCGGGCACGTGGTCCGACGGCAAGCTCTTTACGCGCATCCACGAGCCCGCCGTCATGTACGTACTGGAAACATTCGTGGAATGCGGCGCCGATCCGTCGATCACCTATTTCAGCCATCCGCACCTCGGTTCCGACCGGCTGCCCGGCATCATCGCCGCCCTCCGCGAAAGGATCATCCGCCTCGGCGGGACCTTCCGCTGGGATTCGCGCGTCGACGAGCTCCTGATCCGCGACGGCGCATGCCGCGGCGTCCGGCTGGCGGACGGGGAAACGCTCGAATCGGACGTGACGGTCGTCGCCGCCGGGCACAGCGCCCGTGCGTTCACGCGTTCGCTCTTCGGGCGCGTCCGGTCGTCCATGAAGGGCTTTCAGGTCGGAATCCGCATCGAGCATCCGCAGGAATTCATCAACGCGGCGCAATACGGCATGACGGTCCCGCCGGATTCCCTCGGCGCCGCTCCGTACCAGGTCGTGAGCCGTCCCTCGCAGGACGGACGCATCGACGGCGCGGCGAGCTTCTGCATGTGTCCCGGCGGCGAGATCATTGCTGCCGTGACCGATGCCGACCATCTGTCGACCAACGGCATGAGCAATGCCGCGCGCGACGGCAAGTTCGCCAACGCCGCGCTCATCACCACGATCCCCTCCGGCATGTTTGCCGCACCCGGGGACGCGTTCGATTTCCTCGACCGGCTCGAGGCCGCACTCGCCACGGCGGGCGGCGGCGGATGCACCGCACCAGCCCAGACCGCGCGCGATTTCCTGAACGGCAAAACCGGGCGGCTTCCCGGTGAGACTTCCTATTGTTTCGGACTTGCGCCCGCCCGCCTCGATTCCATCATGCCCGCTCCGGTCACGGCGTCCCTGCGGCGCGCGCTCGTGCATTTCGACAGGATCATGCCCGGATTCCTGGATCAGGGCGTGATGATCGGCGGCGAGACGCACGTGTCCAGCCCGGTCCGGTTCGATCGAGACCGGCAGTCATACCGATCGAGCGTGGACGGGCTGTATTTCTGCGGGGAGGGCGCCGGCTTTGCAGGCGGGATCGTCTCCGCGGCCGTGGACGGGCTCCACACCGCCGATGCGGCGCTGGCGAACCATCCGTAAAAAACGGTGCATGCGGCGAAAAACGCCGTCATTCCGGTAAAATAACGCGTCTCAGCTTGCTTTTTCGCGTTTGCGGGCTATATTATTTCTTACCTTTTTTATCGAAAACCGGAGAGATGGCTGAGCGGTCGAAGGCGGCGGTCTCGAAAACCGTTAACGGGTTTTTCCCGTTCGGGGGTTCGAATCCCCCTCTCTCCGCCATTTTTTTTGCTCAATTCCCGAGTCTTTCCCCCGTTTTCTTCAAGTCTTTCCCTGTTTCTTTCCCTCCTCTTGTCTTTTTTTCGGGGCCGCCGGGAGAAAGTGTCTCCTGTTCGTATCGATATATTCAAAAAAATACTTGACTTTTTTTGTTTTGCATGCTAAAGTAGAAAATAATTTTTTTGTAATCTTGAGGATGCGCGCAAACATGACGAAGGAACGAACGAAAAACGGAACGATCCGCCTCGCCGCCGAAGCTTTTGACGCCGTATACCGCCACCTGTCGGACGGTGTGGTCGCCTGCGGAAAAGACGGCATGATCCTTTATACGAATCCCGTTGCGGAAAAAGTCTTCGGACGAAGCTTGGACGAGCTCGCCGGACACGACCTGGATGAAATCGTTCCGGCGTCCTCCGCTGCGTTCCACGACGGCGTGTGCCGGGTCGGAGTGCCCGGATTTGAGCTTGTGTTCCACGTCTGCGCCGAATCCGCCGGTCCCTGGTATGAGTCCGTGATGCAGCCGGCGGTCCTTTCCGACGGTACGGAGGCGGGCATTCTTTTCTTCTCTGTCAGGGCGTCTGAAAATGCCGCCGCCGCCGAAAACTCCTATCAGAAAACCATTCTGCTTACCCTCGCCAACAACATGCCGCTCGGCATCTATGTCCTGGAGGTCGACTGTGGTTTCCGGCTTCTCCGTGCCAACCGGCATTTTGCGCAGACATTCCATGTCGAACATGCCGCTGTCCGCGGCAAAACCCCCGCTGATTTCCTGCCGGCTCCGGTCGCCGCGAAATGGCGGAGCTTCTCCGAGGCGACCGTGCAGAAAGGCGGCGAGACGCAGACGTTCCGGCTCCAGATGCTGGACGAAAAAGGTTTCCCGCAATTCGTGCATTTCACGGAGAGCCTGTATGTCGATCCCGCAACCGGGCGGCGGCTGATCCTCGGCATGGTCGAGGACATCACGGCGGAGGCATTCTTCCATAAATACGAGTCGGCGAATGCCGAGATCCTGCGGCGTACGCAACAGGAAACCGACTTGAAGAGTGTCCTGTCGATTATTACCGAAATCATCTTCCGCGAGTTCGACAGCTGCCGGATGGTCTGGATGGACCGCGAAATGAATGCACAGATGGATTTCGTGCGCGCGGACATGAAGGAAAAACTTCCGAAACTCACGCCCGAATTGAGGGAGAAGCTGGTCGGCTATATGCGTCCGATCCTGAAGGAGAAGCACGCATGCGCGATCCCGGAGATCGCCCACGTGCCGGAACTGGCGGCGATTTCCGAACAGTGCCCCGGATATCCGCGCTGCCAGCTCGCATTCGAGATCTTCAACCAGAAGCGCTACATCGGCACGATGCTCATCCAGTTTACGGACCGCATGCCATTCCCGACCTACAACCTCGAACCCCGCCTCATGCTGGTGGACACGTTCTCCGCCATCCTCTACCGCATCCGCGAACAGCAGAGCCTGGCGGACTCCAACCGCCTGCTGGAGCAGATCATCGACACACTGCCCATGTCCTTCTTCGTGAAGAATGTCGACAACGGTTTCCGTTATTCCATGTGCAACCGGAAGTTCTGCCGCATGATCGGCCGTACCCGGGACGAGGTCATCGGCAGGATGGATTGCGACTTCATGCCGAAGATTGTCGCGGACAAGCTGACTGCGGATCAGATATCCGCGATGAACTCGAAAGAGCTGATCCATGCCGACGTCGAAGAGATCGTGCCGGGGGTCGGCTGGCATGTGTTCGAGAAATGGCTTTTGCCGTTCCGCTCCGACACGGGGGGGCGCATGCTGGTCGGCATCATGCACGACGTGACCGAGGAACGCAAGCTGCACGCGGTCGAGAAGTTCAAGATGAACATCCTCTCCTACTTCAACGACAATCCCGACATCCGTGATTTCTGCGACTATCTGGCAGGGCAAATGCTCGATATCCTGCACTGCGACCGGGTCCTCATGCTCCCGCAAAAGTCTTCGGACCGTTTCCGTCTCACGAACGAATGGACGCGCTCCGGCATCGAGCGCATCGGCAAGCATGATACGAACTGCCCGATCCTGAAGCTGTGCCGCGATAAAAAGAGCGAGCCCGTGCTCGCTTTCGAGGACGCCGAGGCGCTCTATGCGGATCTGCCGAACGTCGTTTGCCATGCCAAATCCGCCATCATCGCCCGCGTGACCTTCAACGGTCGTTTCTGGGGCGGGCTGGCCGTCCATTACGTCAACTTCAGGACGATATTGACCCCCGCCGATCTCCAGATGGTGCAGGTGGCCGCTTCCCTGCTGTCCATGGCCGTGGAACGCGGTATCGCCATGCGCGAAATTCAGCAGCGCGAACGGGAAAACCAGCTGCTCATCGACAATACCATCATCCCGGTGGCGATGTTCGACGGTTCCGGCCGTCTGCTCCGCTGCAACAAGCCATATCAGGAGTCGATCGCCTTGCTCGAACGCGAGGTGAAGCCGCAGCTTCTCCAGTCGATCATGAACGGTTTGCGCACGTCCTCCATCCAGCGAAAGGTCAACGGCAAGATCTGGCAGATCGATGCCCACGGCGTGACGGACGACTCGAACAATCTTTCCTACATCTTCATGTTTGCCGTGGATATCACCGAATCCGACCGCCGCATCCGCCGCCAGGAAGCCACTTCGGCATGCATGGAGGCCATTCTTTCCGAGGCCGACGAAGACAGTCGCGCCTTCCAGGAGGTCGTCCGCGTCGTCGCAGGCTATTTCTCGGCCGACGGCGGCAATTTCATCCACTTCAGGCCGGAGGGGGTGGAGCTCCTGGCTACATGGGGCTTCGAAGACGGCGACCAGCCGTTCTCCCCGTTCATTATGAAGATCCGCGAATACACCGAATTCGATGAAGAATGGATGGCCAGGTTGGAAAGATGCGACATTACGGTCGACAACGACCTTCCGAATATTCCGATCGAGGATCCGTCTCTCTCGAAGCTCGTCCGCTCCACCGGGATGGGGACGCGCTGCTCCTTCAAGCTTTCGCACGGGGACCGCGTGTGGGGCGCCGTTTCGCTGTATTTCAAGGACCCGTGGCGTTCGTTCTCGCAGACCGACTACGAGATGCTCGGCAATTTCCAGCACACGTCGAACATGATGCTCCTGAAATACGAGCTCACGCAGAACCTGAAACAGGAACGCGACAAGGCCATTTCCGCGGAAAAGGCGAAGAGCTTCTTCTTCAGCTGCGTCAGCCACGACATCCGCACCCCGCTGAACTCGATCATCGGGTTCTCCGAACTCCTCCAGCAGGGCGATGTCCCGAAGGAAAAAGCCGTGGAATACCTCGGCAACATCATTTTCAGCGGCAACACGCTGATGCAGCTCATCAACGACGTGCTGGACTTTGCCTCGCTCGACGCTGGCAAGCTGAAGCTCTTCCCCGCCATGTGCGATTTCCGCCGCCTCGCCGAATCCGTCCTCACCATCGTCGGCGACGCCGCGCGCAACAAGTCCCTGTATCTGAAGCTCGACGCCGATGGCGAGATCCCGTGGGTGAAGGTCGATTCCCAGCGCATCAGCCAGATCCTCTTCAACCTCATCGGCAATGCCGTCAAATTCACCGAAAAAGGCGGCGTCACGCTGCATATCCGGTTCGTGCCGGACGCCCGGACCGCCGACGGGAAGAAGACCGGGACGCTCGTTTTCACCGTGCAGGATACCGGCATCGGCATTGACAAAAGCCATTTCTCCGAACTCATGCAGCCGTTCGTGCGCATCCATACCAGGAACCAGGTCGGCGGAACCGGTCTCGGGCTCTCCATCTGCAACCTCATGGTCGCGAAAATGGGCGGCAGGATCAGGATCGACAGCGAAGTCGGCGTCGGCAGCTCGTTTGCGGTCGAACTCCCGCGCATCGAATATCAGACCGAAGCGCCCGCCGAGCTCGAACAGCAGGCCGAAACGCACGCGCTGCCTGAGGATATCGATTTGGTGCTGCTGCTGGTGGACGACTCCGAACTGAACCTGAAGGTGCTTGAGGCACTTTGCAGAAAACTCGGCGTCAGGAACATCCATACCGCCACTTCCGGCAGGGACGCGATGGTGAAGATGAACGACACCATGTTCGACGCCGTGCTCACCGACGTCTGGATGCCGAATATGAGCGGGCCGGAACTCGCCGCGGAGATCCGCCGCAATCCGATGTGGCGCGATCTCCCCGTCTATGCCCTGACCGCCGACGTGGAGATGGTCAAGCGCGAGGATCCCGCGCCGTTTACCGGCATCCTGCTGAAGCCGCTCCGTACGGAAAATATCGCCGAACTCCTGCTCAAGATCACTGCGGCGAAGAAATAAGCGCCGGACAATTGTCAGCCGGATTTGCCGGGGACAGGGGGCTTTCCCTCCCGTCCCCGGGAGCCTGCCAATTCATCCGAACGCCTTGTCGTTCTGTCATGCGGGGGGAAAGTGAAGGCACTTCCGGTATCTTCCGTCCGGGCCGATCACGCCGAACCGCTTTCCCGCCTCGCACGGATTGTCGCCTGAATCGGGGAAAAGGCCGGTGATTTCCGGGGAATGGCTTCGGCAGGTGCAGATCATCTCGTCGCAGAAAACGTACGGGACGCCGCAGTTCCGCATGTTCCGTATCTCCTCTTTCACGGATTCCCATTCCGTGCGGGACAGGACCCATTCCAGGTGGTTCCGGCCGCGTCCCTCCGGCATCATCGGCCCCAGCTGGATGAATCCGGCCCCGCAGAGTGCGGCGGCTGCAAAAATATCCCGGATCTCAGGCCGGTTTTCTTTTGTGACGGTAATGCTGACCGGGACGGGCCATTTCTCCTGATGTCCCAGCGAGATCAATTCCAGCGTTTTCCGGTATCCCGACCTTGTCCCCGTCATGGCCTCATGCGTCCTCAGCCCCTGCAGGCTGGTCAGGACGGAGATGCCTCTTTCCTTGCAGAAGAGGAACATCGGCTCATCCATCCGGCTGCCGTTCGTGAAAAGGGAGATGTCGACGCGCGGGATCTGTTGGGCCGCATGGTCCAGCAGCTCGCGGATATCGTCCCGGAGCAGCGCTTCTCCTCCCGTGAAGAGAAGGCTTTTCACGCCCTTCCTGATGCAACTGTCGATCAGGAGCTTCCATTCCGCCGTGCCCAGATCGGAGCCTGTCTGTCCCGGGAATTCGTGCCAGAAGCAGTAGCAGTACGGGCATCGATAATTGCATCGCGTCGTCACCTCCAGCGTCATGTCGGACGGGAGTGTTTCCGGTAGCATGGAGGCAGCGCTCATTTTTTGCCGAAAAGCTTTTTGAGAAACTCTTTCAGCGAGGGGCGGGGATACCGGGGCATGTTGCCCATGTGTTTGGGGGAATGATGCCGGTCGAATTCGTTGGGGGCGTTCTTTTTGGGCTTCTTTTCTTCCGGAGGAGTGATCCACTTCCCCATCATGACATGGCCGCAGTGTCTGGATTCGAAAGACCGGTTTTTTTCCCGTTCCTCATTCAAATCCTCGACCGGGGTTTGTCCGTTGACGGCTTCTTCGATTCCGTCGATCCTGTTCTTTTCCTCATTGGACAGCGGCATGCTTCATCTCCTTTGCTTTTATGATCTCAGTTGAAAAAAACACCTTTCATTCGATTTAGATAAATATATCTCTGTGCAACAAAAATGCAAACGGAAAAAAAGACGATACAGTTTTTTTTTGAAAAAAAAAGTTGGTCCGGGGAGAACCGGGAAATCGAATCGCGGAGGCACCGTCTCAAAAGAGCGTCTGTGCGCCGGGAAATCCGGGCATAAGAAAGGCCGGACACCGTTTTGAGGCGGTGCCCGGCCGGGAATCAGTGGCTGATGAATCAGCCGAAGGACTCACGCGATTCGATCAGATGCCCTTGAACAGGAGCGGAGCGAATTCGCGGAGGCTGCGACGCCAGGTCAGCCATTCGTGGGCCGTGCCGGGGGACATGTAGAACGTCACCGGGAGGCCGTATTCCTTCATCTGGTTCGCGATGTTGCGCGGACCATCGGCGTTTTCAGCTTCGCCGTGGGAGATGAAGATGGCATGGAGCTTCTTGGAAGGATCTTCCTTCGCGGTCTTGAGAGCTCCGTTGTAGGCGTTCTCAACAGCGCCCTGCATGCCGAAGAGACCGGAGAAGCTGCCGAGCCAACCGAACATGTCGAGGTTGGAGGTAACGGTGCTCCAGGTCTGGCCGCCGCCGCGGGAGAGACCCGCCATGGCGCGGTGATCGCGATCCGGAATGGTGCGGAAGGTCTTGTCGATGAAGGGGATGAGTTCCTTCACGAAGATCTCGTTGACGCCGCCGCCACCCATGCCCATCATGCCGCCGAAGCCGCCCATGCCGCCGCCGGAGCGACCGACATAGGAGTTGGCCTTCATGTCGCCGCAATCCATGACGATGATCATCGGAACAGCCTTGCCGGCCGCGATGAGGTTGTCCATGATGTTGGCGGTACGGCCCTGGATCATCCAGCCGTTTTCATCTTCGCCCCAGCCGTGCATGAGGAGGAGGACCGGATAACGCTTGTTCGGGTTGGTTTCGTATTCAGCAGGCGTGTAGACGTTGCAGATACGTTCGATGCCGCCGTTGATCTCGGACCAATACTGGCAGCGACGGACCTGTCCGTGCGGGACGTCCTTGTTGAAGTGGTGGTAGGCGCCTTCTTCCTTGGATTCGGGCACTTCGATACCGGACTGCATGGCGTTGCTGCCGAAGTAGGCGCCGGTCTTCTGGTCGGAGACGACGTTGCCGTCGACGCGGAAGGAGTAGTAGTGGAAGCCGACCACGAGCGGATCGGTCTTGACTTCCCACACGCCGTTGGCGCCTTCCACCTTCTTCAGGTGGTAGAGCTTGTCGCCGCTGCCGTCGCGGAGACCCTGGGAGATGGTCACATCCTGTGCGCCGGGGGCAGTGAGTCGATAGATGACTTCGCCGGTTTCCGGATTGACTGCGGGATAGGATTCGCAGAAGATGGTGGTTTCAGAGGGGACGAAGCCTTCGGGGAGACGGTTGTTGCCGCCGCCGCCGAACATGCCCATCATGCCGCCGGACTGGGTCGCGCCGAAGGCGTTGCCGCCGCCGGGGCCGCCGCCGAATCCGCCGCCACGACGACCACCCTGGCCGCCAGCACCGGGAGCGCCGCCGGGAGCACCGCCGCCGAAGCCGCCCATGCCGCCAAAGCCGCCCATGCCGCCGGGCATACCGCCGCCCATGCCGCCGCCGAAGCCGCCGAAGCCGCCCATGGCGGGAGCGCCGCCGTTACCCGCGCCTGCGCCGGCCGGAGCGGCCGGAGCCTGTGCGAAGACCGTGATCGCGAGGGCGATCGCCGCTGCGCAACCGAGGAAATGACCGAGTTTCATAATGAACTCCTTGTGATGTGTTGGTGCGAGCCTGAATCCTTCCGCCACCGGGCGAGGGGATCTTGAGCTCACTTGTTTGGTTATTTCGGGTTTTCAGCGTTAATATACAATCGGTGAAATGATTTTTCAATAGCAAAAAACATGTATAATGTGATAAAAACATGTACTATTTATTGAAAAATGTAAAAACCTTAAATGTCGTTTTGTGTAATCCCTAAAATGATTTCCGCAGAAAAACGTGTTTTCCCGTATTGATTTTTTATCGGACGCTGTAACTTTTCTTAACGTTGCATCGATGCGGAGGAGTTCATTTCCTCCTCAAATAATCTTTTTCGGCGCATGTAAATTCAAAAAAAAACGCCGGCCCCGTGTGAGGTCGGCGGGAAGTGGACGGATTCGTCGGGGACCGGCTTTTTTCAGACGCCTTCCTCTCCGTCGTCGATGGTTTCGTTGATGATGTTCATTGCCTGCGAGATGACGGCCAGCTCCTCCTTCGTGCGTGTGCGGAGGAAGCCGTTGATGAACTCGTTGAACCTGTCGACGACCTCACCGATGAACTTCGAACCTTTTTCGGAAAGGGAGATCCGCACGTTCCTGCGGTCGTTCGGATCGTCGGTGCGGATGAGGTATCCGCTCTGGACGAGCTTGTCGACGAAGAGGGATGCGCCTGCGGAGGTAAGCCCGGTAACGGCCATGATGCGGCTGAGGTTGCACGGCATGGCAAACCTGACGATCATGAGCTGGTTGAACTGGCTCCGCTGGATTTCGTAGGCGTGCTCCTTCCAGTCCTGCTCGAGGAAGGCGCGGTGCTTCCGTTCGAGCAGGCGGACCATCTTCTTGAGGGACTCAAGATCCGGCGAAGTTTCAGGGAGCGGCGCCCCGCGTGTGGGGCGCTTTGCCTGTTTGCCGCCGTTCCTTTTCATCACTTCATCTCCTGGTAGTCGTCGTTGATGAAGTTGCCGACGCTGTCAAGCCGTTCGTTGCGGTCTGCGCGGTCCTCATCGAGTCCGTACTGCTGGAAGAACATGTTGCCGACGCGGCTGGTCATGCCCTTGTTCACGCTCTTGACGATCTTGCCGAGGTCCTCGGTGATCTCTTCGCCCGCGACATCGTCGGGGTTGGAGTATTCGACCCTGGCGATCACGACGAGCTGGGACTGCTTGATGGATTCGGACTCGGTGGAGACGGCGCGGCCGATGATGGGGAGATCCTTCAGGAAGGGCAGGCCGGCGGTGCTGCGGACGGATTCGGATTTCTTGAGTCCGCCGATCACGAATTCCTCGGCTTCGGTGCCGATCTGGAAGGTGGTGCCGGTCTGGGACTTGCTCATGCGGGCGGAGCCGTCGGCGTTCCAGCCGAGCAGGGAGATGCTGTCGAGGTCGAAGGAGATTTTTGCGGCCTTGGAGGTGACGACCGGGGTGACGCGGAGGTCGAACTTGAAGCCGTCGGTGACCATCGGGTACTGGAGCCAACCGTGGATGACGCCTGGCGCGGCATTTGCATTGTCCCAGTTGGTGTTGTAGTACGCGCCGTTGACGACGGTGCCGTCGGCCTTGACGTAGCCGGTAAGGAATTTGGCGAGCGGGCTGGTCTTGGCGTCATTGCCGAAGACGAGCGCGGAGACGTCGCCGTAGGTGTTCGTGCCGGTCTGGGTGTTCATGGTGCGGAGCGTGTATCCGTCGGGCTTCATGATGGCCGAGGTGCCGGCGTCCTTGTAGAACTCCTTGAGCTTGGAGAACGGCTGGATCTTCGTGATGGCCTCGCGGAGGATGGTGTCCGGGTTCGGGTCGGTGTAGGCGAACTCGCCCGTGCCTTCGGCGATGGTCTTCGCGCCGGCGGTATAGAACGTGCGGTCATAGAAGAAGCCGGAGGCGACCTGGACGGTCGAGACGGTGCGGTTCTGCGCCACGATTTCGCCGCGGGCGAGGATTCTGGCCTTGCCGATGGAGGTCATGAAGTCGAGGTAGCGGGTGTTCCATTTCGGGTTGAAGTTCCAGTAGGAGGTCTTGTTGAAGCCGGTGTCCTGGACGCTGCTGGTGAAGAAGGTTCCCCAGTTGCGGCTCATCATGGCGCCTGCGGAGAAGAGGTCGACGCCCTCGTTGTTCTTCCAGCTCTGGAAGTCGACGCCGATGCGGTCGTCGTTTTCAGCGTAGATTTCGATGATGCGGTAGGAGATCTTGACCTCGGGGATCGGGCGGTCGTAGCTCACGAGGAGCTTGCGCATGTCTTCCCAGGACCATTCCGGGGCGCAGACCACGAGCGCGTTGAGCTCGCCGTCAACGAGGATCGTGCTGGGGGAGATCTCGAACTGCGGATCGAGGTCGGAGGAACCGACCTTCAGGAGCATGTCGCGGAGGTTCGCGGCCTTGCTGGCACGGGGGAAGTAGATGCGTGTGCCGGCATCGCCGGAGTAGGTCAGGCCCTTGCGGTCGAGCGTGGCGACGATGCTGTCGATGCCGCGTCCGTCCTCGTTGTCGCGGAAGCGGTATTCTTCGGCGGAGACGAGGACCACGCCGGTGCCGTCTTCGAATTTGACGGCGGTGGCCTGCGCGGGGCTCGCGCTGACGCTGCGCGCGCCGACGGCTGCCTCAAGGTAGCTGCGGACCGCGTAGGGGTCGGCGTTCTTGATCGTATAGGGCTTCGTGATGACGAAGGGGTCGGTGTTGTCGCGGACGACGGTGATCTCCTTCGTGCCGTCCTTCACGTCGATGTTCAGCTTCGCCTGGACGCCGGTCGGGGCATAGCCGCCGGTCGGGGCGCCCTGTTCGCTCTTGGCGGAACCGGGGATGGCCTGCGGGGTGACGGTGAGCTGGGAGGGGACCTGTGCGCCTTCGAGGACGGTGACGTTCGGCGGGGGCTGCGGGAGCTGGTCGGTGCTGCAGGAAGCCGCGATGAGTCCGGCGGCGAATGACAGGATGATGTTTCGGTAGAGATTGGTTTTCATGGATCAGTCCTCGCTTTCGGCCTGCTGTTCGTTTTCGGTTTCGGCCTGCTGTTCGGCAGCGGTTAATGCTTTGGGGGCGTGCTCGTCGCTGCTGCGGAAGGGGTTCTCAATGCGGCGCTTCACATCCTTGTTGACGCTCTGCGTCTGCGGGATGCCCTTCTTTTCTTCGGGATGGAGCAGGACGGCTTCGGCGGTCACGATCACATAGGTGCGTTCCTTGATGCTGGTGACGGTGCTGAAGAGATATTTGATGACGGGGATGCGGCAGAGGATCGGGAGGCCGATGGTCTGTTCGACGTCGTTTTCCTTTTCGTAGACGGTGAGGACTTTTTCGCGTCCGAGTCCGAGGGTGGCCGCACCCGCGCAGAGCACATTGTTGCTGAGTTCGGCGCCGGTGTTGCCGCGTTCGACGACGTCCTTGAAATACATGGAGTAGTCGAACATCACGCAGCCGTCGGTCTTGGCCATGCTGCCGTTGAGGTCGGAGGCGGCGTCCTTGACTTTGTACTTTTCACTGTAGGCTCCGGCGGGGGCGTTTTCCTGCGGGAGGCAGATGAAGGGGTTGATGATCTGGACGTCGAGCGCCGGCGGATTGGAGAACTTGTTGCCGTCCTCGTCCTCGTAGTAACTCTTGCCGACGAACGTGCGTCCGAGCACGTTTTTGGCGATGTTCTGATATTCCGGCTCCATGGAGGCGCGGTAGATGAACGGGGCCTTGTCGGGAGCGCCCTCCTGGACGCTGCGGACCAGGGCGTACTCCTCAAGCGAACGAACCGGGGTGTTCACCATGGTGAGGGAAACGTTTGCTGCCGCGGCGGCGTTGCCGGACTGCTGGAGGCAGCGGATGAAACTCATGTCGAACTGCGGCGCGGTGAAGAATCCGCCGTAGCCCCAGGTGGAGGTGGCGACGAACTGGATGTCGTCCAGGACCTGGTCGACGGCGAGGCGGCCGGCATTGTAGCTCAGGTTGAGCAGGTTTACGCCGGGGCCGTTTTTCCACGCCAGATAGTCGAAGCCCCAGTCCTTCAGGTCGCTGTCGCGGAGTTCGTAGTAGTTCAGGCGGAGCGCGACCTGTGGCAGGGGACGGTCCAGCTCGGTCTCGATGAAGTCGAGCGTGCCGCGGGCGGAGTCGGTCTGGTCGCGCCAGAAGATCGTGTTGGTCTCCTCGTTCACATAAGCCTTGCCGACGGACGAGCCGAGGGTCTTGTCGATCAGCTCGGAGAATTCCTGCGCGGCGCGGTATTTCGGCGTATAGGCGATGCGCGCCACGCCGGTGCCCTGGATGCCCTTCTGGCCGGGACGGTCGAGCGCCGCCACGATTTCGTCGACGTAGGGCAGGAATTCGCGTCCGGTGGAGACGAGGATCGCGTCCTTGGCGTCCGGCGCGATGGCCGTGACGCGGCGGATGGTCGAGCTGCGGTTGTAGCGCTGGATGGCGGAGTTCACGAACGGCAGGACGGACTCTGAGGTCACGTGCTTGAGCTCGTACACACGGCTGTCGAAGCGGACCTGTCCGTCATCCTGCTTCAGGTGGATGGTTCTGGCGGACGCGTCGTCCTGCGCCGCCTGCTCGTCCGCCGCGAGCGACACGAGACAGAACGTCCCGGCAGCCAGGCAGAGAAGGAATCTTGCTGTTTTGTTCATGTGTGTTTCGGGGTTGGGTTAGGGGAATATGGTGTGTGGGTTGTTACGACTGAAAAATGTGAAGCGCCCCGGAGCGCGGAGTTCCGTTTTGTATGTGGTGGGGGGATTGCCCCGGGGACGCTGTCCGGTCCGGATCAGAGGAAATTGAATCCGACGACGATCACGTCGCCTTTGGTGTCGTGCCCGGCAAGGACGCGGAACAGCGCTTCGCTGTAGAATTCCTTGTCCTGCTTGTTTTTGAGTACGAAACGGACTTTCCAGATGTACGGGGTGATCGCGACGTGTTCCAGCGCGGTCACGTAGCTGAACGAGACGGGCTCGCCGAGCGTTTCCGTGATGACCTTGCGCGAGAGCTCGAACTTGTCCTTGCCGAACTCCTCCTTCATCTCGGGCGAGAGCATGGAGATGAAGCCCGACGCATCGTTCTTCAGGAACGCTTCAAGCAGCTTGCGGGAGTACTCGCGTTCCTCCGCAGCCTCTTTGCTGAGCTCGGCGTCGGGAGAAACGGGCGGGAGTTCGCGGATGGTCGTGCATGCGGAGACTGCTCCGGCGAGGAGCACGGCTGCGAGGGCGGAGAAACGGGAGGGCAGGGTCATGTCTGGTCTCTTTCCTGGAAAGTTTCTTTTGTGAAAAATAGTTTTGTCTGAAAGATAATATACATGAAAGAAGTTAAAAAGTCAAACAAAAATCGGCAAAAAAGAGCGTTTTCCCGGAAAAAAAGACGGGAATCAGTTTTCGGGTGTGCTGCCGTCCGAAACGGAGGCGATGTCGTCCGCACGGTCCGAGGCGTCGCGCGCGTCGATCACGAGCACGCATTCACCTTTCCAGTTGACCTTCTTCGCCTGTTCGGCGAGCTGTGCCGCCGGGCCGCGGAGGATCTGCTCGTGGATCTTCGTCGCCTCGCGGACGAGCGCAAGCGGAGTGTCGGGGCCGATGATCTCGGCGACTTCGGCGAGGAGCTTTGCGATGCGGAAGGGCGATTCGAATACGACCGCGGTGCGCTTGTCGGCGGCGATGCGTTCGAGTTCGGCGCGGCGGCGTCCGCTTTTGACCGGGAGGAAACCGTGGAACGTGAAGTGGTCGGAGGGGAGGGCGCTGGCGGAGACCGCGAAGGTCAGGGCGGAGACGCCGGGGATGATGACCGGTTCGATGCCTGCTTCCACGGCAGCGCGGATCAGCATGAAACCGGGATCGGCGATGCAGGGGGTTCCGGCATCGCTCACGAGCGCGGCGGTCAGGCCGTCCTGAATGCGGCGGATGAGGGCGGGAGTGCGCGCGTGTTCGTTGAAAATGTGGTAAGATTCCAGCGGCTTTCGGATGTCGAAATGCTGGAGCAGGATGGCCGTGCGGCGCGTGTCCTCGGCGAGGATGAGGTCGGCTTCTTTCAGGACGCGGAGCGCGCGCAGCGTGATGTCCTCAAGATTGCCGATGGGCGTGGCTACGATATACAGGGTGCCGGAAGCGGGACAATCGGCCATGGGAAACGGAAACACCGCCGATCAGCGGTGTTCGAAAAATTCGGATTTCTTCTGTTCGAGGAGCAGGCCGACACGGTCAAGGTCGATGGGGGTATAGCCATTTTCCTCAAGGTAGGCGCAGAATTCGAGCCAGTCCGTGTGGTTCCATTCGCCATTGTGACGGGTGACGAAATCTTGTGCGAGGCTGGTTTTTGCGAGTCTCGCCAAATTTTTTTCAGCAATGGATGAAGAAGACATTAGACTTTTACCTCTTGGTTTTTACAAAACGGATTAAAAAATATACACCGAATGTCGAAAAAAGCAAGAAAAACAAGTGCTTTTTCTGAAAAAAAAGTTTCATGCTACAGGCATTTTTACTGTCGATTTCTCTAATTATTTCAGGAAATTCCGATGCCATTTTTCGTGCTTGTTTCAAGAAAGGAAAAAACGGTGTGAAAACGGGCGTTCCCTACATCTTCGCGAAATCAGCGGACCGCGACGTGCAGATGCGCCAGGACATCGCCGCAAAGGTGCAGGGAGCCGCAAAGGACAGCCGGACGCGCCGGTTCGAGCGATGCGAGTGCGTCCATCAGGGAGGAATCGGTCGCGGGGATGCCCGGCGCGATGCGCGCGAGTTCGGATTCGAGCTCGGCGGCGGACTTGCTGGGGCGGGAGGATTCCGGGCGGACGAAGATGAATTCCAGCGCGAGCGGGGCGAGTGCGCGGAGACTGTCGAGCGTGTCCTTGTCGGAGAACGCCCCGAAAATGAAGCGGAATTTCCTGTCCGGGAAGACCTCGCGGAGAGTTTCCGCAAGTACGCCGATGCCTTCGGGGTTGTGTGCGCCGTCCAGGACGAGCCCGAACTCGGGATACAGGTCGAAACGCCCCTGCCATGCCGTCTGCCGGAGGCCGTCGATCGCCGCCGCGAAATCGAATCCGCCGAGGTCGGCCAGGTGTCGCAGGACGGAGAACGCAAGAGCGGCATTCCTGCGCTGGTGCGGTCCTGCCAGCCTGAGCGAAATCGGGACGTCGTCGAAGGTGAAATGCTGCTCCACGATATGGCCGTCATTGAGCAGGCGGATGCAGACGGGCGCGGACGGTTCGGGCGGGATGCGGAACGGGGCACAGAGCTCGGCTGCGCGGAATCCGATCACGTTCCGTGCGGGGATCGGGGTGCCGGAAGAGCAATATACGGGGATGCCTTTTTTGATGATTCCGGCTTTCTCGGCCGCGATCTTCTGAATGGTGTTGCCGAGGTACTGTGCATGCTCCATGGAGATGCCGGTGATGACGGAGACGAGCGGCGTGACGATGTTTGTCGCGTCCAGCCTGCCGCCCATGCCGACTTCCCACACCACATAATCGCAGTGCGCGCGCGCGAAAAGCAGCGCGGCAATAAGTGTCGTGACCTCGAAATAGGTCGGCTTCATGCCGTCCCGTTCCAGCTTCGAGACAGCGGGCAGGACGATGTCCCGGACGGAGCAAAGGGTGTCCTCCGTGACCGGACGCCCGTTGATGCGGAATCGTTCGCACGGGGAAACGAGGTGCGGCGAGGAGTAGAAGCCGGTGCGGAAGCCTGCGGCGCGGAGGCCGGACTCGATCATGGCGCAGACGGAACCCTTGCCGTTGCTGCCGGCCACATGGATGAACTTCAGGCCGCGTTCGGGCGACCCGGCCGCAAGGAAAAGCGCGCGCGTCTGGTCGAGGCCGAGCTTGATGCCGAAGAACTCAAGCGAGGCCATCCAATCGAGAAACTGTCGGTTCGTCATGGCTGCGGGACCAGTGCGGATGCAGTGGGAAGCGGATGTGCCGGGCTCACTTCAGAATGGGCGACCAGTTGGATTGCCCGACCTTGCCGGATCCGGAAACGAGCTTGCGTTTTGCACCGAGGCGAGTGTCGATCACATAGATGGCGCCGTTCACGGTCATGGTGACGTGGCGGTTGTCGGGCGCCCAGGACGGGTCTTCGCCCTGGAATGTGTTGTTTCCGGCGACGCCGACTTCCTCCATGGTTCCGGACTTCCCGTCGGCGCTGAGTTTCGCGACGCGGAGCTCGTAATTGCGGTTGATCTTGGCGCAATAGGCGATCTTGTTATCGGTAGACCAGGACGGTGCGACGCGTTCGCTGCCGACGAGGCCGGAGATTTCCGTGGCTTTGCCGCCCGCGAACGGGTCGATCACGCAGAGGACGGGACGCCCGTTCCGCGCGTCGGAGACGAAGCAGAGCTTTTTGCCGTCCGGGCTCCAGCGGGGGCTGGCTTCGACGGGCTTGCCGCTGGAGAGCTGCTTCAGCTTGCCGCCCTCGGTCGGGCGCGTGTAAAGATCGACCTGATTGTTGTTCGAGAGGATCATGGCGAGGGTCTTCCCGTCGGTGGAAAGCGATCCGCCGGCGTTGATTCCGCCATACTGGGTGAGCCTGCGGGAAAGCCCCGTTTCCAAATTGTACTGGACCAGGTTCGTATAGCTGGGTCCGTAGAAGCTGTAGACGAAGCTCTTTCCGTCGGGCGCCCAGACGGGCTCGACGCAAAGCGTGTTGTTGTGCGTGATCTGCTTGATGTTCGAGCCGTCGAAATCGCAGATGAAGATCTCGCGGTTCTTCGCGCTGGTGGCGGCGGAGAAGACGACTTTCGAACGGCAGATGCCCTGGATGCCGAAGATCTTGTTCAGGACCGTGTCGACGGCCGTGTGCGCAGCGGCGTCAACCTCCTTGCTGTCCGTGATGCGGAAGGAATGCATCGGGACGCCGGCGCTGTTCGAGATCGTGACCGTGAAGTCCTGCAGATTGCCCTTTGCCGAGACATGATAGGCGGCGGTGCCGGATTTCAGCACGGTGAACCAGCCACAATACTGGAAATCGGACAGGATCTTCGCGGAGAGCGCCTGGTCGGACAGTCCGCCGGCGAAAACGAGCGTCGGATTGGCATTCTTGGCGTCCGCCGTCACGACGATGCCGCCGGACGCGCTTTGTGCGAAGAGGGGAATAGCGGCGGCGAGGAGGATCGCCGCCGTCAAAAGGAATAGAGTTTTCTTCATAGGAAAGTCGAATATTCTGCGTTAGAGCGTGTCTTCGTTCGCGGGGGTAACTTCTTCCACCAATTCTTCGTCGTCTTCCGGTTCAGCGGTTTCCTGTGGCCTGTCGTCGGCCGCAGGTTTCGCGGAGTCATCGGCTTTCGATTCGACCGGGTTGGTGAACGGACTGACTCCAGGTCTCGTACTGGGCATGGTCCCGGGAGCCGGGATCGTGCCGGGGACGGTGCCGGGTCTGGCGCCCATTCCGCCGCCCATTCCGCCGCCGGGGATGGTTCCGGGGATCGTACCGGGGACGGTGCCGGGTCTGGCGCCCATTCCGCCGCCCATTCCGCCGCCGGGGATCGTGCCGGGGACGGTGCCGGGTCTGGTGCCCATTCCGCCGCCGGGGATCGTGCCGGGGATGGTTCCGGGGACGGTACCGGGGATGGTTCCGGGGACGGTGCCGGGGATGGTTCCGGGGACGGTACCGGGTCTGGCACCCATGCTGCCCATGCGG
>JAFXYP010000086.1 GCA_017541665.1 Lentisphaeria bacterium | reverse complement strand
GGACCAGCTCCGCGAGAAGATCCGCACGCCGAACAGCAAGCGCTTCTTCGTGATTTACGAATTCCTCCGCCGCGGCGGCACGGTCGACGAGGTCGTCGGCATGTCCTTCATCACGCGCTATTTCATCGAGCAGATGGCCGAGCTCGCCCAGTTCGAAGGCGAGCTCCAGAAGTTCAGCTTCATGTCCCTTCCGGACGACATGCTGATCCGCGCCAAGCGCGACGGCTTCTCCGACAAATATCTCGCCAAGCTCTTCTCCGTCAGCGAACGCACCGTCCGCGAACGCCGCATCAAGCTCGGCGTGGTCGCGGCCTACTGCAAGGTCCCGGTCAGCGGCGTCGAGAACGCCTGCTACTACTACTCGACCTACCAGCCCGTGCCGGACGAGGTCGAAGTCTCCGCCAATAAGAAGATCATGATCCTCGGCGGCGGCCCGAACCGCATCGGCCAGGGCATCGAGTTCGACTACACCTGCGTCCATGCCGCCTTCGCGCTCCGCGACAACGGCTATGAGTCCATCATGGTCAACTGCAACCCCGAGACCGTCTCCACCGACTATGACACCAGCGACAAGCTCTTCTTCGAGCCGCTCACGACCGAGGACGTGCTCTCCATCTACGCCAAGGAGAAACCCTTCGGCGTGATCGTGCAGTTCGGCGGCCAGACCCCGCTCAACATCGCGCAGGAGCTGAAGGACAACGGCGTGAACATCCTCGGCACCCAGCCCGAGGGCATTCGCCTCGCCGAGGACCGCGAATACTTCCGCGAACGCATGATCGCCCTGAACATCCTCCAGCCCCGCAGCGCCACCAGCAAGTCGCTCGAGGAGGCCGTGAAGATCGCCAACGAGATCGGCTATCCCGTCATGGTCCGTCCGTCCTTCGTGCTCGGCGGCCGCGGCATGGAAGTCATCTACGACGAAGCCACGCTCCGCCGCTACGCCGTCGAATCCCTCCAGGTCAGCCCCGAATACCCGATGCTGATCGACCGCTTTCTCGACAACGCCATCGAGTGCGAAGTCGACGCCATCGCGGACGGCAACGAGACCTACGTGGCCGCCATCATGGAACATGTCGAGCTCGCCGGCATCCATTCCGGCGACTCCGCCTGCACCATCCCGCCGATCACCATCCCCGAGAAGCACCAGAAGACCATCGAGGAATACACCGCCAAGATCGCCAAGGATTTCAAGGTCGACGGCATCATGAACGTCCAGTACGCCATCTGCGAGGACGAGGTCTACATCATCGAGGCCAACCCGCGCGCCTCCCGCACCGTGCCCATCATCTCCAAGGTCACCGGCGTCCCGCTGGCACGCGTCGCCACCGAGCTCATGCTCGGCAAGAAGATTTCGCAGTTCAAGCTCCCGAAGACCGGCCAGACCCCGTTCGTCGCCGTGAAGGAGGCCGTCCTGCCGTTCAACATGTTCCCGGAAGTCGACCCGATCCTCGGCCCGGAAATGCGCGCCACGGGCGAAGTCATGGGCATTGCCGACAACTTCGGCACCGCGTTCTTCAAGGCCGAGGCCGCTTCCGGCTGCTTCCTGCCCACCGAGGGCACCGTGCTGATGTCCGTCAGCCGCCACTACCGCAAGTACCTGCTCCCCATCGCGCAGAAGATCCATGAGCTCGGGTTCGGCATCCTCGCCACCGAAGGCACCTCCGCCTTCCTCACCGAGAACGGCATCCCGAACACCGTAGTCTGCAAGCTCGGCGAAGGGCGTCCCGACATCCTTGACATGATCAAGAACAACAAGATCCAGCTCATCATCAATACGCCGATCGGACGCGAAGGCAAAGTCGACGACAGCTACATCCGCCGCAGCGCCATCCAGAACCGCATCCCGTACATGACGACCATCGCCGCGGCCCACGCTACCGCGGTCGGCATCGAGGCTGTCCGCTCGAATCCCGACAAGGAACCCAAGTCCCTTCAGGAATACCATAAGTGACCTGACGGAGGGGGGACCCGGACCATGCCCGACAGAATCTGGCTCGAAATCGACCTCGGCGCGCTGCAGCGCAACTACCGCACGCTCGCACGGTCGATTTCGCCCGCCGCGCTCTTCCCCGTCATCAAGGCCGACGCCTACAACCTCGGCGCGGTCGAGGTCGCCCGGAGCCTGTGCGACTACGCCCCGACGTTCTGCGTGGCGACCCCGGCGGAAGCCCTGCAGATCATTTCCTACGGGAAAAATGTCCGTCTCCTCGGTGCGCTCCTGAACACCGAGGTCGCGGACGTCGTGCATTTCGGCATGGTCCCCAGCATCCCTTCGCTCGAAGTCGCGCAGATGCTCAGCGACGAGGCCGTCCGCCAGCGCCGCACGCTTGACGTGATGATCAAGCTCGACACCGGAATGGGCCGCCTTGGTCTCCTCCCGGAAGAGGCCCCGGACGCCATCGCGAAGATCGCCGCGCTCCCCAATCTCCGCTGCACCGACATCTTCTCGCATTTCCCCGTCGGCTACAAGATCGACCACCCCACGACGCGTGAACAGCTTCGCCTTTTCCGCTATGTTCTGGACGCGGTCTCCGAGCGTCACATCATGATCCCGAACGTGCACTTCGCGAACAGCGATGCCATCGGCTGCCTGCACGAATCGGTCCGGGCGCCCTACAACTGCGCACGCACCGGAATCTCCCTGTACGGCTTCTCCCCCGATCCGAAGCTCGCCGCATGCCTGGAACCGGTCGTCTCCTGCTATTCGCACGTGATCGCCGTCCGCAGGCTCCCGAAAGGCCACAACGTCGGCTACGAATGCACCTGCACACTTCAGGAGGACACCGACATCGCGCTCATTTCCGCGGGCTACGCCGACGGCCTTCCGCTCCAGCTCTCCAACCACGCGGAATTCCTCATCCGCGGACGCCGCTGCCCCGTGCTCGGACGCGTCTGCATGGACTACACGATGGTCTCCCTCGCACCCCTCGGCGGCGAACTCCCCTACCAGGGCGAGATCGTCACGCTCATCGGCTCCGACATGGGCGAGACTGTCTCCCCCGAGGAATGGGCGAAGCTCAAAGGCACGCACGTCTACGACATCCTCTGCTCGTTCGGCGGCCGCATGGAACGCCGCTACGTGGCGCGTTCCTGACGCCCCGGTCTCCCCCGGCGACAAAACAAAAACCCCAGCTTTCATCCGACGGAAGGACACCTCATCATGAACCGTGAACACAAGCTTTTCCCTGCCGACTGGCAGAAACCGGAGTCCGGCGGCTTCGCGCGCTGCCTGGTCTGCCCCCGGCACTGCCTCATCGCGGACGGACGCACAGGTTTCTGCGGCGTCCGCCTCAACCAGGGCGGCAGGATCTATTCCATGGCCTACGGCTACCCCTGCGCGCTTCAGATCGACCCGATCGAAAAGAAACCGCTCCGCCATTTCCGCCCCCATACGCAGGCGTTTTCCGTCGGCACCTACGGCTGCAACCTCAAATGCGTCTTCTGCCAGAACTGCCACCTGTCGCGTGAGAAGTTCAACCCCCACGCCGCCTACCGCTACTATTCCCCGGAAGAACTGATTGAGCTCATCCTCCGCCACGGCAGCGAATGCGTCGCGTTCACGTTCAACGAGCCCGCCGTCTGGGCGGAATACGTGCGCGACTGCGCCATCCTCGCCCGCCGCGAGAAGATCAGCACGATCCTGGTCTCCAACGGCTATTTCTCCGACGAATGCATGCAGGACGTCTTTCCGCTTTTCGACGCGGCGAACATCGACGTGAAGGGGTTCGGCGACTTCTACCCGACCATGTGCTCCGGCGAGCTCGAACCCGTCAGGCATTCCTGCGAGTTCTTCAAGAAGGTCTGCGGCGGCCACCTCGAGATCACCAACCTGGTCATCCCCGGCAGGAACGACTCGCCCGAGCAGATCGACGGATTCCTGGACTGGGTGCGCGACGGGCTCGGCATCGATACACCGATCCATTTCACGGCGTACCACCCGGCGTATCTGTACCACGACAGCCCGCGTACGCCGCGTTCGGAGCTCGACAGCATCCAGGCGCACGCGAAGAGCCGCGGCTTCCCGAACGTCTACCTCGGGAACATCTGCTGAAAAAGACGCTCTTCACGCAAAAGAATCGCCGGACGGCTGAAGGACCAGCTGCCCGGCGGTTTTTTTGAATTGGATTGCGCGGAAGATCTCAGAACCCCAGGTCGGGCTGAACGTCCCAGGAATCCTCTTCCCGTTCCGTTTCGACGGCCTTTTTCGGCTGCGGTTTTTCCTCCGGCGCGGGTGCCGGAGCGGGCGCAGGAGCCGGAGCGGGTGCCGGAGCAGGAGCAGGTGCGGGCTTAGGTGCGGGCGCAGGCTTCTTTTCCTCCGGCTTTGCCGCCGCCGGTTCTGCAGCCGGTGCAGAAGACGGCTTCGCTGCAGGAACAGGCTTCACTGCGGGCGCGGCTTTTGCAGCAGGAGCCGGCTTTGCGGCGGGCGTGGCTTTCCCGGCTGGAACGGGTTTTGCGGCCGGTTTCGGTTTCGGCATTTTCTTCACCTCGGCCGAAGCGGAGGTTGCCGGCTCTGAATTTGTTTTCGTCCGGGGAGGCTGCGGGACCGGCTTTGCGGACGGTGTCTCCGGCTTCGTTTCCGGCACGGAAGGCGTTTCCGGTGCGGAGGGCGTTTCCGGTGCGGAGGGCGTTTCCACAGGCGCGCCCACGGTTCCGCCACCGCCATTGCCGCCATTCCCGCTGCCGTTGTCCGGCGAGAGCTCGACGAGCTCGGGTTCCGGCGCGGCATCGGATTCGTCCAGCAGGCGCACGAACGTGATCTTCAGGAGCTTGCGCGGGGAAATGAGGATGCCGCCCGCCTTGGGGGAGCGTTCCGGCGCATCCATCAGGGAGATCTGCTGAACTTGCTTTGCTCGGATCGGGGTGTCCACCTTGATCTCGTAGATGGCGTTCGGACGCGGCGTGATGAGCTCCAGGCGGCAGCCTTCGGGGGCGATGCGGTATTCGCGGTCCTTGATGAACTGCCCGATGCGGGTGCGCTTGAAGAACGCGCGCCCGGTTTTCTTCTCGGAGTAGACGATGCCGAATACGGTATTCTTGTCGTAGCGGCGGAACTCGAACAGGCGGTCGATGAAGATCTTGTCGGGGATGTCAATGACCTTGTAGTCGCCGGAGCGCTCCACGCAGAGCAGGTGGTCGAATTCGTTGCACAGCACGATGTCCTCGCTCTTCACGGAGGTGCCGATGTAGCAGTTCTTCTTGTCCCAGCCGACGCGGATGTTGGTGAGCGCGGCGACACTCTTGTCGATCTTCGCGAAGGGTTCGAGGCGGATTTCGGTCCGGCGCGGGAACATGTCGCCGTATTTCGCGAGCAGCCCTTCGATGTACTTGATGGTGTACTGTTTGATGTGCTTCAGGTTCTTTTCCGCCTCGCGGAGGTCCTTCTGCAGCGAGGCGATCTCCTCGCGGTTCTTCCCGATTTCGAACGCCGCGATTCTGCGGATCGGGATCTCCACCAGGCGTTCGATCTCGGAATCCGGGATCACGCCCTGCGCCAGTTGCGCGATGCGCGCGGTCTCGGCGGACGGAGGCGGCATGATGTGCGGCCCGGCCTCTATGGCGGCGTGGAGCGCCTGGACGAGCGGGAGCCATTCGTCCTTGAACTGTTCGAGTCCGGTGCGGACCGCCTCGAACATGGCTTCCTTCGTCTTGCAGGTCTCGATCTTCTTGTAGATTTTCTCCTCGATGAAGATCTGCGCAAGGGTGCGGGCGAGGATCTTGTCGATGCACTTGGCGGCGACGATCTGGAGTTCCCAGGTCAGGTACTGCACGAGCTTTTCGGTGTTGCGGCGGAGGATGTCGCTGGCGCTCATGCGGACGGGGCGGTTGTCGCAGATGACCATGTAGGTGCAGGACACGCTCATCTGGCAGTCGGTGTAGGTATAGAGGGCGTTGATGGCCTTCTCCGGGCTGTAGCCGCGCTGGAGGGAGAGTTCGATGTTGACTTGGTCGTTGGCGGTGTAGTCGTGGAACGAGGATATCTTGATGCGGGATTTGTTGACGGCGCTTTCGATGGAGTCCATCAGTTTCGAAGTGTCGGTGGCCGCATGGATCTCCTTGATCACGATATCGTGTTTTTCCGCCTCGATCCGGGCGCGCAGCACGATCTTGCCGAGGCCGTCCTGGTAGTCGGAGACATCCATGATGCCGCCCTGCGGGAAGTCGGGGTAGATTTGGAACGGTTCGCCCTTCAGGATGGAGATCTGCGCCTGCAGCAGCTCGTTGAAGTTGTGCGGAAAGATCATGGTGCGGGTGCCGACGGCGAGGCCGTTGGTGCCCATGAGCAGGAGGGTCGGGATCTTCGAAGGCAGGCAGACCGGCTCCGTATTGCGGCTGTCGTAGGAATCGACCAGCTTGGTAATGTCATCGTTGAAGAGGACGTCGCGGCCGAGCTTGGAGAGCCGGCATTCGATGTATCGCGGGGCGGCGGCGGGGGTGCCGAGGATGATGTCGCCGAACGACCCCTGCTTGTCGATGAAGCATTCCTTGTTCGCGAGGTTCACGAGCGCATCGCCGATGGAGGCATCGCCGTGCGGATGGTACTTCATGGTGGCGCCGACTACGTTCGCGACCTTGTGGAACGAGCCGTTGTCCATTTCCCTGTGAAGCGTCCACAGAATGCGCCGCTGGACCGGCTTCAATCCGTCGTCGACGTCCGGGATCGCACGGTCCTTGATGACGTAGGATGCGTACTCGATGAAGTTGCGGTCCATCATCTCCCGGAGGCGCTGGTTTGTGGAGTCGTTGACCGCGTCGGACGCGGAATCGTCCTCTCCCTCGTCCTCCGGCTCGGGAGGATAGTGCATGTCGGGATCGTAGTATTCGGTTTCGGGCGTATCGGACGGCGGGTTGGAGGAAGCGTCGCGGTCGGGTCCGGGGGGGGGCATGATGTTCTTTTTCGGCATATTGGATCAGACCAGATTGTTTTGGATGTGTTCCCAGCGGGTCTCGTCGTTGCTGCCCATGTAGAACCGCAGCATTTCGTGGATGCCCTTGGTGTTTTCGAGGGTGACTTTTTCGAGGTGGATGTCAGGCCCGAGGAACTGCTTGAATTCCTTCGGAGAGATTTCGCCGAGCCCTTTGAACCGTGTGATCTCGGCGGACTTGCCGAGCTCTTTGGCGCGCTCGTCGCGCTCCTGTTCGGAGTAGCAGTAATGCGTCGTCTCCTTGTTGCGGACGCGGAAAAGCGGCGTCTCGAAGATATAGAGGTGGCCGGAGATCACGAGCGACTCGAAATACTGGAGGAAGAACGTGAGCAGGAGGTTGCGGATATGGAGGCCGTCGACATCGGCATCGGTCGCGATCACGACCTTGGCGTAGTTCAGGTTCTCCACGTCCTCCTCGATCCCGAGCGTCCGCATGATATAGAAAAGCTCTTCGTTCGAGTAGATCGCGTCGAGCTTTTTCCCGAAGCAGTTGAACGGCTTGCCGCGGAGCGCGAAGACCGCCTGGTAGTTCGGGTCGCGGCTCTGGACGATCGACGATCCTGCGGAATCGCCCTCGGTGAGGAAGATCATGGTCTCGTCGGCGAACTTCGAACGGTCGCCGAAATGGTGCCGGCAGTCCTTGAGCTTGTTGTTCCGAAGGGAAATGCGTTTGGAGATGGCGGCGCCCTTCTTCTGGACCTTCTGGATCTCGCGGCGGACCTGTTCGTTCTTCTGGATCTTTTCGAGGAGCAGGTTCGCCTCGTCGGGATGCTTCAGCAGACTGTCGATCACGGCCTGCTTCACCGTTCCCTCGATCCAGCCGCGGACGTCGGTGTTTCCGAGCTTGTTCTTGGTCTGGGATTCGAAGAGCGGCTCCTGTATCTTCACAGCGATGGTGCCGAGGATGCCGTCGCGGATGTCCTTCGGGTCGAAGTTCTTGTTGAAATGCTCGTTGATGGCGCGGGTGATGCCGCCCTTGAATGCGGAAAGATGCGTGCCGCCGTCGCTTGTGTACTGGCCGTTCACGAACGAGAAATAGCGTTCGCCGGTGTCGGTGGTGTGGCAGAAGGCGAATTCGAGCGTGGAGTCTTTGTAGTGGATGGGCTGGTAGAGCGATGCGCCTTCGTCGAGCTTGGACCGTACCAGGTCCAGCAGGCCGTTCTTCGAATAGTACCGCTGCCCGTTCAGGTAGAGCGAGAGCCCGCTGTTCAGGTAGGCGTACATCCAGAGGCGGTTCTCCACCTCGGACGGGCGGATTTCGTAGTTCGGGAAGAGTTTCGTGTCCGGCGTGAACCGGATGCGCGTGCCGGAATGCTCCGTGCCAGGGTCCAGGTATTCCTCGTGGTCGAGGACGCCGTCGCGGAACAGTGCCGTACGGCATTTGCCATCGCGCCACGACGTGACTTCGAACTGCGAGGAAAGCGCGTTCACGGCCTTCGTGCCGACGCCGTTCATGCCGACGGAGAACACATAGCCGTCCTTGTTGAACTTGCCGCCGGTGTTGATCTTCGAGACGCATTCCACGAGCTTGCCCAGCGGAATGCCGCGCCCGTAGTCGCGCACGGTGAAGGAGCCCTGGTCGGACGCGATGTCGATGCGCCGCCCGAATCCCATGATGTATTCGTCGACGGCGTTGTCCACCACTTCCTTGAACATCACGTAGATGCCGTCGTCCGGGTGCGAACCGTCGCCCATGCGCCCGATGTACATGCCGGGCCGCTGCCGGATGTGGGTGAGGGCGTCAAGTGTCTGGATGCTGTCGTCGTTATATTTCGAGCGGGCGGTGTTTGCTTCCGCCTGTTTCATGAGGTCGTCTTGTACGATGTCGATGTCATTGTCTGGTGTCATTCTGTCCTGTCCGTTCTCCGCCGCGGTCTGTATGGCCCATTTTCAGTTCGTTTCCCGTTTCCGGTCGGGGGTGTTGTCCGGGATCTTTCTGTTCCTTGCGTTTTCCGGCGCGGCGGCGCGAAGTGGTTGAGGCTTTTTCTATATCTAATAATATAGCCCGGATTCTGATTTCTGCAAGGCGTTTTTTTGCGAAATCAACCGCAGATTGTCCATAAAAACGAAAAAAAGGCATCCCCCGTCCGTGGCCGTATCATGCTCCCGTTTGTCAAGGGGAGCATCGCGATCCTTGTTTATCTCTCACTTTTTTCAGCAATTGTTCTCCTGTGACACTTGCAATGGTTCGGAAATGGCATATATTAACATTCAATTCATTAAAACCGAATGGAGTGTGAAAAATGAGCGTACAGAGCAGACAGGCGCTGCGGCTGATGAAATTCGTTGCGGAGATGAGGAAGAACAATTATCCGAACGCGGGGAGTTTCGCGCGGCTTCTGCTGCGGGCCGACGCGGAGGAAAACATCTCCTGCACATGCAGCACGCGGACGATCATGCGCGACATCGAGACGCTGAAAAATGAATACAATGCCCCGATCGAGTACGATCCGGTGAACCGCGGCTATTTCCTGGTCAATCCGGGCTGGGAACTGAACGTCCCGCTCATGAACGACGATGTCCTGAGCATGTCCTTGCTCAGCACCCGCCTCGTTTCCGATTTCCTCCCCGAACCGGTCCGGACAAGGGCGAACTCGGCGATGGAAAGTGCGCTGGCGGGAAACAGTTCCAGGTTCTTCGATGACGCCATGATCGAGTCCATCCTCTGCGCCACGGGCATCAAGTCCGCGGTTGCCCCGGAGGTCTTCAAGAGGATTTTCGACGCATGGCGCCGGCATCAGGTCGTCGAGCTGACCTACCACAAGCCGAACGAACCGGAATCCGTCCGCCGTTTCGAACCGCATATCCTCGCGTTCCGCAATGGCGTGTGGTACACAAAGGGCTACGAATCCGGTACGAAGGACGTGAAGGTCTACGCCATCCAGCGCATCCTCTCCGCCTCGTATGCCGGCGACACCTTCATCTCCGACAAGAAGCTCATCGAGGACACCCGGAAGAACGGCCTTTTCATCTACCCCAGGGTCAGCGGCATCCGCCTGCGCTGCGACGCGTCCATCGCGTTCTACCTCCGCGAGCACCAGCCCGTGAAGCAGTTCAAGGTCGAACCGCAGACCGACGGCTCCCTCGTCATCACCCTCAAGCCCGCGTTCGAACACGAGGTCATCCGCTGGGTCCTCGGCGAATCCGGGAAGATCGAGGTCCTGGAGCCGGCCGAACTCCGTGCGAAGGTCGCCGACGCGGGCAGGCTCATCTGGGAGCGCAACCGGGGAGAGGCCGCCTCCGCCGCCGGGAAGAAGGCGTCCTCCGCACCGAAAGCCAAGCCGAAGAGAAAATCCCACACCCGAAAACGAATCGTGTCGAAAAGTTCTGTTGAGGGTTGCCCCTGACCCTTCCGCAAAAACACTACGTAATAATCAAACCGAACATAAAGGAGAATGCCATGATTGAAGTAACAAACCGTTTTGAGCTTGCAAAAGCTCTCGTGATAGACGGAGAGGATGAAATCATAGTAAAAGACCCTGAGCTGATAAAGTACCTTATAGAAAAAGGCCATGTCAAACTGCCGGAACCCTCCTCCTCCGGCGGACCTTGCGGGATGAACAGCACTCTTTCGTTAGAGCTCTCCCCTGATGTCATTGAACCTATTATTGAAGCGATAATCGCAATCGCCATCCTCATCTGCGGAACATATCTTGTGAAAAGAGCGCTTGAAAAAGAATATGATGTTACGATCGACGGCTTCAATCCTGAAACGGGGAAGGTCGGTTGCGTTAAGTTCAGGAAACGCAGAGAAGAACAAGCGGAGAAATGATAATCGAAAACGAAAGCTGTATTTGATTCGCAAATCATCGGATAAGCACGGTCTTGATAAAACGTCTGCTGGGACGAAATCCGAAGCCGCGCAAACTGCCGTCAAACCGAAGAAATCGAAGTCTTCTGCCTGAGGAGAAGCCGTCTCAAAAAACTCTGCTGAAGATGGAACCTGACTCTTTCGCAAAAACACCACAAATAACCAAGTCTAAAACAAACAAAGGAGAAGACCATGGTTGAAGTAAAAAACCGTTTTGAGTTTGCAAAAGCCGTCGTGATCGACAAGGAAGATGTTATTCTGGTCAAAGATCCTGGTTTGATCAAATTCCTTGTAAAAAAATGCGACATAATGCCATCGGAATCCTCGAACAATCCTGATTATTTATGCTATAATGCTTTTCGAATGCCTACCCCGGAAGAGATAGATAAAATAATCGCAATGCTGAAACTGTTTGCTCAACTGTTTACTGCTATCGCCAGTGTGATTTTTGCGATCAAGGAATTTATCAAAGCAATAAAATCCCTGTACCGAGTCAAAGGTGAAGGGCATGATCCCGCAACAGGGATGTACAGCAGCTTGGTGTTTGAAAGAAGATAGAAAACGCAACCGGGGATGCCCGGTCGAATTTGAAGAGCCGTATTGGATTTGCGAATGATCGGGTGATCCCGATCCCGGAATATCGCCCGCCGTTCCCGCTATGACATTTCATGGCGTGGGCGGCGGTATATTGTAATCATTGTCCGATACGAAATCATCGAACCATGACCGGAAAGGTGCAGAATGAAAAAACAGACAATGAAATCCTTGAATACGATGTGCTTCGGGATAAGCTTGTTTTCCCTGGCTGCGACGGTGGTGTGCGGCGTGCTCCGCAGGACCGGCGCAGCGGAATTCCCCGCGGCCGTCACGGACTGGCTGGTTCCCGTCTTCACGGCGGCCGCGGTCGGCTACCTCACGAACTGGCTGGCGATCCAGCTGCTCTTCCGTCCGTACCGTCCTGCAAGATGGCTCGGCGGGCTCCAGGGGATGATCCCGAAGAACCAGCCGGGCCTGGCGGACACGCTCGCGGAACAGATCCCCGCCAACCTGATGCCGCCGGAGCGGATCGCGTTTCAGATCCGGCGGAGGATCCGCGAAGCCATGCAGGATCCCGAGCTTGCGGACCGGCTTCACGCGATGGTCGCGGACTATATCCGGGACGAACACCGGAAGCAGGAGCTCACGCGGCGGATCGCGGCGTTCCTCGATACTGCCGGATCCACGGGCATCGAGGCGGGATTCACTCCGTCGAACGTGCGCCGGTTCTACCATCTCTACGGCACAGGTTTCGTGAAGGAGAAAGTAATCCGCAACAAAGCGCTGCGGAAAAAGATCCTGGACGAACTGAAGGAGCAGACCCCCGGCCTGATCGGCGAAATCCGCGCGAACATGCCCGCGATGATCGCGGAGTACATGCACGACAATCCGATCAAAGGGGCCGTCCTGAGCATCTTTACGGGCGCGAACGGGGAAAACCTGCCGTGGCGCAAGCTGGAAAGCTCCATTCGGGACAAGCTCTCCGGGCAGGATGCCGACCGGCAGGTCAAACAGAAACTGGCGGAGTTCGAGTCTCGCCTGGAGGGATATCTGCTTTCGACCGAGCTTGAGGCGGACATCGCGGCGCTGAAGCGGGACGCCGGGATCGGCGATGCGCTCACGGCCCTGCGCGACGACCTCGCCGGGAAACTGCTGGAGTTCCTGGAGGACGAGCTCGTGTGGCAGATCATCCGCGAACAGATCCTGCCGGGCATCCGGGTCTTCCTGCAGCAGCAGATCCGCCGGAACAAAGACGCGATCATTGCCGGGCTCGATCTGCCCGGCCACATCCGCAGGTCGATCCTGGGCCTGGACCCGGAAAAAGTCCACAGGCTTGTCCGCGACGTGTCCGGCGAGGAACTCGGCATGATCCAGCTGCTCGGATTCATCCTCGGCGGGATCGCCGGTTTTCTGCTCGTCTTCGCCCGGTGACATCCATCCCAAAGGGAAACACCCGGCACGACCGGTCCCGCCACTGCGGAAAATTTGACTTTTCGAGGAAAAAGGCGTATATTGATAGTATGCGTTTTTTTAAAGTAAGAGTAAGAAGGACGGGGCCATAATGGCATTGATCGCGATCATCGACTATGACATGGGCAATCTCCGCAACGTGGAGAGGGCTTTGATCTATACGGGCGCCGAAGTCCGCATCATCCGTTCTCCGGGTGAGGCCGCGGATGCCGCGGGCGTCGTTCTGCCGGGCGTAGGAAATTTCCACGATGCGATGAAGAACCTCGAACGGACCGGTTTCACCGGATTCCTGCGCGACTGGACGGCGGCGGACAGGCCGTTTCTCGGGATCTGCCTGGGGCTCCAGATGCTGTTCGAGTCCAGCGAGGAAGCGCCCGGCGTGGCCGGCCTCGGCATCCTGAAGGGCTGCTGCCGCAAGTTCGTTTCTGAGACGGAGAAGGTGCCGCACATGGGCTGGAACAAAGTCTCGTTCCGTTCGTCGCATCCGTGCTTTGCCTCGTTCAAGGAGCCCGCATGGTTCTATTTCGTCCATTCGTTCTATGTCGTGCCGGATGATGCGTCCGTGACCGCCGGACAAACGGATTATATCTGCGGTTTCACCTCGGCTGTGTCGCGCGGCAACCTGGCCGCGACGCAGTTCCATCCGGAGAAAAGCCAGGAAAACGGGCTGGCGATCCTGCGTGGGTTCTCGGCCCTGTGCAAAGGAGAGATCCCATCATGAAATTGTTTCCCGCCATCGATCTGCTTCACGGGAACTGCGTCCGTCTTTTCCAGGGCGACTATGCGAAGGAGACGGTTTACGAGAGCACGCCGGCCGACCAGGCCGCCGTGTGGGAAGATGCCGGGGCTCCGTTGATCCATCTGGTCGACCTCGACGGCGCGAAGTCCGGCGCGATGACCAATTCCGAGGCGATCCGCGCGATCTGCTCCCGCGTTTCCATCCCGTGCGAACTGGGCGGCGGCATCCGCACCGTCGACGATGCGAAACGCGCGTTCGACCTGGGCGTTTCCCGCGTGATCCTCGGGACCGCGGTCTGCGACGACCCGAAGAGCGCCGAAGACTTCATCAATGCCTTCGGCCAGGAGAAGGTCGTCGCCGGGATCGACGCCCGCGACGGCAAGGTCGCCACGCGCGGCTGGGTCGAGACCTCCACGGTCGATGCCGCGGCGCTTGCCAGGACGCTGTTCCTCTTCGGCATCTCACGTTTCATTTTCACCGACATCGCCACCGACGGTGCGCTGAAGGGCCCGAACCTCCCGTTCATGCGGAGCCTCTGCGAACAGCTCCCGGACTGCCGGATCATCGCATCCGGCGGCGTGAGCTCGCCCGGGGATGTCCGCGGCATGATCTCGCTCGGCTGCGCCAATCTCGAAGGCGCGATCGTCGGCAAGGCGCTTTACGACGGGCGCACGACTTATGCCGAGCTGCTGGCCGCGGCCGGAGGCGCCCGCTGACATGGAAACCGTGCAAGTCAGCCTCGGGGCGCGTTCCTACGACATCTCCGTAGCGCAGGACCTCTTTTCTTCATGTGCGTCCGTCCGGCTTCTGGCGCCTTTCGTGAAAGGCGTGAAAGTCCTGATCGTTTCCGATTCGAACGTCTTCCCTCTGTACGGCGACCTCCTGCACCGGACGCTGCTGGTCGCCGGGGCTTCCGCCGTGGCGGAATCCGTCTTCCCCGCCGGTGAGACCTCCAAGCACCTTGCGACGATCGGCGACATCTGCCGGGACGCCGCGCGTGCCGGGCTTGACCGCGGTTCGCTGGTTGTGGGGCTCGGCGGCGGCGTGGCGGGCGACATGGCCGCATTTGCCGCATCCGTCTACATGCGGGGGATCCGGTGCGTGCAGATTCCGACGTCGCTTCTGGCGATGATCGACTCCGGCGTAGGCGGCAAGACCGGCGTGGACCTGCCGGAAGGCAAGAACCTGGTCGGCACGTTCTACCAGCCGAAAGCCGTCCTGATGGACACCACGTTTCTGGCGTCGCTTCCGTCCCGCGAGCTGTCGAACGGATTTGCCGAACTCATCAAGCACGCCGTCCTGTTCGACCGCGCGCTCTTCGACGAACTGGCGGCTGCCGGGGACTCGCTCTTCCGCGACCATGCCCGCCTCGCGTCCCTCGTGGCGCGTTCCTGCGCCCTGAAGGCCGCCGTCGTGTCCCGCGACGAACAGGAACGCGGCGAACGCATGCTGCTCAACCTGGGGCACACGTTCGGACACGCGATCGAAAAAGTTCAGGATTACCGCGGGTTCGAGCATGGCGAAGCGGTTTCGGTCGGTATCGCCGCCGCCGCCCGGCTTTCGGTCCGGCTCGGCCTGTTGGATGCGGATTCCGCCGCGAAGATATCCGCCCTGCTTCGTCAGTACCGTCTGCCCGTCACGGTGTCCGGTTGCGCCCCGGCCGCCCTTCTAACTGCGATGGCTTCGGACAAGAAAGCCGTTTCCGGCGTGCCGCGCATCGTCCTGCCGCTCGCCATCGGCCGCGCCGAAGTCCGTACGGACGTCCCGCGCGAGGCGATCCAGGCCGTCTGGGAGGAAGTCTGTGAACGACCATGACGGCTGCATCGTTTTGAACATGCTGAGCGGCATCGGCGGTTCGCGCGCCAATGCCCTCATCGAATTCTGCGGCTCCGTCTCGGCCATCTTCGAATCGGACGCCGCCTCGCTCGCCCGCATCCGCGGCATCAGCTCCGAGCTGGCCGACCGCATCCTGCGCTGGCGCGATTTCGTCGATCTCGGCCGCGAACTTGAGATCGCGAAGAACGGCGGCGTGACCATCCTCTGCCGCACCGACGACGAATATCCGGCATCCCTGCGCGAGCTCCGCGACGCCCCGCTCTGCATCTACATGCGCGGTTCCCTCTCCGCCGACTTCGCCGCCCGCTCCATCTCCATCGTCGGCACGCGCAACGCCTCCAACTACGGTGCACGCATGGCACGGCACCTCTCGGAATCCGCAGCTTACGGCGGCTGGACTACGGTCAGCGGCCTCGCGGTCGGCATCGACACCATCGTCCACCAGGCCACGGTCGACGCGGGCGGCAGGACCGTCGCTGTGCTCGGCGGCGGCCTCGCCAAACTGCATCCGATCGAAAATCTCGACCTCGCCCGCGCCATTATCCGGACCGGCGGCGCCGTGATCTCCGAGTTCCCCATGACCACGGCCCCCACGCGCCATACGTTCCCGATGCGCAACCGCATCATCGCGGGTCTTTCCTGCGGCACTCTGGTGGTCGAGGCGGGCGTCAACAGCGGTTCGCTGATCACCGCGGCCCAGGCGCTGGAACAGGGGCGCCATGTCTTCGCCGTGCCGGGCGAGGCGGACAATCCCTCGGCGGCGGGCTGCAACACGCTCATCAAGCAGGGTGCCAAGCTCGTGATGAACTTCGACGACATCCTCGACGAATTCGATTTCCTGCCCGGATTCCATCCCGCCTCGCTCCGCGAAACGCCCGTAAGCCCGTTTGCCGCCTCGGACGACGCCGACCGGACGGAGGCGGACGACCTCGATGACTCCATGTTCTCCGAGGAGGAGACGGCGATCCTGGACGTGCTGGCGAAGGGGCCGGCAAACGTGGACACGATCTCCGAGACCGCGGGCATCCCCCCGTCTGCCGTGATCTCCACCATGATCAGCCTGGAAATCCTTCACCGCGTCCGCAAGAACCCGGACGGCACCTACTCGAAAAAACACTGAGGTTGCGCCATGCCGTCCCGCCTCGAATCCCTGCTGACCGCATGTCTTTCCGCGGCGTTTCCCTTCCGATGCCCGGTCTGCGGCAAGCCTCCGTTCGACGGATCCCCCGGTATGTTCTGTGCGGAGTGCCTGGAGTCGCTTCCCTTCATCGTCCCGCCGTACTGCCCGGGTTGCGGCGGCCCGATGGACGGCATTCTGGAAGTTTGCCCGAAATGCCTTCACCAGCCGCCCCGCCCGTGGAGCCGGGCGTTCTCGCTCTTTCATATGGAGGGAAATGCCCGCCTGGCGGTCATGATGCTGAAATACCGGAATCGCCCGGAATTCGCGCGTGCGCTGGGGCGCCTGCTCGGCGGCAAGCTGAAGCGCGAACTCCCATGCCCCGTCGATATGATCGTGCCCGTCCCGTTGCACTGGACGCGGTTCGTCCAGCGCGGGTTCAACCAGGCCGACCTGATCTGCCAGGGCATCTCCGCGGAACTCGGCGTCCCGGTGGTCCGGGCGCTCCGCCGGTGCAAACGCACCCGGCAGCAGGCGCGCCTGAGCCGCAAGGAAAGAATTTTGAATTTAATGGGCGCTTTTTCGCCGACGGACTCGACAAAATGCGAAAAGCGTGCTATATTAATTGTGGACGATGTTTTGACGACGGGTACCACGCTTGCCTCGGCGGCGTCCGCACTGCTTGACGCGGGAGCCTCCCGGGTCTTTGCGGTTTCGGCCGCCCGTCGCTGACGATCGTACGAGCCGGAATCGACCCACATTTACAAGGTGCTGCCATGGCCGCATTTACCAAAAAAATCAAACCTCTGCCGATCACCCCCGTGGTCCCGGCCAGCGTCATTACGCATCACGGGCTCCAGAAACAGAGCGAAGTCGCGAAACGGAAGGACATCCCGCAGGGGCTCTGGGAAAAATGCAAGAACTGCAATGAACTGATCTTTTCCAGCCGCAAGGAGGAGAACCTCCAGGTCTGCCCGAAGTGCGGCTATCACTATCCGATGACCGCCCTGGAGCGCATCGACCTGCTGACCGACCTCGGCAGCTTCCAGGAGCTCGACTCGAAGCTCGAATCCGTCGACACGCTCAAATTCGAAGGCGTTTCCTCCTATGTGGACAAGCTCCGCGCCAACCACGAGAAGACCGGCCTCCGCGATGCCGTGATCTCGGGCGTCACCGCCGTCAACTTCATCCCGTACGTTCTCGCCGTCATGGATTTCCGGTTCCTCGGCGCCAGCATGGGCGCGGTCGTCGGCGAGAAGATCACCCGTGCCATTGAGACCGCCACGGCGAAAGGTCTCCCGCTCGTGATTGTCACGGCCAGCGGCGGCGCGCGCATGTACGAAGGCCTCATCAGCCTCATGCAGATGGCGAAGACCAGCGGCGCGCTTTACCGCCACAAGGAGGCCGGGCTGCCCTATATCGTGATCCTGACCCATCCGACCACAGCGGGCGTCACCGCCAGTTTCGCCTCGCTCGGCGACCTGATCCTGGCCGAGCCGGGCGCCATGGTCGGCTTCGCCGGCCGCCGCGTCATTGAGGCGACCACCCAGGCGCAACTCCCGGACGGGTTCCAGACTTCGGAGTTCCTGCTCCAGAAGGGCTTCATCGACCGGATCGTCGAACGGAAAAATTTACGGGCGGAACTCACACTTTGCCTTGAATATTTTTCAAAGCGGTGTAAAGTAAATAGCAGGGGAAATTCTCCCCGGAAAATGAAAACAGCATGATTTTGCCGTCGTCCGCCGGACCCTGTGCGATGGAATTGCGTGAACCGAGTCAGGTTGGGAACAAAGCAGCTCTAAGCGTTAAGACCTTGCGCGTAGGTCATCTGTCGGGCGGCGGCTTTTTTATTTTTGAACCGTTGAAATGGATCCTGCATGAACAACACCAGACGCATTGACGGACGCGCGCCGTCGCAGCCACGCAAATTCCGCATCACGCCCGACTACCTCGCCCACCCGATCGCCTCCGCGCTCATCGAGGTCGGCGGCACCAAGGTCATCTGTTCCGCTTCGTTCGAACAGGGCGTCCCCGGATGGATGCGCCAGCAGGGCGTGTCCGGCGGCTGGGTCACCAGCGAATACGGCATGATCCCCGGCGCGGGTAATACCCGCGTCGCGCGCGAGGCCTCCCGCGGCAAGCAGTCCGGCCGCACCATGGAGATCCAGCGCCTCATCGGGCGTTCCTTCCGTTCGGTCATCGACCTGCAGGCGCTCGGCCCGAACACGCTCTACATCGACTGCGATGTGATCGACGCGGACGGCGGCACCCGGTGCGCCTCCATCTGCGGCGCCAGCGTCGTACTTCAGATCGCATTCCGCAAGCTCTTGTCTGAGAAGAAGATCCAGCGGTTTCCCATGCGTGAGAACGTCGGCGCCATCAGCGTCGGCATCCGCGGCGGCGTGCCGCTCCTCGACCTCTGTTACGAGGAGGATTCCGGCGCGGACGTCGATTTCAACGTCGTCATGACCGAGTCCGGCAAGTTCATCGAACTCCAGGGCACCGCCGAAGAGGTCCCGTTCGACCGCGAGCAGCTCGACAGGATCCTCGAATTGGCGCAGGCCGGCCTCGCCCCGGTCTTCGAGGCGCAGAACAGGATCCTCTCCGGCTATCCGCTTCCGCAGAGCAATGAACCCTTCGGCAGCCTCGGCGCCGCATTCTCCAACCTGAAACTCAAATAACATCATCCATAACACGAAAGCCCCCCGCCGCATGCAAACTCCCTCCTCCTACAAAGAAGCCGGCGTCGACATCGACCTCGCCACTGAACTCCTCGGACGCGTCAAACCCCGTCTCGCCGCCGCGCGCCGCCCCGAAATGCTCGCTCCCATCGGCGGCTTCGGCGGCCTCTTCCAGGCCGGGTTCCCGGGATACCGCGAACCCGTCCTCGTCGCCAGCATCGACGGCGTCGGCACCAAGCTCATGGTCGCCTCGGAAATGCAGAAATACGACACGGTCGGCTTCGACATCGTGAACCACTGCATCAACGACATCGCCGTGCAGGGCGCGGAGCCCATCTATTTCCTCGACTACATCGGCATCGGCAAGCTCCGCAGCCCGCTCTATGAACAGGTCCTCGGCGGCATCGCCGACGCCTGCCGCGCCGCGAACTGCGCCGTCCTCGGCGGCGAGACCGCGGAGATGCCCGGCATGTACGGCGACGATTTCGACCTGGTCGGCATCATCACCGGCATCGTGGAGAAGAGCGAGATCATCACCGGCGAACACATCGCCCCCGGCGACGTCGCCATCGGACTCGCCTCCAACGGCCTCCACACCAACGGATTCAGCCTCGCGCGCAAGCTGCTCTTTGATGCCGCCGGATACACCGTGAAATCCACCCCGGACGAGCTCGGCGGCGAATCCGTCGGCGAAGCGCTCCTGAAGCCCCATGTCTGCTACCTCCCCGCCATCAAGGCCGCCAAAGCCGCGGGCGTCGCGATCAACGGCATCGCCCACATCACCGGCGGCGGCCTCATCGACAACGTCCCGCGCATCCTGCCGAAGACCGTCGACGCCGTCTTCCATACCTCGAAGATCCCGTTCAAGCCCGCCATTTTCGATCTCATGGTGAAGATCGGCAGCCTCCCCGTGCAGGAAGCCTATCGTGTGTTCAACATGGGCGTCGGCATGGTCTGGTTCGTGCGTCCCGATGCCGCCAAGGCCGCCATGGACGCCGCCGAATCCGCCGGGATCCGTGCCTTCGTCGTCGGCGAGGTCACGGAAGGTTCCGGCAAGTCCATCGTCACGGAGTGACCGAACATGGAATCCGGACAGGACAAGACCGGCTCCGGTCGGGCGGAATCGTCCACTACGGTTTCATCGACCCGATCGTTTCTCCGCCGTCCGAAAGCGGAAGCGTTCGTCGCGCCCGCGCACGGCTTCATCCCGGTCTTCGTGATCCTGGTTCTGTTCGTGCTGGCGGCGGTCTTCGTCAAATCGCTTTTCTTCGGTATCCTGGCCGCCGTCCTGTCGATCCATTTTGAACAGCTTCTGGAACGCCGTTTCTTCGGGACGAAGTTCATGCGCGGAGTCCATGCTTTTCTCGTGAAGCTCAATGCCCCGTTCACCGCCTTCCGCAGGCGCATTACGCGCCGCCTCGGCGATAAGACGAAATCGCAGGAAGCGGAAAATGATCCCGGGGAACAGGCCGCCGCCGACGGGATCCCCGCGGCGGAACGAACCCGCATCGCCACCCGCGCCTCCGCCATGACGGTCATTTTCGTCGTGGTCGTGACGGTCCTTCTCGGCTGGATGCTCGTTCATTTCATCCGGCCGTTCGCTTCCATGTCCGGCGAATCCATGTCCCAGTGGGCGCAGAACAACCATGTGGTCGAGAAGTTGGAGCAGAAGATCGGCGAACTGCTGGACCGTCTTGATCCGCCCTCGGATGAAAACGCCGGCAAGAACGTCCGCGAACGCCTGCGGAACCGGTTCTCCGACGCGATGGAGGAGCACAACGCCGATTTGGCGAAATACATGTTTATGGCGGGCAACGGGCTGATCAAGAATGCGTTTCACGTCACGGCCTGGGTCGGCACGTTCGCGTTCGACCTCGTCATGTTCCTCTTTTTCTACTACTATTTTCTCCTCAAAATGGCGGTTTTCGCCGCAGGTCGCGGGGATCCCGGGCAGAACCTCGGCGAATGGACCGTGAGCAGCATCTACGAAAGCGGCTGGCTGCCTGACGCCTCCGAACACGAACGCCAGGGCGCCGCGCGGATCATCGACCACATTTACGGGATGTTCCGGGCATGGCTGGTCGGCTATTTCTGGATCATCGTGCTGGAGACTGTCCTGTACGCGCTGATCTTCATCCCGTTCAATGTGCCTTTCTGGCCCGTCCTCTCGCTCATCGCCGGCTCCACGATCCTGCTGCCGTTCCTCGGCCCCGTGCTGGCGGCCCTCCTGTCCGTCGTCGTGACGATTATCTTCGCGCAGGAAGGCATCGTGATGCCCATCATCGGCATCACGCTGGCTTACCTGCTGATCCATGTGATCCTGGAACAGCTCCTGCTGTACCCGGTGCTGGTCGGCGAAGCCATCGGCCTGACGCTCGTGGAGACCATCATCGTCGTGCTGCTCGGCGCGGTGATCGCCGGCATCTCCGGCATGATCCTGGCCGTCCCCGCCGCCGCCCTCCTGAAGCTCCTCGTCCCGCTTTTTTACGAGACATTAAACCGGCGCAGACGCCGTAAACCGGTGCCGGTACAGCACGACAGCGCGGATTCCGGCACATGAAGCCCGGCGAGCAGTTCACCTGTCCCGCCTGCGGACGTACCGCGTTCGCGAAGCTGGAGAAGATCCTCGACGGCTGGGACGTGAAGGGCGAACACCTGGTTTGTTCGTTCTGCGGCACGGACGCGGGCGCAGCGGACGCCCCGAAATCTTCGGACTCCGCTTCGGTCTCCGCCGGGCGCAAGGCGCTGGACGCGCTTTTCGGCAATGATTTCGCTGAAGAGAAGAAACCCTCCATCCTGGACATGGACACTCCTGCGGAACACCGTTTCTGCCGGGATTGCGCCCATGCGCTTGTGAACGTCTTTGCCGTGATCTGCACGCGCAAGCATTGCGAGGTCCAGCCGATGGACGACTGCCCGGACTACGAAAAACGCCCGGAGCCGAAGAAATCCTCCGGCTCCCCCCTCGATTTCAAATAATCATTCCATGTACCAGATCGTCGTTTCCACGTTCACGACTTTTCCGTCTTCGAAATAGAAAACATAGTATTCCACCGGTATTTGGAAAAGGGAAAGGGAAAACTTTTTCCGCCCGTTGGTCTCCCAGACGTCCCACCCCATCAGGCGGGCATCGTTTTTTGCTTCTTCGAGGGTTTTGTAATAGCGATTTACGTATGACGTATTTCCGTACTGATTGATTTCATGAACCAGGATGTTCAGTTCGCCGCGCCCGTTTTTCGGGTATTGGTCGAATGCCAGTTCGAGGACTTCTTCCTTCGTCAATCCGATCAGCGGAGCGGGATCGAAAACCGGATCGCGACTGCGCTTCGAAATGAAAACGGAAACCGAAATCGAAAGGACCGCAAGAAGGACGAAACTCCCGATCCAGATCAGCCATTTGACTTTCTTTTTCATGGCTTGTCTCCCCTCAAGATGACCGGAAAAGGAGATCCGGCCTCAGCGCAGCTTCATCGTGGCGGCGCCCGCGAGCGCGAAGAGCCCCGCGAGGATCCAGAACCGCGTCACGATCTGCGTCTCCGTCCAGCCGAGCTGTTCGAAATGGTGGTGGATCGGGGTGCATTTGAAGACGCGTTTCCCGGTCAGCTTGAAGCTGGTGACCTGGATCATGACGGACCCGATCTCCATCACGAAGACGCCGCCCACGAGGATGAGGAGGAGTTCCTGGTTCACGAGGATGGAGATGAACCCGATGATGCCGCCGAGCGCGAGGCTGCCGGTGTCGCCCATGAACATCGACGCGGGCTTGCAGTTGTGCCACAGGAACCCGACGCACGCCCCGATGATCGCGGCCGCGAACACGACGATCTCGGCGCCGTTGCGGATGAACGGCAGGTCCAGGTGCGAGGCGAAGATCGCGTTCGTGCACAGGTATGCGATCAGCGCATACGTCATCATGCACCAGATCGTGCAGCCCGTCGCGAGCCCGTCCTTCCCGTCCGTCAGGTTCACGGCGTTCGAGGTGCCGACGAGCACGAAGACGGCGAACGCGACCGCCACGGGGTAGGGCATGACCCAGACCGGGTCCTTCACGAACGGCACGTAGAGCAGGCGGAACGTCTTCGCGATCTCGGGCGTGAGGTGGGAGTAGACGAGGATCGCCATGATGGAGACGGCGAACTGGCAGACGAGCTTGTACTTGGCGGACACGCCGTCCTTCTTGCTTTTGATCTTCGTGAAGTCGTCGATGAACCCGATGGCGGAGAACGCCGCGAGCGTGCACAGGAAGAGCAGGAGCAGGCGGTTCGTCAGGTCGCCCCACAGCAAGGTCGCCAGGATGATGCTCGCCACCACCAGCAGCCCGCCCATGCTCGGCGTCTTGTCCTTCGAATGGTCCACGAACTCTTCGGCTATGATCCCCTCCAGGCGCGGCGGCGCCACGGCTTTCTTCAGCAGGCGCACCGTCAGCGGGCCGAGCAGGATGCCCAGCAGCGTGGCAGTGACCAGCGCGGCGGCGGCGCGGAACGTAAAGTAGTTGAACAGGCGGAGGGGGGTCGTTTCGAAGTCGGGGATGAGTGAGACGAGGTAATAGAGCATGGCGGCGTGTACGGGGGGATTGGAATGGTTTTTTTTGAAAAAAACAGGGTGCAGGGTTTGCTGCGGAATATTATACATCGTCTTCGGGAAAAAGCAAGGGCATTTTCCCGTCCTTTCACCCTTTTTTTCCGGTTCCGGCGGCACATTTCCGCGTTTGAATTCCCGCCGGACCGTGCTATTGTAACAGGAAACGGACATCCGGGGGAGGGGCGTCCGGGTCCGGCAGTGTCCGCAGGTCCCTCCCCCTGTTCCAAAAAAAACAACGGGCGCCTCCGCCGTTGAAACCGGACGGGTTGCCGGCGGATTCGCCCCGAACACACAACCGGGAGGGGTTATTTTATGGGAGATCAATCGAAGAAACTTGGCGTGATGATGCTGGCTGCGCTGGTCGTCAGCGCCATGGTCGGGGGCGGCATATTCAGCCTGCCGCAGAACATGTCGCAGGGGGCGGGGGCCGGGGCCGTGCTGATCGCGTGGATCATCACCGGCGTCGGGATCTTTTTTCTGGCCAACACGTTCCGCATCCTGGCCGATGCGCGGCCGGACGCCACCACGGGCATCTACGCCTACGCCCGCCTCGGATTCGGCAAGTTCGCCGGATTCCAGATGGCGTGGTGCTACTGGCTCTGCAACGTCTTCGGGAATGTGGCGTACGCCGTGCTGCTGATGGACGCGCTCAACTACTTCTTTCCCGGCTGGTTCACGCACGGCAACAACATCCCGTCGATCCTCGGCGGCTCCTGCGTGATCTGGCTCATGAACTTCCTCGTCCTGCGCGGCGTGAAGCAGGCGGCGTTCCTGAACGTGGTCGGCACGATCTGCAAGCTCGTCCCGATCCTGCTCTTCATCGTCGTGATGCTGTTCGTCTTCCGGTTCGACGTGTTCCGGGTCGACTTCTGGGGACACACGTTCTCGAAAGCGCTTGCGGACAAGCCGCTCGGCGGCATCATGCCCCAGGTGAAATCCACGATGCTCGTCACGCTCTGGACGTTCATCGGCATCGAGGGCGCCGTGGTGATCTCCGGGCGTGCGAAAAGCCAGCGCGACGTCGGCACCGCGACGATACTCGGCTTCTTCGCCTGCCTCGCGATCTATTTCCTGCTCTCCATGCTCCCGTTCGGCTACATGTCGCAGGGGCATCTTGCCGCGCTGGAGAACCCGTCGACCGCGCCCATCATGGCGAAGATCGTCGGTTCCTGGGGCGGCTGGGTGATGAACCTCGGCGTGATCATCGCGCTCATGACCAGCTGGCTGGCGTTCACGATTATGATCGCGCAGATCCCGTACGCCGCCGCGCTCGACGGCACGTTCCCGCGGTTCTTCCGCCGGGAGAACGCCCACGAAAGCCCGTCCGCCTCGCTCTGGGTCACCAGCGGCCTCATGCAGCTCACCATGATCTTCGTCTATTTCGAGAACAACGCCTGGAACACGATGCTCTCCATCACGTCCGTCATGATCCTGCCGCCTTACCTCGCCTGCACGGCATACCTCTGGAAACTCTGCGCGACGGACGACTATCCCGGCAACCTGCCCGTGAAGCGCCCCTTCGCGATGCTCTGCGGCGTCGCCGGCACGCTCTACGCGCTCTGGATGATCTACGCCGCCGGGCTCACCTATCTGCTGATGGCGTTCTGCTTCCTCGTGATCGGCATCCCGGTGTACATGCGCGCCTGCGCCCAAGGCCGCGAGGACGCTACCGACCCCGAGCTGAAGAACAAGCCGTCGTTCACGCCGCTGGAAGCCGCATGCGCGATCGCCATGGTCATCATCGCGATCATCGCCGTCGTGCTGGCGGCGACCGGCAAGCTCAAACTCTGACGATCCATTTTTCCGCCGACAACCAAAAAGGAGAGTATGCAATATGAATAATACGACCGAACTGCAAGTCAGACAGGTCCTCATCGTGGAGGACATCCTTTCCGAAAACAGCTCCGCCATGCACAACGCCGTCGCGCGGCTCGCCGACGCGCTCGCGGACCGGGGCATCGTCGTCCAGTTCGCGCAGAGCGTCTGCGAGGCGTTCCCGATCGCCGCCACGGACATGGACATCGACGCGTTTCTCGTCGCCACCGACATGGAGTTCGAGAAGCTCGCCGAACGCCGCACGCTGGATTTCCTGCGGCACGTCCGGGAACGCCAGGCGGGCGTCCCGGTCTTCCTGCTCGCCGACCGTGCCGCGACCAGCCGCAACCTCAGCGAATCCATGATGGCGCTCGCCAACGAGTTCGTCTGGATCTTCGAGGACAGCCCGCGGTTCATTGCCGGCCGCATCGAAGCCGCCGCCCGCCGCTGGCGCGACGGCCTGCTCCCGCCGCTCATGCAGGCGATCTGGGACTACAACGAGTCCAACCACGAATACTCCTGGGCCGCGCCCGGCCACCAGGGCGGCGTCGGCTTCACCAAGTCGCCGGAAGGAAAGAAATTCTTCGATTTCTACGGCGAAAACCTCTTCCGCACGGACACCGGCATCGAACGCGGCAGCATCGGCTCCCTGCTCGACCACGAGGGCGCGTTCGAAAAGAGCGAGGCGCTCGCCGCGAAGACGTTCGGCGCGCACCGGTCGTATTCCGTGGTCGTCGGCACGTCCGGCAGCAACCGCACCATCATCCAGGGCGTCCTGACCGACGCCGACGTCGCCGTCTGCGACCGCAACTGCCACAAATCCATCGAACAGGGCCTCATCCTCACCGGCGCGACCCCGGTCTACATGGTCCCGACCCGGAACCGCTACGGCATCATCGGCCCAATCCACCGTTCGGAGATGACGCCCGAGGCGATCCGCTCGAAAATCGCCGCCAGCCCGGTCGCGCCGAAGGGCGCGCGCCCCGTCTACGCGGTCGTCACGAACTGCACCTATGACGGGTTGTGCTACAACAGCGCCAAGGTCGAGGGCGAGCTCGAAAAATCGGTTGACGTGATCCACATGGACGAGGCGTGGTACGGCTATGCGAGGTTCAACCCCATGTACGAGGATCATTTCGCCATGCGCGGCGACCCCGCCGGCCACAAGGGTGCGACCGTGTTCGCCACGCACTCCACGCACAAGCTCCTGAACGCCCTGTCGCAGGCGTCCTACATCCACGTCCGCGAAGGCCGCCGCCCGGTTCCGTTCAACCGGTTCAACCAGGCATACATGCTCCACGCCACCACCTCGCCTCTCTATGCCATCTGCGCCTCGAACGACATCTCCGCCGCCATGATGGCGCGCTGCGGGCGCTCCCTTACGCAGGAGGTGATCGAGGAGGCGGTCGATTTCCGGCAGGCGCTCGCACGGGTCTGCCGCCAGTCCGAACGCGACGGCAGCTGGTTCTTCAAGCCGTGGAACGCCGAAACGGTCATGGAGCCGAAGACCGGCCGCACGTACGCGTTCGCCGACGCGCCGCGTTCGCTTCTCGCTACGGACCAGCGCTGCTGGCGCATCGAAAACGGCGCCGCGTGGCACGGGTTCTCCGGCCTGGAGGAAAACTGGGTCATGCTCGATCCGGTCAAGGTCAGCATCCTTACGCCCGGCATGGGCGACGACGGCGCGATCCTGCCGCGCGGCGTTCCGGCGGCCCTCGTGTCGTATTACCTGTACCGCGAGGGCATCGTCCCTACGCGCACCACGGACTTCCAGATCATGTTCCTCTTCTCCATGGGCATTACGAAAGGCAAATGGGGCACGCTCCTGAACACGCTCCTGAACTTCAAGCGCCTGTACCAGGCCGACACGCCCGTCGCCGAGGTCTTCCCCGAGCTCGCCGCCGCATATCCCGCCCACTACAGCAGGGACGGCCTCCGCACCCTCTCCGACCGCATGTTCCGCTACATCCGCGAGAAGACGCCGGAGGCCATGCTCGACCGGGCGTTCAGCGAGCTCCCGCGCCAGAAGCTCACTCCGCGCGAAGCCTACCGCCGCATCGTGACCGGCGACGTGGAGATGGTGCCGTCCCACAGCCTCGCGGGACGCGTCGCGGCGTGCTCCGTGATCCCGTATCCGCCCGGGATCCCGATGCTGATGTCCGGCGAGCTTTTCGGCGACTCGGACTGCCCGCAGATCAAATACCTGAAGCAGCTGGAGACGTGGGATGCCGAGTTCCCCGGATTCGAACATGTCACCGAGGGCTCCGAACGCATCGACGGCGTCTACCACGTAATGTGCGTGAAACAGAAATGACGCAAGCTCAATAAACCAATGCCGCCGGAATCCTCCCGATCCGGCGGCCTTTCCGTTTTACGGCTCGAGCTCCAGGGTTGCGACCGCCTCCATCGGGAAGGCTTCCTTGAGGTAGGTCGTGCGTCCGTAGTCGCGGTGTTCGTCGACTGCCAGTCCGATCATGTCCGGCGCAAGCCCCGGGAACGAAAACGAGAATCTGAGGTCCGGCGAAACGGGGAACGGGCCGAGGCGGACCGGGATGAGCGGCAGGCGGTACGAACCGTGCGGAGCCAGGGAGACCGTCTCGCGTTTGCCGTTGCAGACGACGTCGACCACGCGCGGCTGTTCCGTGTAGAACGTGACCGTCACGTAGGCTTTCGAATATTTGGCGAGGTCGAGCCCGCGTGCGGAGAACGTCTTGGAAAACGCCTCGTCGCTTTTTCCGTCATCGAAGAGACGCAGCGACAACCAGCCGTACGGGAGATTCGGCCCGTTGTCGTGCGTCAGCAGCGCCGAAGCCGTCTCCAGCCGCACGCCGTCCGGCCGCGCCAGCCTCATCACGCCGGGTTCGTACCAGGCGGCATAGGCCGGGTAGAAGAAATATGCGAAATATGCACCCGCGAGCAGCGCCGGGAGAACACGAAGCAACAGGTGCCTGGAGTTTTTCCGTCCGCCGCGGACCGTCCGCATGAAATCCGTGGCGAACATCGCCGCCCCGACCGCGAAGAGCGGGATGACCGGGACGCGGAACCGCGCCAGCACGTAAAACGCCACGGTGGCGAGGGCGTACAGGAAGAGGAAGAGATGCAGCAGAAGTTCGCCGGGACGGTTCTTCAGCCGGGGTATGCCGAGGAAGAATCCCGCCAGTGCCAGTGCGATGAGCAGGCCGGTCGGGACGATGCCGAAGATGCGGAACACGCCGCTTTCCGTCGCATTCACGCCCAACTGGATGTTGTTCGGGATCTCGTGCGCGTCGAAAAACAGGAAGAATTTCTCGATCTGAAGCACGGTGAATGCCAGCGGCTCCGCGCGGAACCAGTCCAGGATGCGGCCTGGGATGGAGCGTTCGGCGGCGTGCTCCATCCACTCGTCGTAGGTGGGCGGATACGGGATCGGGAGGCCGCCGGGCGGCGATTCCGGGTTGTTGCCGAGCGTGAGGACCGCGGGGCCGGCGGTCGAGGGACCGGACAGGGAATGCGTCGCAAGGGTGTTTCTGGCGGCGAAAGGCGTCTGGGGGAGCAGGATTGCGGCAAGGCCGAGAACCGCCGCCAGAACGGCCTTTCCGCGCGTCGGAAAGCGTTTCCGCCGCATGGCCGTCCAATACGCGAAACAAAGCGCCGGCAGGAAGCACCACGCGTTGCCGCGCGAGAGGATCGCGAACGACAGGACCATGCCCGCGAGTGCGAAATGGAGCGGCCGCCCGGTTTTCATCGCCCGCAGCGTGAAATACAGCAGCAACGTGAACCACATTGCCTGCTGGATCTCGATCAGCGCGTACGGCACATAGAAGAACAGCATCGTGGAAAACGCGCACAGGGCCGCTGCGAGAAGACCCGTCCGCCGCGACCTCAGCATCGCGCCGGTCAGCCCGGCGACCCACACGATGACGCCGGCGCAGACGGACTGCGCGATGCCCACGCCAAGACATTCGGAGCGGAGCAGGAACTTGACGACAGGGAGGAAGACGGAGTAATAAAACGGCTGGTAGACGAATTCCGCCGGGAAAACGCCGTTCAGGATGCCGCGGGAAAGCGCGTGGTAGGTCGCCATGTCCGTTACGTCCGGCGGATCGGACGCGAAGGGATCGGTCGCGGCGACCTGCGCGGACATGACGATGCGGAGCAGGACCGCGGCGAGGGCGATCAGGGCGAGCGGAAGATAAAAAGACTTTACGCCCCGGCGGCGCAGGAAGGCTTTGCCGGGATCCGGGACCGAAGAGCCTTTCGCCTTCGGCTTCATGCGTCGTTTCCCTCGTGGCGGAGGCGCAGCAGGGTGCGGCATAGCTCCAGGTCGGGCCGGTACGTGATCTTCGGATTCGGGAATTCGTGTTCGACCGGGAACACGCGGACCGGGGCGAACCGCTCCATGACCTGCGCGTCGTCGGTGAAGGTCTCGCCGGAAACGGCGGCGAGGCGGTATGCGTTCAGAAGCGGTTCGAAATGGAACACCTGCGGCGTCTCCGCCGTGCGGAGGCCGTCGCGCGGCACGGTCTCGCCGAGGAATCCGTCCGGGGCGATGCGCTTGACCGTCTCGGCGACTTTGCGGCACGCCATGGCGCCGCCGTGAACCCGCGCGGCATCCAGACAAGCTAACAGAAGTTCCGGCGTGAGCATCGGGCGTCCGGCGTCGTGGACCGCGGCAAGCTGAAAACGTGTTTCGCCGAGCTTCGCCGCCGCTTCGAGTGCGTTCAGGACGGACAGCGTGCGGGTCGCGCCGCCGTGCGTGAAATGCAGCGGGACGCCGGGCAGATGCTTTTCCGCGGCGGTGCGGAAATCGTGTTCGGCGGCCGCCGGGACGGACAGGATGATCGAGCCGGGCGCCAGCACGGCGGCAGCCGTGCGGACGGCATGGAGGAAGACCGGGATGCCGTCCAGCTCCGCGAAAAGCTTCGAGCCTCCTCCGAACCGGGTGGAGGCGCCGCCCGCGGCCAGGATCAGAACCGTATCGGAAACAGGTTTCATTGTTCTCAGCTCCATGTCCGTTTGGGGCGATCTTATCGTTCGGCCGGATATTCCGCACGGCGGTCGACCGCGATATCCAGGACCGCCTTGACGCGCGCCAGCGGCTCGCGGAGCGAGGCGGAAAGCCGTTCATGCGGATACAGGCCCGGCTGGATGCCTGCCTCGAACCCGATGGTGGAGATGCCGTGATGTTCCGCCAGATAAAGCGCGCGTTTGCAGTGGCCGCGCTGGGAGATCGTGATAAAGTCGTCATACCCGAAGACGCCGCGCATGCGGAGGACGGAGTCGAGCGTCCGAAGCCCTTTCCCATCCCCGATGATGGCCTCTTCCGGGACGCCGAGTGCGACCAGGTCCTGCGTCATGGCGGATATCTCGTCGTAGAATCTTTCGGGATAGGCCGCGCCGGATACGACCAGCATCTTTACCTTTCCCGCGTGATAGAGCTCTGCCGCAGCCCGGATCCGTCCGGCAAGTGTGGGGCTCGGCCGTCCCGAAGAATATTTCGGGGCTCCAAGGACCATTCCGGCCTCGCGTGCCGGAATATCGTCCAGGGAGGAATAGACGCGCGGGGAAGTCCCGCCGACCAGCCAGGCCGCAGTCAGGACCGCCTCCAGGGCGGCGATCAGGGCCGCCGCCGCCCAAAAGAGAGCGATCCTTCTGGTGCGGCTGATGCGGGTCATACCGGTTTCAAGTTGTACTTGGCGGCCATGCGCTCCAGCGCGGCGACCTGCTTTTCGCTGAGGACCTTGCCTGAGGCGTGCTGCTTCGCGAGGGACGCGATGAAATCGCGGTCGCTGAACGTGCGTCCGCGGCGGACCGTAGGTTCGTTCCAGCTTTCGAACGACTTGAACGCGTTCAGCAGAGCGTCGATCTGTGCCTTTTCGGCGGGGTTCTGCTCGGGAACGGGCGTCGCGACGGTGAGGTCGCCTTCGGGGAACTGTCCGGGATACTTGCGGATGACGCGGAGAAGCGCGGCGATCTGCTTTGCGCTGAGGGTCTTCCCTGCTTTGTACTGTTTGCGGAGGGATTCCACGAACGCGGCATCGTCGTACACGCGGCCGCGGATGCGCTCGGCCTTGTTCCATTTGACCTTTTCCGCGGCCTGGAAGACGGCCTCCAGACGGGGATCGGCCTCGGTCCTGGGCGTTTCGACCTGTTCGGTCTGGCGTTCCCGGATCGCCTGCAGATGGGCGTTCAGTTTTTCCTGGGCCTCGTTGAGTTCATTCGTAAAGCCGTATTTCGAGGCTGTCTCCTCCAATCCGGCGAGCTTGTCGCGGTACTTCGCCGCGATGGAGAGGAGAGCGTTCCACTGCTTGACCGTGACCGGGACGCCGGACTGCTTCTTGGCGACGACGGAGTTGAAGAAGGTCTTTTCATTGAACGGGCGCTTTGCGCCGGGCTGCGCGACGGGCTTTTCCCAGCCCTGGAATCCGGAGAGGATGCCGATGAGTGCGGCGGCCTTGTCGTCGTCCGGGGCGTCGGCGAACTTCGCTTCCTTGAGCCATTCGGAGAAGACGCCGTAGAAATCGCGGAGCATGGCGGTCCATTCGACGACGCCGTCCTCAACGTTGTCGAGCTTCTTTTCCATGTCGGCGGTGAATCCGACCTGGAAGAGCTCGGGAAGGGATTTCACGAGGTAGTCGTTCACGCGGAACCCGAGGTCCGTCGGGACGAGTTTTCCCTTCTCGCGGTTTACGTACTTGCGGACCTGGATGGTGTTCACGATCGTGGCATATGTGGACGGACGGCCGATCCCGTTGGATTCGAGCTCCTTGATGAGCGTGGCTTCGGAATAGCGCGGGGCGGGTTCGGTGAACTTCTGTTCCGGCCTGCATCCGGCGAGCGTGCAGCCGGTGCCGGTGCGGAGCAATCCGAGGAGCTCTGGATCGGGAGCGGTCTCGTCCTGGTCGTCTTCGGGAGAGTGGGTTTCGTCCTTGATGTTGTACACGGCGAGGAAGCCGGGGAACTTGGTCACGGTCGCGGAGGAGCGGAACGTGAAGACGTGCGGGGCCGGCGCGGCGTTTTCGACGGAGACGGTCGTGGTCTCGAGCAGGGCCGGGTTCATCTGGCACGCCACGAAACGGCGCCAGATCAGCGTGTAGAGTTTCAGCTGGGCCGGGTTCAGGAAGGGACGGAGCTTGTCCGGGGTCAGGTTCACGTCGGTGGGGCGGATCGCCTCGTGCGCCGCCTGGGCGTTTGCCTTGGTCTTGTAGACGTTGGGTCTCGGCGGCACGTAATCCGCGCCGAACGTCGCGGCGATGTAATCGCGGCAGGCGGCCTGCGCCTCGGCGGCGATGTTCACGGCGTCGGTTCTCATGTAGGTGATGAGGCCGACGGGGCCGTTTTCGAGCGTAATGCCTTCATAGAGCTGCTGTGCGGTCTGCATGGTCTGGTTCGCGGTGAACCCCATGGCGGAGCTGGCGGCCTGCTGAAGCGTGCTGGTGATGAACGGCGGCGGCGCGAATTTGCGGCGAGGCGTGGTCTCCAGGTCGGCGATGCGCCATGCGGAGGAGCCGTCGATGAGCTTGCGGAGTGCTTCCGCCTGTTCCTGGTTCGCGACGTCGGCGTTTTTTCCGTCGACTTTCGCCAGTTTCGCGCGGAAGGAGCGTCCCGGAGCGGCTTCCGGCTGGAAAAGGGCCTCGAAGATCCAGTATTCCTTCGGGATGAACGCCAGGATCTCGCGTTCGCGTTCGCAGACCAGGCGGAGCGCCACGGACTGCACGCGGCCCGCGCTGATGCCGCGTTCGATGCGGGACCAGAGCAGCGGGCTGATCTGGTAGCCGACGATGCGGTCGAGCACGCGGCGCGCCTGCTGGGCGTCAACGCGGTTCATGTCGATCTCGCCGGGGGCCTGGAATGCGCGGTTGATGGCGCTGCGGGTGATCTCGTGGAAGGAGACGCGGTGAAAATGCGCCTTCTTATTGATTTTGCGGAGGACTTCCTGAAGGTGCCAGGCGATGGCTTCCCCTTCGCGGTCAGGGTCCGATGCCAGGTAGATGTCGACTGCGTTCTTCGCGGCGGTTTTCAGTTCGCCGAGATTGTGCCCGCGCGCCTTGCTTTCCTCGTACTGGGGCGCGAAATCGTGTTCGATATCGACGCCGAAGGAATTTTCGGGCAGGTCGCGGATGTGCCCCATGGAGGCTTTGATGATGTATTCGGGCGGCAGGATGCGTCCGATCGTGCGCGCTTTCGCAGGGGATTCGACGATAACCAGATGTTTGCTCATGCTGTATGCTCCGGGAGAACGCCGGATGACCATGCGTTTTTCTCTGTTGCGCTCCGGTCCCGGCAGGGTTGTTTTGCCTTATTCTATTAATATAGCGACTCTCCCTGTGAATGTCAAGCGCAAAACGGAAAAGAAAATCCGCTTTTATCTTAAGTAAAAAGCATGAGGGGGGGAAAGCACCGGTTTCTTCCGCCGGGCATGGCATTGAAGAAAAGCTCCGGGAGCGGATCCCGGAGCGGATGCGGAAAAGAATGCGGAATGGGTTGTACTGCCGCAGTTCAGGGCAGGCGCAGGCAGACGGTCTGGCGGAGGCAGAACCCGAGCAGGATCGCGCCGAGCCCGAACCAGCAGAAATACGGATAAAGCTCGCGCCAGTTGACCACGACGGGCTGTTCCACGCTGGTTTTCTCCAGCTTGTTGATCTCGCTCATGGCCTGCGCCATGCCTTTGGCGTCGGCGGCGCGGTAGTAGCGGCCGCCGGTCATGTCCGCGAGTTCGCGCAGCAGCGGCTCGTCGAATTCGTCCGGGTAGGTCTGGAGGATAACGCCGCCGAGGAGGCTCTGCACGGGGATCCGGGCATGGCGGGACCCGATGCCGACCGTATAGATGGTGATGTCGAACGTGTCGGCGAGCTTGCCGGCGTCGCGCGGCGAGATCTGGCCGTTGACCGTGTTCGAACCGTCGGTGAAGAGTACCAGGATGCGGCTTTTCGCCTCGGAATCCTTCAGGCGTTTTACCGCGCTGGCGATCGGCGACGCGATGCCGGTCCCATCCCCGATCTGGCCGACGGAGAGGCGTTCCAGGTTCGCCAGCAGGAACGCGTGGTCGAGCGTGGGCGGGCACATCACGTAGGGCAGGCTGGCGAATGCGATGAGGCCGATGCGGTCGTTCGGGCGTTCTTCAATGAACCTCGCGATCTCGTCCTTTGCGGTCTCGACGCGGTTCTTGAGCGTGCCGCGCTGAAGCTGGTTCAGCAGCTGCGTGTCGGTGACATGCGCGGGCGCATCGATGGCGTTCATGCTCGGCGAAAGGTCGACCGCGATCATGATGTCGATGCCGTCTGCCTTCGAACGGATTTCCTCGATCCCTTCGCGGGGCTGCGCCAGTGCGACGATCATGGCCGCTCCGCCGAGCGCAAAGAGCACGAACGGGACCAGCTTGCGCCAGTTCAGGCGGCGGCCCTTGCCCGCGGCGCGTTTGAAGGGCGCCAGCCCGGGGACGCGGATCGACGGCGCATGCAGGGTCCAGGCGAAATACAGGACCGCGGCATACGGGATGAACAGCAGAAGCATCCAGGGATATTCAAGTTTCATTTGCGGCCTCCTCCCGGATTCGGATTTGCATGCAGATCGCCGTCCTCACGCGGGATCGTGCCGGTGACGAGTTCTTCCGCCTTCGCGGATGCCTGTTCGAAGAGGTACGGATCGGCGGGCAGGCGTGCGAATTTCACCATGTCGGCGGACGCCAGGAACGAACGCAGGAACTTCCGGTCCTTGTCCTCCAGGAGACGGTCGCTCCGCTCCAGGTCCGCCAGGAATTCCGGCGTGGTCTGGCGTTCGGCGCGCAGATGGAACCGCGCCTCCAGGTAATGCCGGACGATGTCGGTGAGCCCGGCGATGGCGAGTTCCGGCGAGGCCGCCCCGGCGGTGACCTGTCCGCGGAGCGTGCGGATGGCCTCCAGGGCGCGTTCCCATGCCGTCTTGATGTGTTTGGCGGCTTCGCGTTTTCTGTGCGCCAGAAGCGCCCAGACAGCCAGCGAAACGAGAATGACGGCGACGGCGATGACGCTCGTCGCGATCAGGGAAAAATGGCTGCCGTGCGTCTCGATGCGCGGCGCCAGCGAGAGCTCCGTGCCGTTGTCGTCCAACGGCAGCACCAGGTCGGCGATTTTGAGCTCGGGCAGGGGCGTCTCAATGCTCTTGCCCGCGAAGAATTCGGCAAGCACGGAGCCGCCGCCCGACTGCCCGCCGCGATATGCCTGAAGCGGCACGGTGAGCGTCCAGTCGGAGTAGCCCCAGCGGATGCCGGTGCGCCGGAAAACCGGTTCGGAGATCAGTTGAAGATTCTTGCCCGGTTCGGCGGAGGCGAGCTTGAAGGAGTCGGACCACGGCAGGCGGTATTTCAGGACCGCGTGGAATTTCGCTCCGATGGCGGGCTCTTTTTCATTTTCCGTGAACTCGTAAACGGGCTCGCCGAGCAGAACGGGATCGGCGGCCTCCTTCGCGGACATACGCCAGCGGACCGCGACCGCTGCGCCCGCGGCGACCAGGAGGATCAGGATGGCGCCGAGGATGAACGGGAGCATCCGGAACCAGGTCTTTTCGATGATTCTTGACTTCATGATGGGGTATCAGCCTCTGATTTTGCGTTTGCCGCGTTTCTGGAAGAATCCCATCAGCGGTTTTACGATGTCGCCCGTGCACGGCAGTTCGATCAGGTCCACCTTCGCCTGGCGGCAGTTTTCCTCGAGCTGGCGGTCGAAGAGCTCCTGCGCGGCGGCGTAGCGCGTGGCGGCCAGCTTGCTGCCGGGGAACGCGAAGCATTCGCCGGTTTCGGAGGCCTCAAGCTCAAGCGCGGCGGCGGACGGCAGGGCGGTCTCCAGCGAGTCCACCACGCGGATGGCCGCCAGGTCGTGTCGGCGGTTCAGGATCCGCAGCGGCTTCCAGAAGTCGCCCTGGTCCATGAAGTCGCTGATGAGGAAGATCACGGTTTTCTTCTTCAGCGTGCGGCTGAGCGATTCGAGCGCGGCGGCGATGTTCGTGCCGCGTCCGCGCGGCTGCGTCGCGACCAGGTCGCGGATCACGCGCATGACGTGGGCGCGCCCCGAACGCGGCGGGATGTAGGATTCCACGCGGTCGGAGAAGAGCAGGAGCCCGACCTTGTCGTTGTTGCGGATGGCGCTGAATGCGAGGAGCGCGGCGGTCTCCGCCATCTTGTCGCGCTTGTTGTCCTCGTCCGATCCGAAGAACGTGGAGGACGAGATGTCGACCGCGATGATCACGGTCAGCTCGCGTTCTTCCACATATTTCTTAATATGCGCGACGCCCGTGCGTGCGGTGACGTTCCAGTCGATGTCGCGGACGTCGTCGCCCTCCGTGTATGTGCGGACCTCGCTGAACTCGATGCCGCGTCCGCGGTACACGCTGCGGTAGGCGCCGCCGGTCATTTCCTCGACGACTTTCCGCGTCTTGATCTCGATTTTCCTGATCCTGGCGAGCAGGTCTCTGGTCAACATGGAGTGAACCTCGCTGAAATTACTGGGAACCTCTTGTGTCTGCGAAGGGAAAACGTGCTGCGGGCCGTGGATTACGGCGTGCGGAGTTCGTTCAGGATGCGTTCGATGATGCTGTCGGCGTCGAGCCCTTCCGCTTCGGCCTCGTAGCTGAGGATCAGGCGGTGGCGGAGCACGTCCGGCGCGAGCGCCTTCACGTCCTGCGGGATCACGTAGGCGCGTCCCTCGAGGAACGCCGCCCCCTTCGCCGCGAGCGCGAGCGCGATGCCGGCACGCGGGGATGCGCCGAACTGCACGAGCTCGGCGAGGTCGCCCAGCTTCACGCCGTTCTGGCGGCTGGAGAGCTCCGCGTGGTGTTTCGGGCGCGTCGCGATCACGATGTCGAGGATGTACTCGAGGATCTTTTCGTCCATGTAGACCCTGTCGACCCATTCGCGGGCGTTTTCGATGTCGGAGAGCTTCGCCACGGCAAGCGCGTGCAGGCTCGTCTCCGGATGCGCCATGCGGTCGATCACGGAGCGTTCCGCCTCGCGCGTCGGATAGTCCACCTTCAGCTTGAACATGAAGCGGTCGACCTGGGCTTCCGGCAGGGGATAGGTGCCTTCCTGCTCGATCGGGTTCTGCGTGGCGAGGACCAGGAACGGCGACGGCATGGGGATGGTCTCCCCGGAGATGGTCGCCTGGCGTTCCTGCATGCACTCCAGCAGCGCGCTCTGCACTTTCGAGGGCGCGCGGTTGATCTCGTCGGCGAGGACCAGGTTCGCGAAGACCGGGCCCTTCTTGACCGAGAACGTATGGTCGTTCTGGTTGTAGATCGTCGTGCCGACCACGTCCGAGGGCAGCAGGTCCGGCGTGAACTGGATGCGGGAGAACGCGCCGTCCATGGCCTGCGCCACGGTCTTCACCAGCAGGGTCTTCGCCAGTCCGGGGACGCCTTCCAGCAGCAGGTGTCCGTTTGCGATCAGCGACAGCAGCACGCGGTCGATCAGCTGTTCCTGGCCCGCGACGATGCGGCCGATTTCGGTGCGGAGCGGGCGGATGAACGCGGACGCGTCCGAGATTCTGCTTTGGAGTTCCTGAAGTTCTTCCTGTCTCATGCCAAGTTATCTCCTCAAATGGGTCGGTGTTGAAAAATGCTGTATCGGAATCGGATCCGGCGTTCAGCCCGGCGAAACATGTCCGCTGCGCGGAAACCTCCGTCTTTCGCCATAGACACCGCATTTCGGTAAATGTTCCCGTTTTTTTCGTTGCCGGAAAAAAAGAAAAGCTCTCCGGTTGACAGTGCAAGCACTGTTGAAGTAGTGTCCGGCTGCGCGAGGGTACGAAGGCCGAAAAAACATTTTCCGGGCACAAAAAACGCCCTCCGTTTGACGGGAGGGCATGAACCCCTAAAAGGGAAGGCTTGCTGTCCGGCGGGCAGATCGTCCGTCGCTGCAAAGCAGACAGGGATTGCCCGACCGGGACAGGCTGAGCAAAAGGCTTACTCGGCCTTGGCTTCCTCGGCCTTGGGGGCCTCTTCCTTCTTCGCCTTGGCCTTGACGGGCTCGTTGAGGAGCTGGATCAGGCACATGGGGGCGGAGTCGCCTCTGCGGGCCGGCATGTGGATGATACGGGTGTATCCGCCGGGACGGTCCGCGAAGCGCGGTCCGAGTTCGTCGAAGAGCTTCGCGAGGACGAGCTTCTTGGTCTGGGCGAATTCGGACGGGGTGTTGATTTTCAGCTTGGCGTAGGCGAGACGGCGCTTGTGGTCGCCGCCGGCCTTGGCCATGGTGATGAGACGTTCCACGAAGCGGCGGAGTTCCTTCGCGCGGATCGTGGTGGTCTGGATGGATTCGTGTTCGATCAGGCTGCATGCGAGGTTGACAAGCATGGCCTTGCGATGGCCGCAGTTGCGGTTGAGTTTTGCAGTATGTACGAGGTGACGCATGATATTAGTCTCCCGCTTTGGTCTTCACAGCCTTGGCGCGTTCGGCCTCGGCGAGAATGGCGGTTTCGAGTTCTTCGGAGAGGGTCATTCCGAGGGAGAGGTTCAACGTGGCAAGCTTTTCCTTGATTTCGTCGAGGGACTTCTTGCCGAAGTTGCGGTACTTGAGCATCTTGGATTCCGTCTTCAGGCAGAGTTCGCCGAGGAGCTTGATGTCCGCGTTGTTCAGGCAGTTCTGCGCGCGGACGCTGAGCTCGAGGACTTCGACGTCCTGCGTAAGGAGCTTGAAGCGCTTCATGTCCTCTTCGGAGATGGGATTGTAGATGTCGGAATCGGCGGCATGGCTGCCGAGGAAGGGACGGAGATGGTCCTTGAGGATCCTCGCGGCCTTTTCCAGGGCGTCGGTGGGCGTGATGCGGCCGTCTGTGTGAATCTCGATGGTGAGGCTGTCCATATCGGTCCTGTCGCCGACGCGGGTGGCGCTGACCTGATAACGGACGTAGGTGATCGGGCTGAAGAGGCAGTCGATCGCAATGGTCCCGAGGGGTTGGTCGGGGCGCTTGTTGCCTTCGGCGGGCTGCCAGCCGCGGCCTTTGGAGACCTCAAGTTCGCAGTGGAACGGGAAATCCTTGTCGAGGGTGCAGATGACCTGGTCGGGATTGAGGATCTCGACGGTGCCTTCCGTGATGATGTCGGCGGCGGTGACCGGGCCGGCTTTTTTCTTGCGGATTTCGAGCTTCTTGACCTGGTCGGAGTTCAGATTGAGCTTGACCTTCTTCAGGTTGAGAATGATCTCGGTGACGTCTTCGATCACGTGCGGAAGCGTGGAGAACTCGTGCGTCGTGCCGTCGAATCGGACGGAGGAAATCGCGGCGCCCTCGAGCGAGGAGAGAAGCACCCGGCGGAGAGCGTTGCCGATGGTGTGTCCGAACCCGCTCTGGAACGGAGAGGCGGTGAACTTGGCATAGGTGCTCGTCGCGGTCTCTTCGTCCACGACGATTCCGTGCGGCATCGGGAATGTTTGTACAGAAGCCATATAGGAAGTACCTCCTGTAATAGAGTTGACTGGGTTATCGGTTCGGGGTTAAACTGGGCAGCCGGGAAACCGGTGCGGACAGGATAACGGAAGAACCGTCAGTTGCGGCGGCGCTTCGGGGGACGGCAGCCGTTGTGGGGGACCGGAGTAATGTCCTTGATGCAGCTGACTTCCATGCCGGTGGAGGCGATGCCTCGGACGGCGGATTCACGGCCGGCGCCCGGTCCTTTGATGCGGACTTCGACGTCCTTCATGCCGAAGGCCTGGGCCTTCTTGGCGGCGTCGGCGGCGACGACCTGTGCGGCGTACGCGGTGCTCTTGCGGGAGCCCTTGAAGCCGTTCTTGCCGGAGGAGGACCACGCGATCACGTTGCCGTGAAGGTCGGTGAACGCCACCTTCGTGTTGTTGAACGTAGCATGGATGAAAGCAATGCCGTTGGGGATGTAACGGCCGGTTTTCTTGCGCTTGTTGTCGACCGCGGCGGCCTCCGCGGCCGGAGCTTCGGCTTCGGCTGCAGCCTGAGGCGCAGCTGCGGTTTCTTTGATTTCGTCAGACATGATGGATCAATGACCTTTTTGTTGATTCGTTTGCTGATCTCAGGCGGATCATTTCTTGGCGGCTTTGCCGGCGTCAGCGGCCTGGGCCGCGGCCTTGTCGGAGGCGGCGGTGCGGCGCTGGGTCTTGTCGCGGATGGCGCCGACGGTAACGCGTTTGCCTTTGCGGGTACGGGCGTTGGTGCGCGTACGCTGGCCGCGGGTCGGGAGACCTTTCTTGTGGCGGAGGCCGCGGTAGCATCCGATCGCCTGGAGGCGGCGGACGTTGATCATGATCTCACGGCGAAGGTCGCCTTCGACCGTGTAGTCGTTCTGAAGCAGGGTGGTGATCGCCGAAATGTTTTCGTCGGAAAGCTGGCTCGCTTTCAGGTTCGGGTCGATGTTCGCCTTGGCGATGATTTCTTCCGCGATCGCGGGTCCGATGCCGTAAATGGCCTGAAGCGCATACTTCACGCGCTTGTTCATCGGGATGTCTACACCTAAAATTCTGGGCATGGTGGGTTGTCTCCGTGCTTAGCCTTGTTTCTGTTTGTGGCGGGGGTTGCGGGAGCAGACCACGCGGACCACGCCTTTGCGCTTGATGATCTGGCAGTTTTCACATCTGCGCTTGATGGACGAAGTGACTTTCATTTTCGTACTCCGAGTTATCTTGTATTGTTCGAATCCATGACAGTATGCCCCGGAGTTCATGCTCCGGTTCTGCCTGTCATACGTGCGGTTGTGCAATGGAATGCGCAGCAATCACCACAATTTGCTGCGATACACACAAGAGACAATACTATACATCCCGTTCCCCCTTTTTTCAAACCCGCTCATCTTTTTTTTTCTTTTTTTTTAGAAAAACTGCATTAAAGTCGAAACAATTCGGAAGGAGCTTCTAAAATTGAGTCGCTGTCCATGCGTTGCGTCCGCCACGGAAAAGGCATCAGCGGAGGAACGATCCGTACCCGGCAAGTCCGGCGAGGATGCCGGAGACGATCTTGTTCTGGTACTCCGGCGATGCGATTTTCTTGAGTTCGGCGGCATTGGAGAGGTAGCCGACCTCGAGCAGGACCGCGGGGCAGGTGGCGTTTGCGATCACGTAGATCGCCTGGTGGCGGATGCCGCGGTCCGTCGCACCGGTCGCGGCGAGCATGCCCTTCTGCATTTCGTAAGCCAGGCGCGAGTTGTTCGCGTCGAACTCGTTTGCGGATTGTTTTTCCGTCTTGACCTTGGAGCCTTTGGTCTCGGTGCCGCCGACGGGGACCACGCGGTAGGTCTCGATCCCGGAGGGGGTCTTGTTCGTGGAGGAATTGCAGTGGATGGAGATGTAGAGGTCCGGCTTGTATTTTTTGCACAGGGCGGCGCGGTCCTGAAGCGTCGGATAGGTGTCCCCGGTGCGGGTCATGATCACGCGGAATCCGAGCTTTTCGAGTTGTGTCTGAAGCCGTTTCGCGATTTGGAGTGTGTAGGCCTTTTCCTTGTGCGTGCCGTTCATGGCGCCGGGGTCGGAGCCGCCGTGTCCGGCGTCGATCATGATGGTTTTCATGCCGAGCTTGATCGCAGTCTTGTAACGCAGGAGCGGGTCGAGGCAGGTCAGGAAATCGACTTCGGAGATGTACGGCTCGTTATTTTTTATTAGGATAGGATAAAGAAAATGGACCTGAACGCCGTTGACCGTGCCTTCGCGGTAGGTGGCGGAGAGGACGGCCTTGCGCGTCTTGTCGTAGATGACTGCGCCGGAGATCTTATTGGATTTTTTCGTGTAGGCGAACGTGAGGCCGTAGTTGACGGCGACGTCCCGCAGATGCACGTAGCGGACCTTGTCCTGCGTGATCCTGCGGAGCTTCATGGTTGCGACGTCCTTGTCCTTCGGCGTGGTCGTCTGTGCTGCCGCGGCAGCCTTTTTCTTCGCGTCGGCGGCCTTCTGTGTTGCGACGGCCTTTTCGATCGCCCTGGCGCGTTCGATCGCCAGCTGGCGCTGCCGCTGAAGCTCTTCCGGAGAGAGAGTCTTTGCGGAGACCGGGTCATCCTTTGCGGGGGGCGGGATGGATGCGGCGGAACCCGCGGCCTTGATCTCCGCGGCGATCTTCGCTTCCGCCTCTTCCTTTGCCCTGGCGGATGCAGCGGCGGCCTCCTGCTGGCGGCGGACGAGGTCGGCCTTGTATTGTTCCAGTGCTGCGCGTTCCGCGGCCAATGCGGCGCGCATGCGTTCCAGCCGGGCGCGTTCGGCGGCGATTTCCTCGGCGGTCGGAACCTTTTTTGCCGCGTCCGAAGCGGCGGCAGCGGCGGCGGATTGCGCAGCGGCTGTCGACTTTGTTTTGACGGCGGTGTCCTGGAGCGGGACATCCGTTACGGTCTGCGCCGCCGCGGAGACGGAAACCAGCAGCGCGAAGGCGGCGAGAAAAGACTGGAACGTATATTTCGGCATGGCTTACTCTTTCTTTTCCGCGTCGGCGGCAGGCGGTCCGGAAGGGCTCGGAGCGGCGGTTTTCAGTGTTTTTGCCGGGATCTGCGCCAGAAGCTCCAGCAGCCCGGTCTTCAGCAGGAAAACGCGACCGTTTGCGGTGCGTTTTTCGTACTCGGCGCGGGCGGCGAGCTGTTTTTTCCGGCGTTCGAAGGCATCATCCGGTTCGCCGATGAGGCGTCGGACATTTTCCGGGTCGAACGAGATGGTCATGCGTCCGGCATAAACGTTGGCGTCGGCCTCCTCGGAAATCGATTCTACCCTGGCAAATTCCAGCAGATATGCGAATCCGTCGCCCATGACCGTCTGGAAGATGTCGTTGAATTTCAGGTCGTCCGGCGGGAGGTTCACGAGGTCGACGGAGAACGGCGCGGCAAGCGCGGAGAATTTCTGGGAGAAAGCCTCCAGATCGAGTTCGCCTTGCGGGAAAAGCAGCTGGAATCCGTCTTTTGCAGCGTTTGCGAACCAGACGACCGAGGGCGTTTCCGCGCCGGGGTGCTTGCGCTGGAACCTGGCATACACCGGGTTTTCCGGTTTGGACAGGAAGAGCGGCTCGAGCCACTGGCGCGGGTTCGGCACGCATTTCTCAAAGACGCGTGAGATGAGGAAGACGCGGCTTTTGTGGCCGGGATACCAGACGCGGATGTAGCGGCCGTCGTAGCCCTGGACTGCCAGGTTGCCGATCCGGTCGGCGGCGATGCGCGTGTGGCCGCGTCCGAGCATGAGGCGCAGGAGTTCGTCGCCTTTTTCGTCGCGGAGGACGACGAGGATGCCCTCGGAATTCTTCAGGTCGGATGCTGCGCCCGGGGCGGCGATCTCCTCCGGCGAGACCAGGTTCAGGTCCCTGAAGTCGTCCGGGCCGGAGATCTCAAGTTCTTTCAGCGGTGCGGCCTTCGCGAGTCCCTCCAGCAGGTCGGCGACCAGCGCGGACGCCGCCTGCGCCCCGGCGCGTTCCTTCACTGCCCAGTAACCGCCGTCCGCCATGAAGTTCAGCGTGCTCTTCTGGTTGCGCCAGGTGATTTCGAGCGTGCGGACGTCCTCCGGGCGGAATTCGGGCATGGTGAGGCGCGCGGCCGCCGAGGCGGATGCGGATTCGCGGCGAAGGCGGAGTTCGGACACCACGGCGAGCGCCGTGACGGCCGCGAGGAAAAGCATGATGACGGCTCTGCGCTTTTTCATGAGATGTGCCGTTTCCATTTGAGTTTGCGTGCCGTGCTCCAGGCGATGCCGCAGAGGACGACGAACGCGGGGATCAGGAAGATGTTGATGAGGCGGACCGTATTGTTGATGCGGTCGAGATCCTGCCGCAGCTGGAGGCGGATTTCGCGGATTTCGCGTTTGAGGGCGGCGTCCTTCTGTTCGTAGGTGTTCAGCAGGTCGCGCTGCTCCTGCGTGAGCCGGGCCGTGCCGCCGCTCACGATGAGCTGTTTGCGGATGGATTCCACGCGCTGTTCCAGGCGTATGGATTCCTCGGCGAGCGCCAGGATGCGGTCCTTGAACGCGAGGTCGGCGCGCATCTGGCTTTCGATGATGCGTGTGAGCGGGCGGGACATGGGGATGCGGCTGCGCAACGAGGAGAGGCGTCCGCCGCCGCAGAGAGACTCCACCACGTTCTCCATGAGCGTGATGTTGTCGTTGCTGCGTACGACGATAGTCTGGCCGAACTCGTCCTTGGCCTGCGCCACGCAGGCGTCGTGGAACAGCATGTCGGCGTCGCCGAAGAGGTAGACTTCGCCGGGCTTCCCGGCGTCCTTCCGTCCGTATGCGCTCGGGAACTGCCCCGTAATGTGCATCAGCAGGTCAAGCTTTCCGCCGGATCCCTGCCCGGGCGGCGGGAAGTCGGCCAGAATCTGTTCCGGCTGGTCCGCCACGTCGGCGGGCATGCAGTAGTCGGTCGTGTAGACCAGTGGTTCGAATGCGAGCGATGGCGGCGGGTTCCGCAGGGAGAAGAATCCGGCGTAGTTCATGCGGAGTGACGTCAGGCCGCCGGTGACCGGGTTTCCGCGGCCGATGCCTGCCTCCGTGATGCACAGCGCGGTCGGGATCGTCCTGCGGACGCCGGACTTGTCCAGCTGGTCGTACTTGAAGTTCATGTCGGCGGCGAGGCGCGAGGGGGAATACGACACGCCCCATGCCGTCAGAAGCGGCTCCAGCGTGGAGTCGGTCATGTTGACATAGGAATAATCCTTCTGCGCCGATGCGAGCGCATAGGCCGAAAGGGGATCCACGAATACCGCCAGGCGGCCGCCGTTCACGAGGTAGGCGTCGATGGCTTCAAGCGTCCGCCGGTCGAAGTCGTGTGGATGCACCACCAGCAGGGCGTCGAGCTCGTCCGGGATCTTCCCGATGTCCGTCGGGACCTCCTTCAGCGTGTAGTCCTTGTTCAGCTCCGTGAAGAGGTACCAGGCCGCCGCGCCGGCACTGCCCGTCTGCGGCGACGGGGCGCGCCCGAGAACGGGGAACGGGCTGATGACGCCGACGACGGGGCGTTTCGGGTCCTGCACGTGCAGGATGCGCCGCAGGAGCTCGTATTCGAGCATGGATTCATTTTTCGGGGAGAGGAACGGTGCGGCAAGGCAGAGCTGCCCGGCGGAGACCGTCATGCCGAGGAAGAACCGTTCGCCGCCGGCATTCTTCGCGGGCTGAAGCCCTTCGATGATGGCGGCCTCCTCTTCGCGCGTGTCGGGGCCGGGCGAGATGATCTCGAGCGTGACCTTGCCGCCGGCTTCCTTGCTGAATTCGCGCAGGAGCCATTTGACGCGTTCGGCGTAGCCGAGCAGGTCTTTCGGTGTGTCCGCGCCGGGCGGCGAGACGTACAGGCGCACGGTCGTGTGGCGTTCCAGCGAACGCGCCAGCGCGCGGGCTTCCGGCGAGAGCGAATACGCCCGGTCGGCGGTGCAGTCGATGCGGATGCGAAATGCCTCCGCCGTCAGGGCGAGGCAGATGAAGACGTAGACGGCGGCGATGAACGACAGCGCCATGGAGAGGACATTCTTCCACGTGTAACGGTCGCGGAGCGCGCCGGGCAGGAAGAGCCCGCCTCCGTTTGCCGCCGCGTAGGCCAGCACGGTCCGCGCGAAATACAGGAAGAGCAGGGTGATGAGGACGCTGTAGACGAGCTCGGAGGTGTCGAAGAGGCCGCGCTGGAACGCCTGGTAGTGCGGCACGACGGTGCAGTAGGAGACGAGGCGGCAGACGCTTTCCGGCAGCCATTGGTACAGCAGGCCGGTCACGCGGTCCCAGCCGGTGAACATCAGCAGCGCGCACAGCAGGAGCGCGAGCAGGAAACTTGCCGTCTGGCTCTTCGAAAGCGCGGAGCAGAAGCTCGAAACCGCCAGGAACGCCGAGCCGACGAGCAGGGCGCCGGCGTAGCCGCAGACGATCGCGCCGATGTCCGGCTCCCCCAGCACGGCGATCGTGGCCGGGACCGGCAGGGTCAGGGCGAGCGCGGCCGCCACGAGCGCCATGCCCGCGAGGTATTTGCCGAAGACGAGCTCCCACAGCGAGACCGGGTAGGACAGCGTGAGCTCGAACGTGCCGGTGCGGCGTTCCTCCGCCCAGAGCGGCATGCCGAGCGCGGGCATCAGGAACATGAAGAGCCACGGCATCCAGTTGAAGAACGGGCTGAGCTCCGCCTGCCCGAGCGCGAGGATGTCGCTGAAAACGAACGTGCAGACGTTCGCCATCACGAGGAAGATCACGAGGAAGACCCATGCGGCGGGCGATGCGAGGCTCGCGAAGAATTCGCGCGAGGCGACGGCGAAAATGCGGCGGAGGGATGCTGTCATGCCTGTTCTCCTTCCGTCATGGCGGAGAAAAGCCCGGCGAGGTCCGTGTGGAGCGCATCGGCCTTCGCCCGGAATTCGTCCGTGGTTCCGTCGAACCGCGTTTTGCCTTTGCAGAGCAGGAAGACGCGGGAGCAGACGGCGTCGACTTCCTCCAGAATGTGCGTGGAAATGATGACGGCGGTCTCCTCCTTCAGCGAGAGGATCAGCTCGCGGATCTGGCGCTTCTGGTTCGGGTCGAGCCCGTCGGTCGGTTCGTCCATGATGAGCGCCTTCGGGTCGTGGAGGATGGACTGCGCCAGGCAGACGCGCCGTTTGTAGCCTTTGGAAAGCGATTCGATCTCCTGTCCGGCGGCTTCCTTCAGGGCGCATCGTTCGATGGCGCGGTCGACGCGGCGTGCGAGTTCGCGTCCTGAGAAACCGTGCAGGCGGCCCGTGTAGGCGAGGAAATCCCGGACGGTCATGGTCATGTGGAGAGGGGCATTTTCCGGCAGGAATCCGATGCGCGATTTCGCGAGGCGCGGTTCGGCCTCGATGTCGATGCCGTCGATGCGGACCTTGCCCGCATAGGGCGGCATGACGCCGCTGATCATCTTCATGGTCGTGGTCTTGCCTGCGCCGTTCGGTCCGATGAACCCCAGCACGTCGCCGACGTTCACGCGGAGCGACAGGTCGTTGACCACGAGCCGGGTGCCGTAGCGTTTGAAGAGATGTTCCGCTTCGATCATCATGTCAGGACATGCTCCCCTCTGCGGTCAGCGTGTGTCGCGGGCGAGTTCGCTGTCCTGGAACAGGAAGAATGCCCATCCGGTCCAGGCGGCTGCGTACAGGACGGAGTAGACCAGCGTCCAGGCGAAATACGACACCGGGATGACGACGCGGTTCGACAAGGCGTCGGCCATCCAGAAAAGCTGCCAGTTCGGCACCAGCGACGTGCAGAGCAGCGCGATCACGGAACCCGTCCCGAACGCCGCCGCGGCGAAATAGTGCAGCACCATCCCGATCAGGAAGAGGATCAGGCAGACCATCAGGTTGCCCACGATCTCCATCCGGGTCGCCAGCGCCGAGCTGATGACGCCCATGATCCAGACGGCGAAGAACAGCATGCAAAGGGCCGGAAGCAGCACGCCCGGATCGATGAAGCTCTCGGGATCGGCCTTCATGACATCGGACATCGTCCTGCTGCGAATGATCTGCGCGATCAGCGAAATGACCGGGAAGAGTACTGCCATCGCGACGACCGCGCCGGATGAAAAGGACTTCTGCGAGATGAAGTTGCGGATGCCGCCGAACAGCGCCGCCAGGCAGATCGCGCCGAAATAGCAGATCAGCAGCGGGGTGCTCGGACGGAATTGATCCTTTGCAATGAGGATGGAGAGCCAGGTGGCGGAGTTGCAGACGAGGACGAAAATCGTGAGCGAGGCCAGGATGCCGCCGACCTTGGAGATCACGAAGGCGAAACGCGACACAGGCTTCGACATCAGCAGCAGGACCGTGCCGTTCTTCATCTCACGGCTGATCGTGCGTGCGGAGCACAGCACCGCCGCGAACAGCCCGAACAGCAGGGTCGTGGCCATGGAGCTGTCGCAGACCAGGCGGATCTGCTGGCGGAACACGAACATCGCAAAATACGGGAAGAGCCCGATCATGATGAGCGCCGCCACCAGCATCAGGTAGTACACCGGTTCGCGCAGGCATTCCCGGCAGGCGTTCATGGAAAGGCGGAAAAACGTGAACATCGTGGATTACTCTGCGTTCTGCTTGTCCTGGTTCTGCAGATAGTCGAGGTAGTGGTCGGAGAGGTTCGTCTTCAGCGTCTTCCGGAAGAAGTCGTCAAGGCGCAGCGTGTTGACTTTCCATTCGGAGTCGGAGAACTCGACCTTGCGGATGTTCTCCGGGACCGCCATGCGGAACACGGGGTTGATATAGGAGTCGTCGCCCAGGATGATGACCGTTTCGGGGCGGAGGTAGGCGATGAACCGGGAAAGCTGCGGCGCGGGCAGGGCTACTTCAAGCTCGCCGGAGTTCTTCTTCCCGCCGCTGAAATAGACCTGGTCGTCCTTCGAGGGCTTGCCGGGATCGGACGGCAGCAGGATGTACGGGACGTCGTATTTCGTGCGGAGATGCTCCGCGATCACCTTGCGCGGGATGCGGTAGTTCGCGACGACCACAAGATAGGGGAGCGGCTTGTGCTTCTTGTAGCCCCAGAACGGCTCCTTCTTTTCCTTCTTGACCGTTTCAACTTCGGCGGGGGTGTCGAGCTTCATATATTTGTCCTGGATCTCGCGGAGCCGGGCCGAGTCGATCTTGCCTTCCTCGAATTCCTTTTGCGCGATGATCAGACGGGTCTCGCGGGCGGCCTGAAGCTCCAGCATCCTGTCCGCCAGAACCGCTTCGTTTTCGGGGGAGGGGACGGCGGCGAGGATGGCGGCGTACTGCGAGAGGCATTCGATCTCGGCCTCGTACATTTCCGCCTGAAGTTCCAAGTCAACTCCGGGCTCCGCCTCCCCGCGGCCCTTGATTTCGTTGAGCGCGTCGGTGCTTGCCATGAGGTTGGCGGACATCACGTCGATCTCGGCGCGTTTGTCCTCGGTGAGGTCGGCGTCGGCGATCGCCTTTGCGAGTTCGGGGAAACGCTCCTCGAACGCTGTGGCGACTTTTTCTTCCGCCGCTTTCTTCTTCTCTTCAGCAGTGGCTTCGGCTTTCGCCTTGTCGGCGGCGGCCTTTGCCTCTGCTTCCGCTTTCGCCTTGTCGGCAGCGGCCTTTGCCTCTGCTTCCGCTTTTGCCTTGTCGGCGGCGGCTTTGGCTTCTTCTGCGGTTTTTTCCGCGTAATCGGCCTGTTCGGCGGCCGGGATTGCCGCCGGAGCCGGTTTGTCGGTGGTGTTGTCGGCGGCGAAAGAGGCTGCTGCAATGGCGCAGATCAGTATGCAGAACGGAACGGATGCGTATTTCGGAAGGTTCATGTCGAGTCTCCGTGAAGTTTTTTGGAAGAAAAGCGAAAAAAGACGGTGAAACGATTTGCGAAACGAAATTCACCGTTTATATTTTAAACACAAAATCGCAAAAATCAAATGAAAGAACGCTATGTCCTCCACTTTTTTTCAAACTTTTCCGGAAAAACCGGCCGCGGCCGTGTTTTTGAGCGGGACCGGCACGAACGCCGCCAAGCTGCTTGAGGGGTGGCAGTCCGGCGAATTCCGGGGCTGGACTCCGCGCGTCCTGGTGACCGACAAACCCGAAACGAGCCGGGCGCGTGCTCTGGCGGAGCAGTTCGGGCTCCCGCTGGTCGAACACGACATCGCGAAATTCTACCGCGAGCGCGGCCTGGAAAAAATAGCCCTGACCTCGGAACGCGCCCTGCAGGTGCGCGAGGAATGGACCGGCGCCCTGATCCGCCTGCTTATGCCGTTCAACGTCCAGTTCGGCATCCTCGCCGGATTCGTGCCGCTTTCCAACATCACATGCGTCCTGCCGTGCCTGAACGTCCATCCCGGCGACCTGACGCTTGAGGAGGACGGACGGCGCTATCTGGCCGGGCTCCAGCGTCTCCCGGTCGAGACCGCCCTGCTTCGCGGCCATACCCACCTCAGAAGCAGCGTGATCGTCGCGCAGGCGTTCACCGGCGGCGCGAAGGAAATGGACTCCGGCCCGGTGCTCGGCATTTCCGCGCCCGTCCCGGTCGACCTCATGGGCGCCACCATCGACGAACTCAAGGCGTGCCAGGCGGCGCGTCAGGGGAAGAAACCCGCGGAATACCGCGGCGACCTGCTCATGCGCGTGGCGGAACGCAACCTGGAAAACCTGAAGGAGCACGGCGACTGGGTCGTCTTCCCGCAGACGGTCGACGATTTCGCCCGGAACAAGTTCTCGCTGGACCCCGACGGCTCGCTCCGTTACGAGGGGAACGCCGTGAAGACGGTGGAATACTCCGAAAACGCGCTTCCGCGCCCCGTCGCACGATGAAAGATTTTTTAAGAAAAAAACGCCCGCAAACCCGCTTGTAAAAAATCGGGAAAGGGTGTATTGTTATTGTTTGACAACTTACATGGAGACTGCCATATCATGATTACCACTGCCGCACAACTTCGCGAAAAGTACCTGCAATTCTTCCAGTCCAAGGGCCATGCGGTCATCCGCAGCGCCTCCCTGGTGCCGGACAACGACCCGACCGTGCTCTTCACGACCGCCGGGATGCATCCGCTGGTGCCGTACCTCCTCGGGGAGAAGCATCCGCAGGGGACCCGTCTCACCGATGTCCAGAAGTGCATCCGCACGGGCGACATCGACGACGTAGGCGACGCCGTGCACCTGACGTTCTTCGAGATGCTGGGCAACTGGTCCCTCGGCGACTATTTCAAGAAAGAGGCCATCGCGTTCAGCTATGAATTCCTGACCTCGCCCGATTACCTCGGATTCCCGCTCGAAATGCTCGGGTTCACCGTATTTGCCGGCGATGAGGACGCTCCCTTCGACGAGGAGGCCTACAACGAATGGCGCAACCACGGCGTGAGCGAGAAGCGCATCGCCAGGCTCCCGAAGAAGGACAACTGGTGGGGACCCGCCGGCATCACCGGCCCCTGCGGCCCCGACACCGAGTTCTTCTACTGGACCGGCCCGAAGCCCGCGCCCGAGGTCTTCGATCCCTCCGACAAGCGCTGGGTCGAGATCTGGAACAACGTCTTCATGCAGTATTTCAAGCAGGCGGACGGCACGTTCACCCCGCTGGCGCAGAAGAACGTCGATACGGGCATGGGCCTCGAGCGCGTGACCGCCATCCTGCAGGGAAAGGACAACTGCTACGAGACCGAGCTCTTCACCCCGATCTTCGCCAAGCTCGACGAGATCCGCGGCGTGGCGCACGAACCCGGCACGCCCCGCACTGCGCCCGAACGCATCGTGGCCGACCACATCCGCGCCGCCGTCTTCATCATCGCCGACGGCGTCGTGCCCGACAAGAACGGCCGCGAGTACGTGCTCCGCCGGATCATCCGCCGCGCCATCCGCGAGGGCAGCAACAACCTCGGCATCAAGGATGCGTTTACGGCGAAGATCGCCGAGGTCGTGATCTCCATCATGGGCGATTTCTATCCCGAGCTGGTCGCCCAGCGCGAGACCATCCTCTCCGAACTCAACCGCGAGGAGGAGACGTTCCAGCGCACGCTCGAACGCGGCACCCGCGAATTTGAGAAGATGGTGGCGCGCGTGCCCGATTTCGTGACGAACAAGGTCATCTCCGGCAAGAACGCGTTCAACCTGTACGAGACCTACGGGTTCCCGATCGAGCTCACCGTCGAAATGGCGAAGGAGAAGAACTTCACCGTCGACATGAAGGGCTACGAGGAGGCGCGCCAGAAGCATATCGCCGACTCCCAGACGGCTGAAAAAGGCCAGAACAAGGGCGGCCTGGCCGACCACTCCGAGGCGTCCGCCGAGCTCCATACCGCCACGCATCTCCTCCATAAGGCGCTCCGCCTCGTGCTCGGCGACCATGTGGCGCAGCGCGGCTCCAACATCGACGGCGTCCGGCTCCGCTTCGACTTCTCCCACCCCGAAAAGATGACGCCGGAACAGCTCGCCGAGGTCGAACGCATCGTCAACGAGCAGATCAGGGCCGATCTCCCGGTCGTCTGCCGCGAAATGTCCCCCGACGCCGCACGCGCCGAGGGTGCCATCGGCCTTTTCGGCAACAAGTACGGCGACATCGTGAAAGTCTACAGCATGGGCGACTTCTCCAAGGAGATCTGCGGCGGTCCCCACGCTTCCCATACCGGACAGCTCGGCGGTTTCAAGATCCTCAAGGAGGAGAGCTCCAGCCGCGGCGTCCGCCGGATCAAGGCCGTCCTCGTCAAGGACGGCGCCGCCGAACAGAAATAAGGAGACGCGACGATGGAATCAGGAGAGATCTTCCTTTCGGAAAAAGACGGCATCACTTTCATCCGCGTGAGGGGGAATGCTTCGTTTGTCTGTGCCCCGCCCCTCCGCGAACTCGCGAAGAAACTCGCCACGGAGCCGTTCGGCGGCCTCAAGATCGACCTGGAGGAATGCACCTGGATGGACAGCACCTTCATGGGCATGCTGGCCATGCTCGGTTTGAACGCGAAGAAGAAAAACGTACCCGCCGAGATCTACAATGCCTCCGAGCAGAACGAAAAGCTCCTCGGCGGGCTCGGACTCAAAAAGGTCTTCTCGTTTCTGTCCGGCCCGTTCGCTGGCGCGGAAGATGCGCCGGCCGCGTCCAATGCGTCCACGCCGGAGAGCCGCGCTCAGAACGTGCTGGACGCCCACCAGACGCTGATGGACATCGACATCAGCAACGTCCCGAAATTCGAGAAGGTCGTCGAGTTCGTCAAAAAAGACATCGACAGGATGGAACAGGACAAGAAACCGTGAGGCGGATTCGTCCGCCGGAACCTTGAACCACCGAACAGGATTTGTGCCCGACCATGGCAGAGCGCATTGAAACCGACAGCATGGGGCAGATCGCCGTCCCCGCCGAACACTACTGGGGCGCGCAGACGCAGCGCTCCCTGATCCATTTCAACATCGGGGACGACCTGATCCCGCGCGAGGTGATCCGCGGGTTTGCCGTCCTCAAGAAGGCGTGCGCCGCCGCCAACCGCGGCCTCGGGAAGCTCGATCCCGCCCTTGCCGACGCGATCTCCGCCGCCTGCGACGAGATCCTCGCCGGAAAATTCGAGGGCGAATTCCCGCTGAAAGTCTGGATGACCGGCAGCGGCACGCAGTCCAATATGAACGTGAATGAGGTCGTCGCCAACCGCGCGAACGAATTGCTCGGCGGCGAACGCGGCGCGAAGAAGCCCGTCCATCCGAACGACCATGTCAACAAGTCCCAGTCCTCCAACGACACGTTCCCCGCGGCCATGCACATCGCCGCCGCATGCGCCCTGGTGCAGACACTCCTGCCCGCGGTGCGCAAGCTCCGCGACGCCGTCGCGAAGAGGGAGTCGGAGTTTGCCGGGATCGTGAAGATCGGTCGCACGCACCTCCAGGATGCCGTGCCGCTGACCCTCGGACAGGAATTCTCCGGCTATCGCGCCCAGCTCGACGCCGCCATCGCGCGTATCGAAGGCGTTCTGCCGGAACTCTATGAGCTCGCGCTCGGCGGGACCGCCGTCGGGACCGGCCTCAACGCCCCGGAGGGCTTCGCCGAGGCTGCCGCGAAGGAGATCGCCGCCCTCACCGGACTGCCGTTCGTCTCCGGCCGCAACAAATTCGCGCTCCTTGCCGGGCACGACGCCATAGTCGCCGCCAGCAGTACGCTCCGCACCCTTGCCTGCGCTCTCATGAAAATGGCCAACGACATCCGCTGGCTGGCAAGTGGCCCGCGATGCGGCCTCGGCGAGCTCATCCTGCCGGAAAACGAGCCCGGCTCCTCCATCATGCCCGGCAAGGTGAACCCGACCCAGTGCGAGGCCATGACCATGGTCTGCGTGCAGGTGATCGGGCTGGACACCGCCGTGGCGATGGCCGGGACGCAGGGCAATTTCGAGCTGAACGTCTTCAAGCCCGTGATGATCTTCGACCTGCTGGCAGAGATCCGCCTGATCGCGGATTCCTGCCGTTCCTTCACCGAATACGCGCTCGAGGGACTCCGCGCCGATACCGCGCGCATCGGCGAGCTCCTGAACCGGTCCCTGATGCTCGTAACCGCGCTGTCCCCCGTCATCGGGTACGACAACGCCGCCGCCATCGCAAAGACCGCCCACAAGAAGGGCATCACGCTGAAGGAGGCCGCCCTCGCGAGCGGGCTGATCGACGAGGCCGCGTTCGACGCCGCGGTCCGTCCCGAAAAGATGGTCGGCAGGGGCGTGGCGCCCGCCGGAAAATAACGAATATGGGGGTTGTACCATGAACGACACGATTGCCCTGCTGGAAAAACTCATCCGCACCCGTCCCGTCACGACGGATCCGGCGCGCGTCAACGCCGCCATGGCCGTCATGCGGGAGCATCTCGAATCGCGCGGCATCTTCTGCCGCGTCGAGGAATTCGCCGGACGTCATATCCTGTATGCCTCGAACCGCGAAAACGGGACCCCGGAAATCATTTTGAACTCGCACCTGGATGTAGTGCCGGCCGCGGAGGAACAGTTCGAACCGGTCGTCCGCGACGGGAAGCTTTTCGCGCGCGGAGCCTGCGACTGCCTCGGCAACGCGGCCTGCCTGGCGAAAATCCTGCTTGACGCGAAGGCGCATGTCGCGGCAGTCTTCTCCGCCGACGAAGAGACCGGCGGCGAGACGACGAAACATATGGTCGACCTCGGATACACGGCGAAACACGCCGTCCTCATCCTCGATTCCGGGGGCGAGCCGACCATCGTCTACGAACAGAAAGGCATCCTGGTGGTCCACCTGACCGCGAAGGGGCGCGACGGACACGCCGCCTACCCGTGGAACTGTGATGACCCGATCGACAAGCTCATGGCCGGATATACGAAATTCCGCGCGAAATGGCGGAACCCGGATTCGGATGACGACTGGCGGAACAGCATGGCCGCGTGCATGTTGTCCGCCGGGTCCGCCCACAACCAGATCCCGCCCGAAGCCACTGTGACCATCAATTTCCGCCTCGTGGACGAAGCCTCCCGCGCGGAGATCCTTCGCGACCTGGCCGAAACGACCGGATGCGAGATCACGCTCGGCGAGGACATCCCGCCCGTGTCGTTCGACAAGGACCACCCGGTGTTCAAAAAGCTTCAGCACGCACTTTCCGAACATGCTTGCGGCGGACGCGAAGTCCCGCTGACCCGCATCTGCGGCGCGACCGATTCGCGGCACTGGAAGACGCTCGGCATCCCCGTCCCCGTGCTTGGCGTGACCGGCGGCAACGAGCATGCTGCGGACGAGTATGTGGAGCTGGATTCCATCGGGCGCTACGCGAATGCGATCGTGAAGTTCGCGGATGCCCTCGCGGCCGAGTGAGCCGGTTTCCCCTCAGGCACTCCCTATGACAACGGCGTTTTATCCGACACCGGCGGGCGAAGTCCTGCTGGCGTCCTCCGGCTCGGCTCTGACCGGGCTCTGGTTCACGGGGCAGAGGCATTTCGCACGCACCCTCCCGCGGCCTCTTCCGCCGTCCGGAGACGATCCGGCGCTAAATGCGGCGAAACGCTGGCTGGCGGCCTATTTCGCAGGAAAACGCCCTCCGCCGTCCGAACTGCAACTCGCACCGGAAGGCACGGCATTTCAGATGGCCGTGTGGCGTGTTCTGCTGGGGATCCCGTATGGCACGGTCGTCTCCTATGGCGAAGTCGCGCAGGAGGCCGCCCGCCTGCGCGAACGGAAATCGTCTTCGGCCCGTGCTGCGGGCACCGCAGTGGGCATGAATCCCGTCTCCATCGTGATCCCATGCCACCGCGTGATCGGTGCGGACGGCTCATTGACGGGCTACGCCGGCGGAGTGGAACGCAAGGTCGCCCTGCTGAAATTGGAGGGTGTCGACCTGCGGGATTCCTTCCGGCGCGGACCGCTTCATCCGTGACGGCCGGCGCGGAAACTGCACGTGTTCGCCTGCGGATTTCGCGCCAGGCAGCCGATGACGCCGGGCAGGTTCGAAACAAGGTGCCCCCGGCGGTGTATTCCCCGCTCCCCGGCTTGTCCTTTTTTCTTTCTTTCCGGCTTATTTCCCCGTTTTTTCCGCATGAGCCTTGATATTTTCCGTTTTTCGAGTATCTTATTTTCCGGTCTTTTTGCGGAGAGATGGTCGAGCGGTTTAAGGCATCGGTCTTGAAAACCGACGAGGGGCAACCCTCCGGGGGTTCGAATCCCCCTCTCTCCGCCATTTTCCCGATCCCGCTGCTTCTTTTTTCAAGAGAAGTCTTATGAAATGCAACGTCGCGACGGTCATCCCGCCACGGCGTTTTTTTTATGCCTTCCTGTCAAAGAAACTGCCGGTTCCGTCGGCAGACAAGGAAGAATCCTGACTCTTTTCCTTTTTTCCGTTTTTTTCCGGAAAAATGCGAAAACGGGACGGAAAACGCCGAAACCGCCTCCTAAAATCTTTATGGAGAGCGGAAATGGCGCCTCATTCCGAACTTTTTTCCGTTTTTTTTCGGAAAAAATGCGAAAACGGGACGGAAAATGCCGAAACCGCCTCCTAATATCAAAATGGAAGCGATGATGAAGCAAACATCGCCGCATAACGAAAATAACTTTACAGAAAGGAAGACATCATGTTTATCCCGTTCCCCGATTCCCGCCCGATGCCCACGGATCCCGAAGACCCCTTCGGTGACAGTTTCCTCTGCTGCTGATTTGTCGCAGGAACGAAACACGCAACGGCAAATGCCAGATGAGGGACGAATCCGGCTGCAGCGGCAATCCGTATGTCCCGACACTCACGATCAACCTTCTGCGGAAAGGAGGAAGCCATGGATATCCGAATCGACGGCGGCGGCATCACGATCGACTGATCGCCATGACGGCTGTGAAGCTCCCGAACGAGCGAAACAGATTTCGAAACAAACCCCTTAACCCCACAAATGAACCGCAAGCATAAAGGAACCACACTATGATCTTCATTGCATGGGAGGGCATCACCGCCCTCGTTTCGACCGCAATCGCCGTCAGGAAGATACTTGACGACTGACCCGAAAAGAAAGGAAAAAGTTCATGGACCTGATCTCCAGTGAAGTCGCTGATATTCTGCGGGCGATCATCGATTTGCTCGAAGACTGAGTATCATAGGAAAAAACAGGATGATGAAAGCAGAATGATACGGGCATGTCCGCAGGAAGAGCGGGCATGCCCCCCATGAAACCTTCATTTCCCTCAACTCAGCAACCAGTCAAACAAACAGAAAGGAAACCGTAACATGTTTATCCCCTGGAGTGCTTTTATTGTTGCCGCCGCGGGTGTCGCAGTTGTCAAAAAAGTTGTCAACAACCGCTGATCCATCCGCTTTCCCCCTCATCTGAACCCAAAAGAAAAGAAAGACTTCCATTGATATTGTCGTCTGAATTGTTGCCATGACGCCGATTTGAATCGGCGGATCGGAAATCGCCCCCCCTATGCGGTCGTTCCCGAGGGGGGGACTCCCCATCGGCAAATCATTTCAGATTTCAGTTTCGAAAGGATAATGTTTTTTCGGAAAAGAACACGCGATGGTGTACAGGAATGAACTTCTATAAACATGATTTACTTGACTTGATCGCCGCGCTGGCGGTATCCGCCGGATCCGACAGACGGGAATTCGACCCGCTTCTGCGTCCGGCTCCGGGCCAGTTCCATCCCCCGGCCGTCGAGACCGATATGTGGGAGGTGTTTCTCCTGGTCCTCGAAACGAATGGCGATCTCTGCCAGGTCATCCCGGGCAGCATGGACCCGTTCCGGGGAGGCCCTGCCGATCTCCTGATCCCCGCCCCCGAAAACCGCAGCCGGCATTGGACGCTCAACCTGGAGCTTAAGCAGGAAATCCGGATGAATATGCTTCTGCCCGGATTCGCGAAACTGATGCCGGACCAGCTCGATTATGTGAAGTCCGGCCTGAACAGGTATGAGCGCGGAGAGCCGCTGGGAAGCCTGTACCGGTTCTGTCTCCCGTACATCGGGGAAAACGATTCACGAAAGGAATATCGAAAAAGAATGGAAAATTTGATCCGGACGATACGGAGCGCCTGCCGGATTCGCCCCGAACCGCCCGCCGACACTTGACCGGGACCGACGAAGAAACGGCCATGATCGCGCAAAAACGGAATCAAAACAGGCACAAGGATGTGCCTCGCAATGACAATTTAACCTCAAAACAAGAAAGGCTTTAACTATGTGCACCATATTTCCACCGATTGTTACCGGTTTCCTGACCATTCGCGAGACGCTTGCAAAACTGACCCCGTTCTGGACGGTGCGGCGGCAGGTCGACGAGCTCATCGAATGTGACCGCAGGCTGGTTCGGGAATACAGCCGCGATCCGGGAAGGGCTGCCGAAGCGAGACGTTATATCGGCTTTTCCGTCTCGTTCGGAGACGGGTTCTACTATGTGTGGACCGGCTGTTCCGGGATGACTTTGGATTATCCGGGCGGCATACCGTTTACGTTCATTTGCCCGGAGTATATCATCTGGAAAGACAAACTCCGTCCCGACCAGATCCGGTACATGGAGAGGAAACGTCGCGATCTGGACTGAGACGGCTGCCGGTCGGGACCGTTCCGGTCCCCCGGATGGTTTCTCCCGGTTTCCGACCGCTGCCGAACGGCTCGAAAAACTTGCGGAATATCCGTTGACAAAAAGGCATCTTATGCTATATTATGCCAGATGAACAAGATGAACCCGTTCGAAGGGAAATATGGCATAATCCGGCTTCTCCGGCCTGAAATGCCGGAGCTGTGACAACATGAAGGGTATCCGAATATGAACCTCCGGAACATTCTGCTTCCTGCCGTGCTCTTCCTCTCCGTCGGCCTCGCTTCCGCCGTTGCGGAGGATCCGTTGGACGAAGATGCCCGCAGGGAGACCATCTTTACCTTCGGCGGCGCCGTGCCGGAAGGCGATAATGCCTATGCGCGTTTTCTGCTTGATGCCGCGGAGAACGACCCCCTGTGTGCGGCGTTATTGCTCCGGTACGGCGGTGCCGCCGAGATGGAGAACGGCGGCTTTTCGGTCGATTATGAAAGAGACGGCGCGCATGCGGTGTCCCAGGAAGCTTCGGGCCCTGACGACGCGGCGTCTGCTGCCGAAGCAGGATCCGGGAAGGCGGCGACCGCCGGTTCGGCCGCATTCCGCAATCATGGCGATGATGCGCGCCGGGCCTATGATTTCGCCATTTCCTTCGAGGACAGTGTCACGGAGGAAATCGGCATTGCGGGGCGCGAAGACGGTGCGGAAAAAAACGTTTTCTCCGTTGCCGAAACCGGGGCGTCCGACGATTCGCGTCTGTTGGACAAAGGGACGGCGGTCCTTTTCTTTGAAAAGAACGCATGCAAGAACGGCCAGATCTCGTCCCAGTTCATAGTAAGCAGTTCCCGCCTTGAGGATTCCGAGGAGGAGGACGGGATCCTTTCATTGTCGACTCCGATCGCGCTGCTCCTCGTCGCGTTGGGAGGCGGCATCGTCATCGTGATACACACCGTGGCCGATCATAACAAGCAATAACCCGGCAAAGGAAGATGAATCGGACATGAACCGGAAAAAGATCATGCTCATCCTGCTGGGGCTCGCCTGCCTCGCGATTCTGCTGGTGTGCGGGCATTTCGGCCTGAAGGTGATGCGGCGCATCCGTATGCGCCGCACGGCGATGGCCGCGTACGAAAACAGGGAATACGCGTCGGCGGAGCGTCTTCTGCTTCAGTATGTCCGGAAGGACCCGGAGGCCGAAGCGGAGCTCGTGGCGCTGGCGAACATCTACCATGAATTCGGCAATACTGGGATGGAGGCGCAGATGTGGCAGACTGTCGGCACCCTGGATCCCCGGAACGAGGAATACCGCGAAAAGATGCTGGCCAGAGCGATCGAATCCGCAAGCTACGCCATTCTGCACGGCATCCTGGGACGGAAGGCACGCGTGGATGAACCTTTCACGGACCGGGAGCTCTATCTTTTTGTGATCTCCTCCTACCGTTCGGGCTATCCGAAAGACGGGGCCGATGCCTACAGGAAATATGTGGACGCCGACCCGGAGGCGTTTCATAAAAGCGAGCTGGGACGGATGGCGGAATTCATGGCCACCTATGAGACCCTGTCCGACGGCGAGCTGGATGCTTTCCTGTACCGGGCGATGCACTCGGAGGATCCCGTGATCCGGTTCGAGGCGATCTATGTCGCCATCCGCCGTATGGCGCAGCGTGACGCCGGCGATGCGGAAAACGGGGCGGAAATGGAGATGCTTCTGAAACAGGCCATGGAGGTCAATTATTTCGCGGGGACGCCGCTTCTGGCGGATTATTTCTTTTCAAAGTCCCGGTTTGACGATGCGATCGCCATTCTGGAGCCGTACCTGAAGACCATCGACGATATCGACCTGTATCTGCTGTATGCGGAGAGCTGTGCCTTCACGTGCCGGCTGGACAAGCTCAGGGAGCTGGAGAAGAAACTGCGGAACAAACCGGGTTCCATGCCGCTCCTGGCGGATTACTGCGAGATCCTGGCCGCATACCTGGAAAACGATGAGAAGAAACTCTCCACCGCGGTCCGCAAGTCCGGCAAGCTCGTCGATTCCCCGCTTTCCCGTTTTATCCGTCTGCGAGTGGCGATGGCGAACGGTTCGTTCAACGAGATACGGTCCGTGGCGCAGGAGATTTTTTCTCAGCCGCCGTTCCATGACCTGCATAACCGTGCGCTGTTCATCTGTCTGAACTACATCGCGGAGGAAATGAAGAAGCCGGAAAACCGTAAGGACCCCTCGCAGCCGGCCGACCTGGCGAAGATCCTGTCCTGGTATTTGCATGGAAACAGGCTGCTTACGGAGATTATCCTCGTGGACCAGTACAAGAAAGGCTTGGCGAGGGAAGAGGACCTGATGGCCGCGCTGGGACAGTTCCCGGACGACGAACTGCTGACGCGGGTCGCAGCGGAGTTTCTGGTTTTCAGCGGGAAAGCGGAAGAGGCCCTGCCGATCATCGTTCGGCTTCTGGAGGACGAAAAGGCGGCGGGACGGCAGCCCGACCGCGGGATCCGGCTGCTGCACCTGATGGCGCTGGATCTGACCGGACGGCAGGACGAAGCCGCGGCGGTCTTCCGGGACCTGCTGGAGCGGTCCGGGTTCGAAGCGGATCTGCTGAACTGGTATTTCCGGTTCTGCCTCCGAAACAGCCGGGAAGAGGACCTGGCGTCCATGGCCGGCAAACTGGATGCCGAGAAGGGCGGAAAAACGGAGCAGTACGCGAAATTCTTCCGTGCGGCGGCGCTTCTCCTGTCGGAAGACGGTGTGAATGTGAAGGAAGCGCTCGATCTGCTGGCGTCGGCCCCGGACGTCGACCCGGATTTCACGTTCTACGCGGCGAACCGCCTGTGCGAGCACGACCGGTTTGACGAGGCGGAGGCGAAATACGAGGCGATTTCGAAGACTTACCGCACCCCGTCCCTGGTCTACGCAAACCTGTCCATCGTCCACCGCGCGAAAGGAGAGGAAAAGGCGGCTCTGGAGGCGGCGAAGACGGCGTTTTCCTTGGAGAAGGAATCCATGCTTCCGGCATTCGTCTATGCGGAGCGGCTGGCTGAGGCCGGGCGTTACGAGGAAGCTGTGGACGTCCTCAGATTCCCGCGACACGCCGTGGACTACCGCGAGGACATCGTTGAACTGTGGTGCGACTGCATGCGCCATGTCATCGAAACGAGCATCGCCGAACGGAAATTCCTTCAGGCTGAGAGCCAGTGCAAGCATCTGCTGATCGTCATGCCGGACGATGAATTCGGAAAGGAAAACCTGGAAAAGGTCCGGGATATCCTCTTCCCGAAAAAGGACAAGCCCGAGGACGACGCCGACGAGGCCGCCGCCTATCTGAATCCGCCGCCTCGAAACGGTTCGCGGCGATAGTCTCCGGCAGACGATCTCACGGAGCCGTGGCGGAAATGTCCGCTGCGTTTTTATATGCGGGCCGTCCGGCGGAAATCACGCGTTTCCTGCTTGATTTTCGTCCGAAATCTGCTATAGTATCCTGCAGCGAATCACACGAAACCAAAACCCAGGAATCAAACAAATCAACCGCCCGAAACGGGCGGGGCTTCGACGAGGAGACCACCATGGCCGAACAGAGAAAACCGCTCATCACCCACATGTTCACTGCTGATCCGTCCGCACATGTCTTCAACGACAAACTCTACATCTATCCGTCCCACGACATCCCGCACGACGGCGAGGACAACGACAACGGCGACGAATACCAGATGGAGGACTACCACGTCTTCCGCATGGACGACGAGACCAGCGATCCGGTCGACTGCGGCCTCGCGCTCTCGCAGTACGACGTGCCGTGGGTCAGCACCCAGATGTGGGCGCCGGACGTCGCATTCAAAAACGGCAAATACTACCTCGTTTTCCCCGCCCGCGACAAGGACGGGAATTTCCGCCTCGGCATCGCGACCTGCGATAAGCCGGAAGGGCCGTTCAAGCCCGAACCGGAGTGCATCAAAGGCAGCTTCAGCATCGATCCGTGCGCCTTCCCGGACGACGACAGAAAGGTCTACATGTGCTTCGGCGGCCTCTGGGGCGGCCAGCTCGAGAAATATCGGACCGGCAAGTTCGATCCGAACGGCACGGAGCCGGCGAAGGACGAGAACGCCGTCTGCCCGAAGATCGCCCTCATGAAGGACAATATGCTCGAGTTCGCCGAGACGCCCCGCGATCTCGTCATCCTGGACGAGAACGGCGAGCCGCTCAAAGCCGGCGACGAGGACCGCCGCTACTTCGAGGATCCCTGGCTGTACAAGTACAACGGGAAATACTATTTCACCTATTCCACGGGCACGACCCATTACATCGTCTATGCCGTGGCGGACAACCCCTACGGGCCCTACACCTACCAGGGGCGCATCCTGGAGCCCGTGCTCGGCTGGACCACGCACCACTCCATCCTGGAGTATCACGGCAAATGGTATCTCTTCTACCACGACTGCGAGCTCTCGAACGGCATCAACCACAGACGCAACGTGAAGTTCACCGAGCTCAAGTATGACGCCGACGGAAAGATTCAGACGATCTTCCCCTACAAGTGATCCGGACTGGTTGTTAAAGAACGGGCGGACCGCCGGATATCGGAACGGTCCGCCCTTTTGTGTTTCGATCACGCCGGAACGCTACGGCATTATTGCTGCATGGACGCGGTTCCGCTCATCTTCGGTCCGCCTTGCAGGGAAAAGCCGATGCGTCCCCCCTTTTTCTGATATGTCAGGCTTGATTGCTTATTTGTCCAGGACCGGGAGTTTCTGCGAGAGTTCCCAGAGCGCGCAGTTCATGCCCTGCCGCATCAGTTCCGGATACATGCTGACATCCTTTCCGATTCTGGCATAGATCCAGTGGGTGATGTAATCGTGTCCGCGGTAATCGTAGGTCCAGAGGACGTCTCCCGTCTTGCGGTCGATCAGCTCGTATTTGATCCAAAGCTGGTTCTGCGACGTTCCGTAAGGCGCTCCCAGCACCCAGAAGACCGGGGAAACGAGGTAGGTCACGAAGTAGGAATACATGTTGCCGCCGTAGTACGTGTTGGTGACTTTCCCGCGCCAGATGTAATCCGTGTCGGCCTGTTCCGCGGCATCGGCCTTGACGACGCTCGTGAAGAGGCCGGACTGCTTCAGGCTCTGATACGCCGCGTCCGTGAGATCGTTCTGGAGATCGAATTCGAACTTTTCGAGGGTTACGAATCCGGTGCTGTTTTCCGGCTGTTCCTTTTCGACAAAACCGGCGGGCATGAGCGGGATGAATCCGAGGAGAAGGGATCCATGGTCTCCTGCCGGATGCGCTTCGGCCTGTTTCGTCTGCGTCGCGTCATAGTATTTCGTTCCGCGGTAATCCAGGAACGGCACGACAGCGACCGTCTTCTTCGGAGCGACCTCATGGAATTCCGCCATGGGGCTGACTGCCGTGTCGTAATCGAACGTGGCGAGGTCAGAACACGCGGACAGGACGGATGCAGTCAGGACTGCGGCGAGGATTTTGATTTGTGTTTTCATGGAAAAGACTCCTATTCGTATTTGGGCAGCGGCAGATTCGAGATCGCCGCCTGTTCAAAAAATGACGGTTTGTTCTTCAGGACGAAACGTCCTTCGACCTTTCCGTCCGGGCCGATGCGGTCCGTCTGCCAGACCAGCAGATCGCGGGTCTGGTACTCCCCGTCTTTCAGGGGGAGGACTTCGGAGATCGCAATGACTTTTCTCGAGCCGTCGGAGAGGCGCGCCGTATGGACGACCGCGTCGATCGCGGATGCGACCTGCGCGCGCAAAGCCATCAGGGGTATCTCGATGCCGCTCAGGAGCGCGCATGTTTCCAGGCGGAACAGGCAGTCGAGGGGGGTGTTTGCGTGGATCGTGGACATGGAACCGGCATGGCCGGTGTTGAGGGCCTGAAGCAGGTCCAGGGCCTCGCCGCCACGGATTTCGCCGATCACCAGGCGGTCGGGGCGCAGACGCAGGGAGGAGATGATCAGGTCCCGGATCGTGACTTCGCCATTTCCGTTTTTGTCGGGTTTGCGTGTCTCGAAGCTCACGACATGCTCCTGCTGAAGCTGGAGTTCGCGGGCGTCCTCGATGACCAGAACGCGTTCGTCGTTGTTGATGAAGCTGCTCAGCGCGTTGAGGACGGACGTTTTGCCGGAGGACGTCGCCCCGGAGACGATCACGTTCTTATGGAGCGCCACGAGGGCCTTGATCAGCAGGACCGCATCGTCGGAGATGCTTCCGAACGACAGCATCTTGTCGATGGAAAGCGTATCCCGTTTGAACTTGCGGATCGCGATCACCGTTCCGCAGTTCGTGAGGGGCGGGATCACTGCGTGGACACGGCTGCCGTCGGGCAGGCGGGCGTCGAGCCTGGGGTTGTCGTCGTTCAGGAGACGGCCGACCGACTTCGCGATGTTTGTGGCGGCGGCCTTCAGCGCGGGCTCGCTGAGGAAGCGCGCGGGCGTTTTCTGGAGCTTGCCGTGTTTTTCGATGTAGATGCTTTCAGGCCCGTTGATCAGGATTTCGGAAACCTCGTCGTCCTCCAGGTATTCTTTGACGGGAGTAAGAAAAAGAACGAGAAATGAATTTTCGTTTTCCACGTTTTACCTCATCTGTTTTTTGATTCGTGTCCCGGAAGAGAAAAGATTCGTTATTGGTCCGATCCCGTTTCCGGCGAAGCGGATGGCGTTCCGTCTTCGTTGACGGTTTCGTCAAATTCGACATTCTCAGCCGTCTCTGTGATGTGTGAGATCAGATCCCAGGCATCGGAAATGCTGATCGGGATCTTGACTTCAACGTCTTTTCCGGTCGCGGCAACACCGGGAGGCGTTTCGGCTCCGGATATCTCCTTCGCCTCCGACAAAAAAGGCTTTATCACCGTCTGGAAATCCGCGGCGGAAGATTCCGTCTTGAAGGAAAATGCGCCGGAAAGGATCATTTCCGTTCCTGCCACATAAACGGAAAGGGCGATCTCATCCGTCTGTTTCAGGAACTCGGCGAACCTGCCTGCACGCTCCGGGAAGCTGAATCCGGCTATCTTTTCCGGGTCAATGATGCAGGCAAAAGAGAGATCCCGGCCACTCAGCTTCTTGATGGCGGGGGACGGTTCCGAAGATCTGCTCAGCACCTGCTTCTGCACGGCATCCGGGGAGTTGATGTTGATGCGGAACTGGACCTGATCGGGCTTGACCGGGACAAACATGCAGTCGACTCCGGAGATGCCTTCCAAGCCCCCCAAGGCCAGGGAATAAAAATCCAAATCGTTCTGTTTGGTCATCTGCGAGGAGACGCTGTCGTTGCCCTTCATCATTTCCATCAGGTTGTCAATATCGCCCTGCAGATTCCCCGAGATGTTCGCGACTCCGTTCACAGAACCGCAGAACGGGTCCACAGAAGTGATACGGACATTGCACATCAGCTCCATATCGCGGTCTTTCGTGCTGAAAAGCTGACCCTTGGACTTTTTTGCTATGGCCTCGTTCTTGTCCTTCTGGATCCTTTCCCAAATCCCCTTTTCCATAGCATTTTCGGCCTGCTTCGTATTGATGTATACGCATACGTCCGCAGTTGGGTCGGCATAGCCCCAGAGCGAATCCGCCTCCTTCTCGTCGGCGGCGAATCCCGGGACCGGGACGAAACTGATCAGCGACACGATTGCCGCAGTTCGAAGAAAATGGATCCGGTTAAGCATTGTCTTTCCTTTCTTCCGCTATTTTGAGCAGATACCTGTTTTCCTGAATTTCCTCCTCCGTCGGGGTCTTCGGAGATGGCAGAGAAGAAGCGGACTGGCAGAGGATCATGGTGAAATTGTCCCGGGCTCCGGCCGACAGGACTCGCTTGGACAGAGTTGACATCTTTCCTTCCGTCGAGGCGTTTTCCAGAAAGATCTGCTGGATCTCCTCGTCTTTCAGCATCGTCGTCACGCCGTCGCTGCACAGCATCAGGAGATCGCCGGGCTCAATCGTCGTTTCGTCCCATTCGGGCAGGACGTTTTCGGAAACCCCGATGGAACGCGTCAGAACATGGGAGAACGGGGAATTGGTGTGGTCCATCATGATCGCTCCGTCCTGCTTGGAGCCTTTCTGGGCAAGCGACAACGCGAGTTCCGCGCCGACGGTGTGGTCGCGGGTCAGCTGCTGAAGTGTCCCGTTGCGGAACCGGTAGATCCGGCTGTCCCCGACGTGGCACAGCAGGGCCTTGCCGGGATGCCATGTGTCGAGCAGCAGGAGGACCAGCGTCGCCCCCATCTGGGCGTAATTGTGCGCCTGGGAATACTCGCGGATCATCCGGTTCGCCCGGTGGACCGCCTGCTGGACCGCGTATTTGCGGCTGCCGGGCGAATCCGAGGCGGTATCGGCGATGGAATCGGAAATGGTCTCGACGACGATCTGGCTGGCGATTTCTCCGTCGCTGCCGCCGCCCATGCCGTCGGACACGAGATAACAGCCTTCCTCGCCGATCACGGCGCAGGAATCCTCGTTTTCCCGCCGGACAAGGCCCGGATCCGAGAAAAACACCGTTTCCATCCAGTTGAATTGCTCTGTCTGATTCATTTTGCCATTCCGTAAGAAAAGTATGTTTTTTTCCCATCCTCGCTCCAGATCATGACGATCAGGGTTTCTTTGCCCTTGATGAATGAGAGGAGCACCTGTTTTTCCCCTTTTTCATCGACCGGGATCTCATGCTGGAACCGGAATCCTTTTTTCAGGATGGATTCCTTCAGGAGCTTTTTGGTCGCGGGCAATGTCGCGTCCAGCACTCCGTTGAACGCCCAGGTCTTGCCGCTGTCATCCCGGTTGATGACCGTGGTATTCCTGGGAAGTTCAAACGGGTCGGCGGCAATCGACGCGATCGCCGTGAACAGGATCAGAAGAAAAAAGGTTTTTTTCATGGATGTTAAAAAATTCCTTGAATAATGTTTTATGTTGAATGCGATGCGCCAGAACAGACAGGCGGTCTGGAAGGATCTGCCGTTGAAAACCGCCCGTACGGCAGTTCCCGTTCCCGGGAATGTGCCCCTTTTCTCCGGACGGCAGGCTGCTCAAACGCTCTTGTCAAAACATGTCTTTCAGGTCCCTGATGCCGTCCTTTATGTTGGAATAATCCCCGCTGAACAAAGCCTTGATCTCATCAATCGCGGATTCCCCGCTGAACATCCACAGAATACGGAAATGCGGGATGTTCGGCCCGACCAAAGCGAATTTCGCCGATGACGACACGCCGTTTATCTTGTTCTGAATCTCATCTATCCCGGCAATCGAGGAAAACGCATCGCTCAGATAGTCACCCACCATGTCGCCTATTTTATCGCCTGCCAGTTTGCCCGCCATGTTGCCCGCCACGCCGCCGAGAAGGTTGCCTGCCAAGCCCATGCTGCTCATCGTTTCCTCCGTTATGGAGCTCACCATATCCCCCACCGCGTCCCCTATCATGTCACCCACCTTGTCGCCAATGGAGTCGCCGAAGGAAACCAGGTCTCCGCTGGCGAAAAAGCCGTTGCCCATCGAACCTGCGTCGGCAACGGAATCGCCGGACAGGAACCCGGAACTGGAGGATTCGCCGGAATCCCCCGCATCCAGAAAATCGCCGTCGGCAAGAATCGTCTGCGGAAACGCGAACAGCAGGAACACGAACAGAAGAAATGCATTTTTTGTTGTTTTCATTTTAATCCGAATACCAACTCTATGTCGCCCCAAGTCCCGTCGGATGGCCACGCACGGTTAATTGAATTGTCTTTGAAAAGATCCAGGACATTCTTTATTTGATCCCGGTCGCTGTTGACGTTCTTTCTGCGCATCAGGAGCATCTCCCCGTTCACATCTTTCCTGGTCTCGCCCTTTTTGGTCTTTTCCCGAGCCCTGGTGAAAGACAGGGATGTCTGGTAAAGAGGCGCGATCCCGTCTCCTTCTTCCGCAGGGAAAAGGACACTCGACAAACCGACGGCTCCGAGATATACGGCCGAGACCCTGTCCATTTTCAACTCCATATTGCCGGTGCGAAGACTCATGAAATCATTCTCCAGCTTGCCGTCAAGCAGTCCGCCGGTCAGATTCGAAAATGCTTCCCATGCACCGCTGTTGACTTCCAGTTTCACTCCGTTTTCTTTGAAATCGCCGATTGCGCTCCCCCAGAACTGCGGGCTTCCCTTCTTTTTCCCGTCCTTGTCCGAAGAATAGGTCTGATAGGACTCGCCGTAACTCCACATCGCTTCTTTCGACAGCCCCTTCTCAAGAGCGTTCCGGGTTTCATAAAAGAGGACGATGCGGTCATACAGGGCCTTGTTGATCAGTCCCTTGCTGTCGTACCGGTCGTCCTGCATCCACGTCAGATTGCGGTTGGCCTCCTGCAGATGAAATTTTGCCATGGAGATGTCGAACAGCATGAACGTCCCGCCGAACATAAGGAGCCAGATCGGGATCATCAGGCAGAACTCCAGCAGGACCGATCCCCGTTCGGATTTCAGCTCGCGGATTATGGTTGGCGCCTTTTTCATAAGATGCGGTCCTTGAGAATGGTGAATACGTCGATCGTCTGTTCCTTCTTCCCCGTCGGAACATTGCTGTTCAGGTTCAGTCCGTCCTTTTTCAAGGTGGAATAAAGGGTCGTGAGCGGACCGGGAAGATTTTCATATGCCAGATCCGCGAAGAAGGAAGTCTTTGCCGGTTTCCAGCCGTTCATGACGAACGGATTGTCGGTGAGCGACGGGGATGACCAGACCCAGTTTTCGCCTTTGCCGACCTTATTGTTGTTGTCGGCGTTTCCGGCAAACTCGCTCCGTTCCGAATAAGACAGTTCATTGAACGGCTGCCCTTTTCCCTTCTCGTCGCTGGAATCCCCGCCCGTATACAGGACCGCCTTCTGGCCGGCATACCGCAGCGGGATCAGGGTCGCGTCCCAGTCGGTTTCGCAAAGGTTCCAGAGATTCCGGAACTGGATGGCGTTGCGTCCGCACGGGCAGCCGTTCCAGATCGGAACTTCCGTCTGCTTTTTGGACGGATTGTAATATCTGGACAACGAGTTCGGGTTGTCGTCGTGGGTCCCGCCCCAGGTGACGGGATGCACCCAGCTGCCCTTGTCGCCGGAATCGTCCTTCTGACTGAAAACGTAGGAGGATCCGTAAAGAAGGTTCTCGGGATCGCTTGTGGAATCATAGGTGATCTGATACTGGCGTTCCTGATCGAACTCTCCGTTTCGGCGGGTGTGACGGACGCCGGCGCGCGCGGCGGACATGGTCCACATGTAGTTGCCCTGCGGGATGTTGAATGCGGAAAGGACGGTCGTGTCCGCGTCGGCCTGGGTCCCGGCGTTGCTGTTCCAGAAGTTCATGAGCTGCACCAGCGGGTTGGTATGCTTCATGGCTGCGCCGATCACGATCGTGCCGTCGCCGGCGAAGAACCGTTCGTTCAGCACCCAGGGCTTGCATTTCGCGCCGACATACCGGTTGTTGTATATTTCCTTGTCGTCTCCGTAAATGCGGGCGTGGCCGCGAATCAGTCCGGGCCACGTCACGAGTCCCATGATCGGAACAGCGCAATCCGTGATGCCGTCGAAGAACATCGCGCAGCATTCATATTCCTGCCGCGAGAAAGTACGGTCTTTCTCGTTGCCCCACAAAGGCTTCATCGGACGTATGAATCCGCCGGTCAGCAGGTCGGTCATGTTGTTTTTCATGTACCCGTGTCTGCCGGAAATGCTCCGCGGGATCAGCGGGGGGATCACGTGGAATCCGGAAGGTTCATTCCCGCAGAACCACTTCGGCCACCCCAGATGCAGATAGCCGTCGACGTCTATGTCAAAGGAGACGAGCCCAAAATCTATCTCCAGTTCACCCGAGGGATAATCGCAGTAGATATACGGATGATCGAATGCCAGGCAGAGCAGGTAGGTGAGGCCTTTGGTCGCGCAGATCCATTTGCCGGAACCCCAGCGGTATTCCGAGTACAGGGCGCTTGTCGGATCCTTGATCGTTTCGCACATCGGATACTTTGCATAATCCAGTTTCGGTTCGTTTTCGCAGGACGGATGGATGTCCAGGAAATTCCCGAGCATATTGCCCAATACGTTCGAGATGGCGTTCGCGATCTTTCCCACGCCGCTCTCCACGAGGCTCGGGTCCGCTCCGCCCGCATTCATTTTTTCCTGGTTGCCTTCATCTTTGAAAAAGCCGGTCGTCCCCTTGTCCTTTTCCTTGTCAAGCGGACTTGTGTAAGGATCATTTGATCCCGGGGGAAGCTGGCTGTCGTGGATTTCCTTCAATCGGTCTTCCACCGCGCCTTTTTGGGACATGTTGTCGTTTATGCTGACCGAGTTGTTGGAAAGGAATCCCTTGGCGACATTCGTCAGGTTGTTGGTGATGTTCAGGAAATCGATCAGGTGATTGCCGCGCCAGACCGCCTTCTTTTCGTCCGGGACTTTTGCATAGACCGGGTGCTCGGCGATCCAGTATTCATTGGTGGATCCATTGTGGAAGCGTTCACACGCATCCTTGCAGCACTGCGGCAGCGCACTGAAATTGCTTGAATGCCGGATATACTGGGCGGGATGCACCCCGACCTGCTTCATGCGTTCCGTTGCCAGGAATCCTGCGCCGTTTTCGTTCAGGTTGCTGTCTTTGTAAATGCGCTGGATTCCGAGCATGCCTTCATCTCGAATCATGGTCGCCTGATGGAAATCGGGGGATTCGGCAAACGAAACGCTCAGCGGATGGGAGTCGCAGGAATGATCCTCCCCGTCACTGTAGAGCCCTTTTCCCCGGATAAACCACTGGTCCAGGCCGCAGGCCAGGCCGTCGGGTCCGAGGATCGGGAAATGGTCCGGCAGGGATTTGGATGCGGATTTTGCCGTCGCCATGTTCAGGAAGAGCATTTCCTCGGCTTCCGTATTGTGCAGCGGCGAGAAGAAGGATTTTGGGGCGGCGCTTCTCTGTTCAACGTCCTGATACGGATCCACGCCTTCCGGGATATGGATGCTGATGTAATAATCCTTCAGCGCATCCGACACATCCAGACGGGAATCCACAAGCATGGATTTCAGAATGCTTTCGGCTGTCATCCGCATGGATGCCGTCATCTGGTTGTTGATCCGGGGCAACGCATTGTTGAGATTGTTGATGTTGAATTTGTCATAGTCGATCAGCTTGCCGAGACGTTCTCCCCATCCGTCGGGGGAATCGTCGCTGTCAATGAAACCGAAGAGGGATACGACCTTTTGAATGTTTTCATGGGTGGTCAGCATGTCGGTAACGGTTTCAAGGGCGGATGTCACGACGGCATTCACGAATTTTTCATTTTTCGGATGGTTGAGGCGGATGACATGCCCCTTGCGGTCTTCGACATCCAGTCCGCACCACCAGCCGTGCCCTTCCTCGCCGTGTGCGACATGCACGATTTTCTTGCTGGTGCCGTTTCTGCCGGAACAATCCAGGTCGAAGATGATGGAGATAGCTCCGGATACGGCGGCTTCCAGAAGCGCCCAGTAGCCGAGCTCCTTATCCGCAGCCAGAACAAGATTCGCGTTGTATTTTTCCGCATTGTCCTTGTCTTCCTGGAAATGCTTGCACGTCAACTTCAGCCAGCGGTAGGTGATATAGTCCATCTGGCGGTTGGTCATCTGGACGTAGCTCCACGACATGGCGCGGTTCACGACCGCCATGCGGCTCAGGCCGTCCGCCTGGACGACCGCGGCGGAATAGGCAGCGGCATCGCATGCGTTCTGGATCTTGATGCGCTGGTGGATGGTCTCGCCCACGGCATAGACGAAAGCGCAGAGGATGAAGATGAAGAGGAAAATCGCCAAAGTGGACATGACCACGAACCCCTCGTCGCGGCGAAGGGCGGAAAGGCGGTTTCCGAAGTATTGGGCAAGTCTGTTCTTCATTTCAGTCTGGCATCCGTGTCATGGTCCGGTTTTCACTGAGGTATCAGGGGATACGTGTCGGTTTTATACGGTTTCGCCATGGTGCAGCTTTCCTCCAGCACCATGCTGTAATAGCTTATGTTTCCCGATTTCGTGTAGTTGCCGCGGGCGGCGAGATTCGCGTGGACGATGTCGCCGTGCGCCCCGGTAAAGCCGCTGACCCCGACGGCGTCCCGCGTGAGCCAGGAGCTCATTTCTTCCGGGACCGAGTCCCGCGCCCCGTAGAAATATGCGACCACCATCCCGCCAAGCGGGATGAACAGCGGGCACCGGAACCGGACGCGGACCGTTACCGCGGGGAATTGCTCCTCGACGGACGCCTGCTCCTGCTTGCCGGACGTCTTTGCGTCTGCGTCTTCGATCTTTTCGAATTCGCAGACTTCCACGGAAACCTGGTTGTGGATATTGGATGAAAGCGGGACTCCGTACAGGCCGATCCTGAAATTGAGCAGGTCGTTCGCCATGTGGGCGATCCCGAGCCCGCCGATGTCCTGCCCCGCGAGGGACCAGCTGATCCAGGACAGCACGGTGCATGCCGCCTCGTGCACCACGCCCTCGCGGACGAACCCGTTGGTTTTCCAGCTTCCGTCATCCTGTTGTTCCGCCTTGTAATCGCTCGGATTGTAGACAAGCGCGGCCCGGGCGCCGCAGTAGGCGGCATAATATGTCATCTGTTTTGCAGTCCAGACAAATGTCATTTGTATCACAAAGAAAACGATCAGGACGAAGATCGGAAGCACCAGAACCGCTTCCAGCAGAATAGAGCCGTGTTCTTCCTTGAGAGTCATGCCGGTTTCTCCACGTAATATGCATAGATCAGTGCAAGGATCGTCCCCAGCGCGATTGCCACGCCGAATGGAACACGTTCTTTTTCATCGCTTTTGTCCGGCAGGTTCTCCGCACCTTGTTTGCGGTCGTACCGCCAGTCGAAAAGCGTACGGAGCCAGTGCTTCAGCCGGGATGACCTCACCCGTCCGAAGACCAGCATCCCCAGGCCCAGGGCCAGACCGGTCAGCGAGACGAACAGCATTTCCGCCCAGCAGTAGCGCAGACCGGTGAAAATGCCGGCGGCCGCAATCATTTTCAGGTCGCCGCCGCCGGCGCCTTTCATAAGGAAAGGGATCAGCAGAAAAAGGGCGCAGACACACCCCCCGAGAATCCCGTCCACGAGCCCCCCCAGCCCGCCGAACACAAGCCTCCAGGCCAGCCCGATTAAGGCCAGCCCGAGCGTATACAGGTTCGGAAGACGCCGGTACTTGCAGTCGGTCCAGCAGAGGATCGCCAGGATCGGCATCGCGATGCAGAGGGTGTAGATCTGGATCATGAACGGGATTTCCGGATGTTGTTAATTGCCGCCGCCGCTTCCGCCGGCTCTCTGGTGATCGGCGGAGAAATCGCCGCCGAGACCGTCGCCGGCCTGGATCGCGATGTCGTTCTGGGCTTTGAGCTTTTCCTTTTCCGCGCCGAGGGAGTCGGCAACTTCCTTCACTTCGCTGACTTTGTTCGTGGTCAGGGTGTCGTTCGTCTTGGCGAACATGTTGCGGAGATTGCCGCTGAACACCATGACGAGGCCGACGACGGCCGCCGCGACCAGAAGCGCGATCACGATGTATTCCATTGCCACGGCGCCCTTCTCTTCTCCGAGAAGGCGGCGGAGCGTACGACCGCAAAGAGACTTCTTTGCCCGATTGAAGTGCAGAGATTTCATTTTTTTCTCCTTTGTTGAGGGTGGTTTTTTAGGTTATCAGCCTTGATGGCTTGTGTGTTTCTCTGTTCCGAATTGAAAAGACTCTGTTATGGCACCGGCAGGGAGATCCCGACCAGGACCCGTTGAAAATATGCGACCATGGGCTTCCCGATTTCCTCGGTAAAACCTCTGCCCGGCTCGAAGATCTGAAGCGCGCAATACAGGAAGACGACCCCGACGGAAAGCATCAGGACATATTCCAGGACCATGGAGCCGTTCTCCTTGCCCGGTTTTCCGCAGAAACGCCGCATCATCAGTCCTCATCCTCCTCCTCGTCGTCTTTCTTCCCTTTTCCGGACGAAGAAGACGACCCGGAAGCCGGCGATGCTCCGCTGCTGTTGCCGGAGACACGGTCCGCCCACGGCTGTTTCAGGAAGGCGTCGCCGGGGATCCCGAGCAGCAGGATCTTCTTTTCGTTCTCCAGATGCTTTTCCGGCGTCGTGTCCATGTTCTGTTCGTTGATCGACGCCAGTTTCGTGCGCAGTTTCTTCAACGAGTCGCCGATCTCTTTCGCGAGGTTTTCCGGCTTGAACCCCGTCCAGTTTTCGGGCGCCAGGCACAGCGCGACGCCGCCGGCGATGATCCCGTCGCGGAAATTGGAATTCAGCTGATAGCATTCGTACATCCGGTCGATCAGCGCATCGCGTTTCGCGAGGATCGACTTCGCCACGGCGATATGGTCCGAGAGAACGCTCTTGCCGCCATTTTCCGCGACGAGGCGCCTCATGACCTTGCGGAGGGGCGATCTTTCCATCGGGTCGCAGAAGGACAGGAAAGTCTCCAGGTGGTTGAAGATCTCCTTGGCGCGGAAGACATCCGGCTTGAACCGGTCTTCGAACACCGTCGTGTCGAAGTCTCCGCCGAGGGACCGCAGGTATTCCCAGAACGCATACACGCCGAGCACCCTGTCGTATTCGCTGCGGGCGGTCTTTTCCGTGTAGGTGGGCTGCGCCAGCTTCAGGCAGTCGCAGGTCAGGATCTTCGAATCCCAGAGGTCCTGGTCGAAAAGCACGGCGAACAGCGGGGATTTCTGCCCCGGTGCGAATTTGTTGTCCTGGAAGAATGTCCTGAAATTCAGCAGCTGGATGGCGATCTGCTTCAGGCGCTGGTTGTCCTGTTCGATCTCCAGTCGGCAGATGGAAAGGTTCGGCGCGAGGATGCAGTCTTCCGCGGACGGAAGATGGAGATCGTCCTGCACTTTCTTGAATTCGAACTGGGCCGCGGCGAGGCAGTTTTCATCCAGCATGATCCGGCTCGCCTGAAGTTGGCTCAGGACGGCCAGCAGCTTTTTGCACAGGGTGTCCGCGCACTGGGCATAGGCTTTCCCGTTTTTCCTGCGCTGTTCGATCCGGTCGGTGGACCTGCTCCGGACTTTTTCCAGGCTGGCGATCGTCTCGCCGAGCTTGTCCGCACCGGTACATCCGGAAATGACGGACTGGATCTCCTCGTTCTCCGAAATCTGGAATTCCATTTCGCTCAGCAGGTCCGCGGCTTCCTGCTGGATCGCCGTCTGGTACGGCTGCGGGTTCTTCCGGCAGGTTTCCAGGGCGTCCTTCAGTTTGGCGCGGTTCTCGCGGATGTATGCGATGTCTTCGTCGGCGTGGTTGATGCGGTCCTCGATGCCGAGGAGCGTGGACAGCAGCGCGTGGGTTTCCTGCGCCTTTTTCATTTCCACCGAAGCCGTGGAGATATTCCACTGCCAGCGTTCCCGGTCGGCCGAGGTGATCTGGCCGAAAAGGTCATTTGCTTTGTAAAGGTCTCCCAGGCCGGGAGTCCCGGACAGAAGACTCTGGATTGTGGTCCACGTTTCGGAGGTCTCCTGCCAGATGTCGAGTTTGCGGACCAGGTCGAGCCTCTGCTGCGCGTCCGAATCGGCGCCGCGCGCCGTCGTGGCGGTCACGAGAAGTTCCTTTGCGGCCTCGAAATCCCCGGTCGCCGCCCGTCTCTCCGCAGCGAGGCGGATGCTTTTTGCGGAAGGCGAAATCACCTGGAATGCGAAATAGCCGCCCAGCACGATGGCCAGCGTCGCAGCGACCACGCCGATCTTCAGGAAGAGATGCGAACGGATATGCACGACCGTCTTGTCCCAGAACCGGAAATCCATATAGGCGATGGAAATGACGTCGCCGTCCTTCAGCATGCGGCCGGTCTGGGCATTTTCCTCGTTCAGCGGCGTTCCGTTGACTTTCGTCCCGTTCCGGCTGCCCATGTCCTTGACCCAGCATGTGTCGTCGGGGTGGTTCTCCAGGACCGCATGCAGCTTGGAGACCAGGCTGTCGTTCAGGACGATGAAGCATTCCGGCGCCGCGCCGATCTTGATGTAGTCGTCCTTCAGGACGTAGATCTTTCCGCGGTCCTGCCCCGTCAGCTGCTCCAGCTTGTGGTATTTTTCCTGCGATGTCTTAATGTTCTGGCTTCTGAGGTCATGCTCGACGATGAGCTTGCAGTCGCCGATGCCGTAGACGTCGCCCGCCGCGATTTTCCTCTTCTGTATCTTGGCGCCCATGAAATAGATGCCGTTGCGGCTCTTCACGTCTTCGATCATGATCTTCTTTCCGTTGCGGAAAAGCCGAGCATGGACGCTGCTGGCGCTGCGGTCTTCCGGAGGGATCTGCCAGGCGCACTGCCCGCTCCGGCCGATGACGATCTCGGATTTCAGGTCATTCGAACTGATCTCGCAGATGGTCTTGCCGTTGAACTCAAGCTGAATGATCAAAGGTGATTGTTTAAGGAAGCTCATTTCCAATCCTTGCGCTTGATGAGGTCATATCTGAAATCGGAATACTGGAATTCAGAGGAGAAGACGGATTCCCCCATCGCCTGAATGGAATTCATGGTCGACTTGTCTTCGTTCCGGAATGCGTACTGCCAGGCCAGGCGCTGCGTATTGTACCATGTCGTCTGGAGTCGGCGCAGGCGGACCAGCATGTTCAATGCGTCCGTGATCTGTTCCTGGTCCGGGGTTTCCGACTTGGCGGACTTGATCAGCGCGCTGCGAAGGAGATAATAGATCCGCCCCCAGTAGACGGGCGCTTTGCGTTCCATGAAGTTGAATGCTTCCTTGATGTCTTCCGCGACCGTCGTTTCCCTGCGGTAGGAGGATGTGCCTTCCCAATGCTCTTCGGTTTTCTGGTAGGCGTAGATGATCATTCCTGGGGTCTGGACGTGCATGAAGGGCTCCGCGCGCCACTGGTCGCCGAGTTCGACCTCGATCATGACGGTGCTGATGTTGTCTTCGTTGCGAAGGAAGAACAGATATCCCCAGAAATCGTCGTTTCCCACGCGTCTGGTATAGGAGATGGACGTCATGGGCACCCCGGCCCCCTTGGAGGTGTTCAGGAATGTCGTTGTCCTGTCGCCGCCGAACGTCAGCGTCACTTCCTGTTCCTGCAAGGCATCCATCCATTTTTCGAACGCGTCCTGGTGGTCCTGTTCCAGCGTGGCAGGATCCTTGACGGTCTTCCCCAGGATGTGAAGACGGACGTCACGGAGCTTTCCGATCCTGGTGTTGATCTCGACGCCGGAATCGTCTCCGGTCAAAGCGCACCCCGGCACATTGGGATATGCCAGGGCCAGATACGGGGCGATCTGCCGGTATCCGTTGAGGAATTTTCCCGAGGAATCGGTCGGCCAGGTCACGAATTCCTCCGCGGAGGGCTTCAGGTAAAAGTACAGGAAGACCGCGACGGAGAAGAACAGGAAGAGCGGAAGGGCGATCAGGATGACCTTTTTGCGTTGTTTGGAGCGGATGGACTTTTTGATCTTGTCCATTTCATCGTCGGACGCGACGCGGGTCTGGAATGCAATCGTTTCCTCCGACGAAACATTCTCCGGCTCTCTTTTGTTTCCGAACTGCAGGATGGTGTTGACGATCGACTTCCCGATGGTTTTGTTGTCGGCGGGGGGCGGGACTGCCTTCCCGACGGTCGCGGTGTCGGCGCTGCTCCGCATGGTCGTTTTCTCCGAGTCGGAGTCGTTGTTCCATCCGGGCGTCGGAAGCGCGGTCTTTTCATTGTCGTCCGAGGGGATGATCGTCTTCATGTCCCCGCCGCCTTCGGATTCGATGATGAACGAGGTGTTGCTGCCCATCTGGACCATGCTGCCGGGAAGGAGCTTCAGCATGTCTCCGATCGAGGCGTTCTTTCCGTTGATGACGGTCGTTCTGGAGCTGAGGACTTCCACGGAAGCATTTCCGCCCTTGTCCATTCTTATGATGAGGTGTTTTGCCGAGACGTCGGGAGCGGACAACCGGATTGTATTGGAATGAGAGCGACCGACGGAGACGACCTGTTCCGGAAGAAGAGAATAGCTCTCCCCCTGGTTTTCTCCCGCGGTAAAGCTGATGCGTAATTGCGTCATTGAAAGAGTCCTCCAAGGCCGCTGCTGAAGACTTTCAACAGAACCGGCGTACCGATGATGATGAACATTGCGGGCATGATGAAGACCGCAATCGGAAAGATCATGGCGGAAACGGCCCGCGCAGCTTTGCGCTCCGCGGCGTTGAACCGGACGCGCCGCATTTCCTCCGCCTGGATTTTCATGGTTTCGACGATGGATGCGCCGACCTCCATGCCGTGGATCACGGCGGAGGTGAAGGCCCCGAAGGCATCGTGCTGCACACGCTTGCTCATGTCCTCCAGAGCCTCGATGCGGGTCTTGCCAAGTTCCAGCTGCCGCAGCAGGATCCCGAATTCCAGGGCGAGGGGGTTGTCCGCGGTCTCGGTCGAGACGTAATAACGGACGGCCGCCGTAAAATCAATGCCGGACCGCATCGCGGATCCGATCAGGTCGATTGCGAACGGCAGGGATTTCATGATCTGGTTCTGCCGCTTGTCCGCCGAGCTCACGATGGCCGTTGACGGCATGATGAACCCGACAAAGCCGAAAACGAGCGCCACGATAAGCAGTGCGATGCCGTTCGTCGTGATCATCATGGAGATGAGCGCTCCCGCGACGGAGCAGATCAGGCAGAACAGGATTTCCGCCGCGAATATGATGGTGGTGTCCATCTTGATGTTGGCGACGATCAGGGCGTTCTGCAACTTCTGCTTGCGGACCGGCTGAAGATCTTCGGAAAAAGCGCCGACCGATTCCGTGAAGTAGGAGACGAGCCCCCAGGTCATCCTGAACAGCGGCGGGATGTTGCAGAGCTTGAAGTCGATTGCGCGTTTTTCCGGCTTGTTGAGGAAGAATGCCAGAAACAGGTACGGTATGAAGACGACCGAAAAGACGATCACGTACATCAGCAGGTTGTTTTGCGGCATGTTCACACCTCGATCGTGGTGATTTTCACAAGGATGTAATACCCGGTCAGGACCAGGAGCGTGGCGACGCCGACGGCCAGCCAGCCCCAGGTCGTGGTGACCAGGGGTTTCATCAGTTCGGGGTCGATGAAGTACAGCAGAATGAATGCCGCCGCCGGCGCAAAGGAGATGGCGAGCGCCTCGAACCTGCCCTGTGCGGTCATGTTCTTCAGGCGTTCCTGGAAATCCGTGCGGGCCCGGATCGTCGTCACCATTTCCTCCAGCACCTCCACGAGGCTGCCGCCGGACTTCGTCGTCAGGGTGATCGATGTAACCAGGAGATGCAGATCCTCGCAGGGCATGCGCGTGTACATGCGTTCGAACGCCTCCGGCAGGTCGATGCCGAGCCGGTATTCGCGCAGGAGCGTCGCGAGCTCTTCCTGCATCGGGCCGCCGATGCGTTTCGCAACCGATTCGATGGACTGTCCCAGCGCCAGGCCGGACCGCATGCCGTTGGACAATCCCATCGTGAAATCGAGGATCTTGCTTTCAAACGCCTGTTTGCGGTTCAGCATTTTCTTCAGGAAATACCAGTAGACGGCGTAGAAGGCGAGGACACCGAATCCGCAGGACACCGGGATCGCGATCTTCATCTGCTCCACTCCGAACGCGAGCTGGAGGATGAACATGACGCATCCCATGATCAGCGCGGCGAAGATCCGGCTCAGAAGCAGCTTGTCCGGCGCGATGAAGCGGCGCAGCGCCTCGTACTTTTTGTTGGAGTTCAGCTCCAGCTTTTCCAGCAGGTACTTCGTTATCATCCGGATCAGGATGAAACAGAACAATCCTGTCGAAACGAAGATCAGAATGTAGTTGAAAGACATATGCGGCCTCAAACTTTCGGGACGAACACGGACATGTCGAGGTTCAGGCGCCCGCTTCTTCGCATTTCGTCAATGAACTGCGGGATGTTGCCCGTGGCGGTGTGGTATCCCTGCACGCGCCCTTTCTCGTCCAGTCCGGTCTGTTCATACGTAAAGATGTCCTGCATCAGGATCTGGTTGCCTTCGCGTCCGGTGACCTCGGTGATCTTCACGACCTTGCGGCTGCCGTCGACCATTCGGGTCTGCTGGACGATCAGGTCCAGGGCGGATGCGATCTGTTCGCGGATCGCAGAGGACGGCAGCTCGAATCCGGCCATCATCACCATGTTTTCGAGGCGGGTCAGCGCGTCGCGCGGGTTGTTCGCGTGCGCCGTGGTCAGGGATCCGTCGTGTCCGGTGTTCATGGCCTGCAGCATGTCCAGCGCCTCGGCGCCGCGGCATTCGCCGACGATAATCCGGTCGGGGCGCATGCGGAGCGTGTTGATCACCAGGTCGCGGATCGTGATCCGGCCTTTCCCTTCGATGTTCGCCGGGCGCGCCTCGAGGTTGACCAGGTTCGGATGCGTCAGCTTCAGTTCCGCGGAGTCCTCCACGGTGATGACGCGTTCGCCTTCCGGGATGAACTGGGACAGCACGTTCAGCAAGGTCGTTTTGCCGGAGCCGGTCCCGCCGGCCACCAGGATATTCTTTCTCGCTTTCACGGCTTCCTCCAGGAACATTGCCATTTCCTGTGTCATGGAGCCGAACTTGATCAGGTCGTCCGTCGTAAGTTTTTTGTCGGCGAATTTGCGGACTGTCACCGATGCGCCGTGAAGAGCCAGCGGCGGGATGATGGCGTTCACGCGGGATCCGTCCGGCAGGCGGGCGTCGACCATGGGGCTTGCGTCGTCCACGTGGCGCCCGAGCGGCTCCACGATCCTCTGGATGATGGAGATCAGATGCTGTTCGTTGAAGAAACGGACGCCGCTGTCGAAGAGCTTGCCACCGCTTTCCACGAAGACCACGTTCGGACCGTTGACCATGATTTCGGAAATCTTCGGCGAACGCAGCAGCGGGGACAGCGGTCCGAATCCGATCAGCTCGTCCATCAGGGCCTGCCGGAACAGGTCCATCGGGATCTTCGAGGGAATCTCGTGCCGGCGTTCCTTCAACGTGCGGTCCAGACAGTTCTCCAGTTTGGAGCGCATGTCCGCCTTGTTGATCTCCTTGATGGCGCTCTCGGACAGGTTCAGTTTCTCCAGGATGTCCTCGTGAATGGAACGGGTAAGCGTCATGGTTTCCGGTTCGTACAGGACGGTCGCGTTGGCGAATTCCTTTTTGAAATCCTGCGACTGTTCCGGCGGCGCCTGTCTGACCGGAGGCGGCGCCTGTCTGACCGGAGGCGGCGGCGAAGATGGCGGCGGCGAAGGCTGCACGGGAGCGGCGCCTGCGCTTTTCTTTTCAGCTGAGGCCAGGGAGATCGCGTAGTCGTCGATTTTTACGACGTCGTCTTCCGCGACCACCATTTTCCCTTCGATCCGTTCTCCGTTCAGGAACGTGCCGGCCGTACTGTTCAAATCCTCGATCAGGAGCAGTCCGTTCATGGACGAAATGCGGGCATGTCGCCGGGAAACGCCGTTCCCCGGCAGCACGAGATCACAGTCGGCATGCCGCCCGATCAGCAGGGAGAAATCCCCGTCCGGCACATCCCTGGTCAGGAAAGTCCGATTGTTGAAAAGTATTTTGATCTTCATCGCGCGAGCCTCGGCTCTCACCAGTCAAACCAGTTCAGCCAATTCAGCCAGCCGCTGTGTTCTTTCTCTTCTTCCTTGCGGTCCTTGTTGTCCTTCTGGGCATCCCGGTAAGTCGTCGCGGTCTGGTCCGAAACCGGGATGTTGATCTCCGTGTCGGGATTGTATTTCTGGAGACGGGGGCAGGCGAGAACCAGAAGCCTGGTCTCCGTGGTTGAGTTCCTGTCTTCCGAGACGAACCATTTCAGCACGGGCGTGTTTCTCAGCACGGGGAGTCCGGAATTGCTCGTATCCTGAGCGATCTTTTTGGAACCGGCCAGGACAATGGTCTTATTCAGATCGCAGATCACGGTCTGCTTGGTGGTGTCCTCGGAGAGCGTATAGGAGTCGTCGGTGGAGCCCAGGAGGGCGGAGTTGGTCAGGTCCAGCGTGAGCTTTGCCGTGTTTCTGGAAATCAGCCCGCCGGTGACCTTGATCTTGAGGCCGTACTGGATGTTCTGGAGGCTTCCGTTTTCAACGCCGTTGACTTTCACGTAAACGGTGCCGCCGGTGTGGAGCGAACCGCCTTGCGGATCGTTGTTGGCGAAGCTCACGTGTCCTGCCTCGTACATGCGCGTGGAGCTGTCGGCGGCCAGGAAGCGGACCGTGGCATCCATGTTGCCGTTGATGATCGCGGCGCCGTCGCCTCTTCCGGCGATCATGTCATAGAATCCCTGCAGGGACAGGCCGCCGAAGATGTTGGAGTTGGACCCTTCTTTCCGGGATTTGCCTTCCTGGATGCCCGCGTACACGATGTCGACCACCATGACGGTTTCGACGACGGAAAGGTTGACGATGCCTCGGATCTGTCCGCGGGCGGCATCGGCTTTTCCGTTCACTGCCAGCCAGGTCTGCGTGGACAGGATCTGGTTGATTTTCTCCACGTCGTTCTGACTGTAGAGTTCACCCGAGAGGGTAATGGCGTCGGATGCGATCTTCAGGGAGAGTTCGCCGACTTCGGGAGTTTTCCCTTCTTCGCAGAATATGAATCCGGCATCCGTCAGCATCTTTTTCATGTTCAGGACCGTTTCGGCCGAGGGCTTGAACGTCGCAAAATTCACGCATTTGCCCGAGTAGTTCGGCAGGACTTTCATCAGGAGAGCCCAGTGTTCGGGGTTCGTGACGGTGCCGCGGATCACGATCCGGTCTTCGTTCGTCGAAATGTCCAGTTCGGTCAAAGTGTCCAGGTCATTGCGGATCATCCGCAGGATCTGGGCGAGGTTGGACTTGACGGTAATGGTGTAGTTGTTGCTCATGCCGCCGCCGGAGACCAGGAGATTGACCTCGCCGACCGCACCCGCCATGACGCGGATGTTCGATTCCGCGGCCTCCTCCACCTTGATGATGTCCGTCTTGCTGGGGATGAGCTTGTAGCTTTCAATGACAAACGGGACCCGGATGATTTTTGTCGTTCCGACGATCATGCTGATTTTTTCATCTTCGGCGAAAAGGGCGCAGACCGAAAGGAAAAACGCCAGGAAAAAGAATATTTTTTTCATGTCACACCTTTGTGGTTATGTGAATTATTGTTTGATTTCGGAGGGAACAAGCGGAATGTCGATCTTGGGAAGACCCTGCAGCATTTCGACCAGCGCGGAATCCTCGAATATGCCGCCGTCCATGCGGCTGAGGGCATTGTCGTCCTTTTTTTTGCGGAGGACGGGGTAGAGCTTGGCCTTGCGCTGGATCGCCGTCATCGCGATGGCCTGTTCCGGCGGCAGGGAGAGAAGGACGCTGCTCCCCTGGATCTCCAGGATGCTGACACGGGGATAAATGACGGCCGTGACCGTCTTTTCCACCACTTTCGCTTCGGCGTCCTCATTCATTTCCGTGCGGATGGTGTCCCGGTAGATGAACGTTCCGATGATCGCGATGTCGTCGCCGGGCTGAAGCATCTTGGTCAGGACGCCGTCGGCAAAGGTGACCGGGACGCCCCACTGGCCGTCGCCCAGCGAATGGCTCTTGCTCTGGTCCAGCTCCATGTCCGTGTAGAGAAGGTAGTCGCCCTTGGTGATCTTTCTCTTGGCGCGCTGGTTGAACGTAGACGCCATATTGCTTTCGTCAATGCAGTTCTTCGGCGCGATTTCCTCCGGGATCGCCTTCACGCTGATCCGGCTTTCCTGGATCAGTTCGCCCGGCATGATTTCGCCGGTCACGATCAGGACTCTGCGCATCCTCTCGTCCGGCTTCTCATTGTGCTTTACCGTCTTGCTTACCGCAAAAATTGCCGCAAGCCCCAATAGAACGGCAGTGATCAGAGGAATGATGTTTTTCATTTTTTTTCCTGTTTTCGGTTTGACATCCCGCGGATGCCCCGGTGCACGCGAGCGGGTCCATCCGCATGAAATGCCGGATTATGTTGATGTTGCCAATCGTTGCAGTTGTTCTGTTTTTTGCCTCTTTCTGTTTCGTGTGAGGCTAATTGAAGGCGCTTATCCCGACAGGACTATACTTTATCACTGCCAAACATAAAAATCAAGCCTCCCTCTGACAAAAAAACGAAAAAAATATTTCACTGTTATAACGATAGTCCGGGCCCGCCTGCGGATTGCCGTGTTCGGCAGGGAATTGAAAAAATGGATCGGCGGTCTCATAAAATTTCCGAATTGTCGCCGGAACCCCGATGTTTTGAACTGGCAGCGGAATCTCCTGTTCCGGGGGGCAGTCCGATGTTTCAGAAGGATGTTCCGTATGGTTTCTCTCCGGGCACGACAGAAAAACCTCCGTGTCCGGCGCATGTCCCGGCACCCGGCGCACCCGGCGGAATGGATATTTCGTCAGAATTGAGTCGAACGGCGGCTTTCAGGCGGGGCGTTGTTTTTTTCTGTGAAAAGAACCGAACGGATACGCCTCTGAGGAGAAGGAACAAAAAAAACGTTTTTTTTGACAGGATTGGTGATTTCAGGGCTTGACAATTCGCAACACATCGTTATATTTATTAGGTGAAGAGGGTCGGGCTTTTTTCGTGCTGGAAACAGGCCGAAAAAATGTCCGAGGCGTCTTCTCTTTCAGATGCTGCACCGTGCGGCGGAACGGTCGTGCCTGCGGATATTTGAGAGGCATCCGTTCGATCTTTTTCTCAAAACAATCTGAACCGAATACGTGACGAGATATGCAGATTATATGTCATGGCCTGAGAAATGAAGATTTCCCGGTTGAATTCATCAACCATGAGATTTCTTTGGGTGCTGAAGATTCCAACGGCATAGCAGTGCATGAGGAGGGGATTTCCGGATGCCATGCATTCCTGGTGGAGGATGGCGACGACCTGTTTATCCGGGATAACGGAAGCACGGGCGGGACATTCCTCAACCACAAAAAGATCCAGGGGCGGCAGAAGGTTTCGTCCGGCGACATCATCGGGATCGGAAGCCGGATGATCCGGGTGGATTTCTTCCCGGGGCGGAACGTGACGTTGAATTTCATTTCGACTGACCAGGGGAAAGACAATTCCATCGACGCTACGGCCGTGACCATGATGACCATTGCTTCCCCTGTGGCGCCGTCCGCCGCTTCCGATGACGACGAGGTCGGGCACACGATGGTTGCCCCGTCCGGGACGCCGTCCGCCGCTTCCGATGACGACGAGGTCGGGCACACGATGGTTGCCCCGTCCGGGACGCCGTCCGCCGCTTCCGATGACGACGAGGTCGGGCACACGATGGTTGCCCCCGAATCGCAGGACCACCCCGGCGTGACGGCATCCACGATAAAGATTTTCGTGGGGGGCGGCGAGATCGGCAAATACATCATCGTCAAGCGGATCGGGAAAGGCGGGATGGGCGAGGTCTATCTGGCCAAGCATAAAACGCTCGGGACGTACCGTGCCCTCAAAGTCCTTCCGAAGGAACTCATGGAGGACAATGCGAAATTCTTCGAACGCTTTATCCGCGAGGCGAAACTCGCTTCGGAAATCCGCCACCCCAATGTGGTCGGCGTCATGGACGTCGAGACGGATCCCTCCGAAGGGTTCCCCTACATCGTGATGGAATATATCGACGGCGGAAGCCTGCGGGACAGCCTGGCGACCAACAAGAAGCTCTCCGAGGAGCAGGCAGTCGTCATCGTCGAGGCCATTGCCTCCGCCTTGCGGGCCGCCGAGGAGCACAAGGTCGTCCACCGCGACATCAAGCCCGACAATATCATGTTCACGAAACAGGGCGAGGTCAAACTCGCCGACCTGGGCATTGCCAAGAACGACGACAAGGATAATGATCTGACCAAGACCAATATGATGATCGGCACGCCGGCATACCTTCCGCCGGAGCAGGCCCAAAACGCGAAGGGCGTCGACGGCAGGGCGGACATCTACAGCCTCGGCGCGACTTTCTATGAAATGCTGACGGGGCAGCATCCCTATCCCGGCAACAATACCATCGAAATCCTTCACAAGCTGTTCTCGGATCCGGTCCCCGATCCGCGGAAAGTCAACCCCGAGGTCTCCCCGGCGTCCGCAGCGATCGTAATGAAGATGCTGGCGAAGAATCCCAAGGACCGTTTCCAGAACGCCGGCGAGCTGCTGGAAATGATGGACAAGACCTTCCCGCCGCATACCGCCTATGAAGCGGGCGAGCTCATCAAGAAGGTGATCGCCGGAGAATGCCATAACAGCACGACGTTCAGTTCCAGCATCTCCACGGCGCATTTCCTGCTGTGGCGTCTCAAAAAGCCCAACAAATGGCTGATCCTTTCCATCGTGCTGCTCTGCGCCTGCTGCATTCTCGGTCTGCTGTTCCTTTTCCTCGGCAAGAGTCGCTCCGACAAGCCGGAGACGAATCCGGCACCCGAGTCCGGAACCGTCCCCGTCACGACAGCAACGGCGGAGCCCGAGCCGGTCCGGGAGAGCCTGTATGAACTTCAGATCAGGACGACGCCCGATGCGGAGATCCATTTCATCACGCAGGACGGCCAGATGAGGATGTATTCCTCCGACCACGAAGGCCTGCTCACGATACCGAGCCTGCCGGCCAGCACATACAAGGTCAGGATCTCGCGGAACAATTATCTCCCGATCTCCCGCGATTTCGAGCTGACGGACAACATGACGCTGGACGTGCCGATGACCGCCGACCTGAAAAAGCTCGTCATCAAGGCGCGCCCCGATTCGAAGATCAGCATCGCCGGCGTCGAAAACGGAGAAAAGACCGTCAACGCCTCCACGGACGGAAGCGCGGTCATCGAAGGCCTGCTTGGCGAAACGGTCCTGATTCGCATCGAACTGCCCGGCTGGGAGACGTACGAACAGACGCTTCTGCTGAACAAGGACATGGAGCTCCAGGTGCCCCAGAAGAGGATCCGTGTGGACCTTACGGTGAGGACGGTTCCCTATGCGGTTGTCGTCCTGAAACAGGGTGACGAGGAGATCCAGACGTTCAAGGCAAATTCCCTGGGCGTGGCATTCGCGGACGGCGTTCCTGCCGGTCAATACCGGCTGGAAGTCTCCGGCGACGGCTATCACTCCGCGGAGATGTCCTGCGACCTGAACCGGAACCAGAACCTGAGCGTGGACTTGGAGCGGATCACCTATGAGCTTCAGATCAACGCCGAGGCGGAAACGCAGATCATGCTGTATCTCGACCATCAGCTCCGCGGGACTTACCTCGTGCCGGATACGGGGACGCTGCGTCTGCCCGCCATGCCGCAGGGAAAATATACCCTTTCCGCCGAGAAGAGGGGGAAGACCGCGCAGAGCTACGAACTGAACCTGGACCGGGACCAGACTCTGGACTGCTATCTTGCGGACATTTCCGTCGAGGTCAATCCTGTCGGACAGACGGAGGAGCAACCGCCCGTGGACAATCCGCCCGAGACCCAGGTCACGCAGCAGGAGCAGGAGCCGACGCCGCCCGAGGAGATCTCGGAAGTGTCGGAACAGCAGCCCCCCGAACCGGAGAAGCCCGTCGAAGGCACGATCCTGGTCTATTTCCTGGCGTCCACGGACGTGATGAACTATGTGAAGGAAAATGGCCTGGCGATCAGCGTTGGCGACCAGACCTGGCCCAACATCAGGGAGTTCCCGTGGAGCCAGAGCATCACGGCGGGCAAATACGCCATTTCCGTGCAGTGCGAGGGGATCGAGGAAATGTCGATCCCGCAGTTCACGATCACCGCCGGACAGGAGAACGAGTGCCTGCTCGAACTGAATGCGAAACCCTCGTATGTGTCGTTCGTTTCCAATATGGAAGATGCGATCATCACGTTCAACAACTCCACCTGCAAGCCGGGCCAGGAGGTCGAATGCGAGACGTTCCGCGAATTTACCGCGGAAGGCATCTTCGGCGACGAAACGATCTCCCGTACCGTCCGCAGCTCGAAGCCGGGCGACAGGCTGACGGTTGAATTCACCTTTGCCGAAAAGGCGGATGAGCCCGAGGAAACCGGAAACGGACAGGCCGCGGAAACCGGGACCGGCGAATCCGGGGAATCCGGCGAGGAGGAGAACCCCGAAACCGGAAACGAGCAGGCTGCGGAAACCGGAAACGACGAACCGGAGGAAGCCGGGGCGGAACAGTCCAAGGCGGACCTCCAGTATGCGGAAGGCATGAAGCTCTTCGCGGACCGCAAATACAAGGATGCCTTGAAAGTCTTCACATCGGCCGCGGAAGCGGGCCATAAGGACGCCGCGCGGAAGGTCGGGGAGATCAATGAGCGCGGACTCGGCATGTGGTTCTCCGATTCCTCGGAAGCCATCAAGTGGTACCGGAAGGCCGCGGCGCTCGGCGACCCGGAATCCGCAGGCAAGGTGGCGAAAGCCATTGACGAAGGCGACACGAAGGGGACTGCAAAGGAAATGATGGACTTTTACCTGCAGGCAAGCGTCCTGAAGCAGCCTGACGTCCTGTACCGGATATCCAACCTGTACAAAGCCGGATACAAGGAGATCCCGCAGGATACGGCCAAGGCGATCGACTACCTCAAGCAGGCGGCGGAACTCGGCGATCCCGATGCCATGTTCGACCTGGGGATCCGGTATGAGAAAGGCGACGGCGTCGTGTCCAACATCCAGACTGCGCTGCAATGGATCAACAAGGCGGCGGACGCCGGCCACGACAAAGCCCAGCGCTATCGCAAGCAGTTGAGGCAGTGAACGGCCTTGCCACGGTTCATCGGATTGTTTCATCGCCGCTTCGGCGGCGGTTTCCAGTTAACCAACCCAAATCATAAGGAGTTTTTTTGAAATGAGAATGAAGCAGTTGCCGCTCATGGCGGTTCTCGCGATCATGTCGTTGGTCCTTGTCGGCTGTGCGAACCATCTCCGCGATACGGAGAACGTATCCCAGGAAGACAGCAAGACCGTCCTCAACGAGAAATACGACCTGAAACTGACCCCGGAAACGATTCGCGATTCCTCCTATCACGTGGAGATCGAAAAGCTCGAGTCCGTGGAAGTCAAGAAATACCAGGTCAGCACCGTCAAGTCCATCGTCACCCCGTATCAGGGCTGGCGCGAAGTGTACGAGATCCCCGCCGGCATCGGGCTTCTTCCCGTCTCCATCTGCTCGCATCTGCTCTTCATCTGCACCTTCGGCATCCTGCCCTATGACATCCCGAGGAACATCACGAACCTCTCCTTCACCGGCATGAACCCCGCGTTGAACTGGGAGAACGAAGAGCGTTCCGAGGAAAACCTCGTTTCGCTCGAACGCAAGATGCTGAGCGACGTCACGGAGAACGTCAAGACGCCGCTGGCGCATCAGGACATCGCCGTCCGGTCCGAAAAACAGAGCCGGAAATACACCACGGACGATTTCGGCAGTTTCGATCTGAATTTCCTCGCCGTGAACTCCGCGGACACGTTCTTCCCCGAGGGAAGAAAGGTCTCGTTCGTCGTGGAAGGCACCCCCGAGAAGGAACTGAAATACATCATCCTGACCAGGGATTTCCTCGCACGCCTGGTCCGGGCGCGTTCCAGGATCGACTCCTATCGCGCCAATCCTTCCGGCAAGGAGCTTTTCGAAACCGTAATCTATCTGGAAAAGAACGGGTTCGAACAGCTGGCCTATTCGCTTGAGGAAAGCGAACTGGCGAGAACCGCGAACGACAGTAGGTTCCAGGCGGATTTCAAGGCCGCGTCCGCCGCGCAGGAATAAGGGTTTCCGCCCTTCGATTCAGGTTATCCTGAAATCCAAAACAATAAAACCGCCGGTCCGGTCGATCGGTGGTTTTTTTCTGGGCTTTTTCGCTTTGATGTGGGGAGGACGATCAGGGCAGAGGAGTTACTGCTCGATGACCTTCCTGCCGAGGCGCTGCACGAGGACCTCGTTGTGTTCGCCGAGGACGACGATCTTCGGCGCGTGTGTGGCGGCCTCCTCCGGCGTGTAATACCCGAAGCACATGATGGTCACCACGTCGCCGACGCGCCCGAGGTGCGCCGCCGCCCCGTTGAGGCAGAAGACGCCGCTGCCGCGTTCGCCGGGGATCGCGTAGGTCTCCAGGCGGTTCCCGTTGGTGGCGTTCACGACGAGGATGCGTTCGTAGGGCAGGATGTTTGCCAGGTCCAGGTAATCCGGGTCGATGGCGAGGCTCCCCTCGTAGTTGAGGTCGCATGCGGTCAGCCGTGCACGGTGTATTTTGCCTTTGAGAAGTTCCAGTGTCATGGTTTCGGTCGTCTCCGTGTGTGAAGAGAAGTATATTAATATACACCGTTTTTTGAAAAATACGAATCGAATCCGCATTTTTCGGCGGGAGGCAAAGCCTCCACTGCGGCAGTGCGCGGCTCCGCTCGCGCACAAGGACAAGCTCTCCACTGCGGCAGTGCGCAGCTCCGCTCGCGCACAAGGACAAGCTCTCCACTGCGGCAGGGGGCAGATTCCGTCGGGGAATCGCTTATTCGACCTCGACCGTGACGGTGTAGTTCGTGTTGAACTCGGAATCGGGTTCCCACGGCTGCATGTAGGTGAGGTCGATCTTCGCCTTGCCGGGCTTCAGCGCGCGGTAAGTGATGGTGGCCCTGCCGCCGACGCCGACCATTCCCGCCGGGTTCGCATTCTGCCTGTAGTCGTTCCGTTCGAGCTTGAGGATGCTCTTGTCGACCTGGTCGACCTTGGTCCAGCTGAATCCGGTGGTGGGATTGGATTCGAGCGTGAGGACGACCGTGCCGCCGACGCCGACTTTCACGGTCTTGCCGTTATCCCCCTGATTGAGCCGGACTTCCTTCGGCGTCGTGGCTGTGGCGGGCTTGGTGGCGTCCGCTGCGGGAGCTGCCGCGGCGGCAACCTCGACTGTGAGCTTGAAGGATTCGACAGGCTCCTTGTCCTTTTCCCACGGACGTGCGTAACCGAGCGCGATCTCGGTCTTGCCCGGTGCGAGCGCGGTGAAGGTCCAGACGTCGTTGCCGCCGACGCCGACCATGCCCGCCGGGTGCTCGTCGACCTTGTATTCGTTTCCGTCGGACTTGAGGATCTTTGCGTCGAGTTTGCTTTCGGCAAGCGCCCAGGAATAGCCCGTGGTGCGGTTGGCTTTCAGCTTCACGCGGATGGTGTCGCCGACGTTGACCTTGACGGCCTTGCCGTTGTCGTCCTTGCCCAGTTCATGGGTCTTTTTTTCGGTTGCGGCGGCAGGCTTGGCGTCCGCCGCCTCCGCTACGATCTTCACGTTGAAGGTCTGGGCGGGCGCCACGTCCTTTTCCCACGGACGGGTGTAGTTGAGCACGATCTCGGTCTTGCCGGGCGCTTTCACGAGGTAACGGAAAAACGCCTTGTCGCCGTAGCCGACCATGCCGACGGGGAGTTCCCTCGTCTTGTATTCGTGGCCCTGGGATTCCAGCACGGAATCGGACCGGCCGGGCGTCTCGTCCCATCGGTAGCCGGTCGTGGCGTTGCCTTCGATCTCGATCACGATGATCTCGCCGACTTTCGCCTTGATCTCCTTGTTGGCGTCGCCGGAGGATATGTGGATCTCCACGGGCTCGTCCGGGTCCGGCAGGTTCGGTTCGAGGACGGTGTCGGCGGCGGCGAGCCGAAGCCCCGCGAACAGTGCGGCGGCGGCCAGAAGGATGGTGTATTTCATAGTGGGAGCCTTTCCTTTCGTATGTTGGATCGTTTCTTCGAACTGCATTCCAAGGATTGGACGAATTGTCCATCAGAAATTTTAGCACACGAAACCGAAAAATCAAGCCACAAACCGAAAGATCAAAGAAAAAAGCGGAGAAAGAACTGCTGGAACGGCAGGCGGCGGCGCTATTGGATCCCTCCAAGTGCGGAATATACAAAAACGTACAACAGGTACAAATACGCGGATCCTGCGATGTATCCGGGCAGAAGCAGCGTATCCAGGACGATTGCGGGCGGCAGGTAGAGCGTTTTCCAGAGGACCGCGTCCCAGGCGGGGAACCGTCTTCCGGCGATGCGTTCGTATTCGATCAGGCGGACTTCATCCATCCCGTCCCGGAAAGGATATAGATACCGGTACTCTTCGCGTGCGTCCCATTCGGCCGCCGCCTGTTTCAGCAGTTCATTATGATAGTTGTGCCCGTCCTTGTTCAGAAGCCATCCGCAGAAGTCGAAATAGGAATAGGGATTCCGTTCTCTCTCCTCTTTTCTCTCCAGCGCGTCCAGTTCGTAGAACTTTTTCATGAAAGGATTCTCCCGCGGGGCCCCCGGAGCGAGGGTCAGGAGTTCATACGTGTTCCCGTCCACTGCGACGGGGAACATGATGCGGAGTTCGCCTTCCGGCTGCTGTTCCGGCGGAACGTCTTCTTCCCCTCGCGGGATCAGCCTGACCTTGAACGGCCGGGACAGGTCGTCCAGTTCGTCGGGGCGGACCCGGAGACGAAGCGTTTCGTCCGCGCCGAGCGGAAGCCCGTCGGTCTCGATCACGAATGGGGAGTTGTGCCAGTACGCTTGTGCATCGGGATCCGGTTCCGCGATCAGGCGGCACCGCATCAGGCATTCCGGCACGGGGTCCAGCGGGATGCGTCCTTCCCAGGTCGATTTCCAGGTCCGGCGCGAAATCATACGGTTGGTGTGATAGCTGGTCTCCCTCTCGCTTGAGACGATGATCTCGTCGCGGTCGGGGGACATCCGGTACTTGGGAATGTCGAACCTGGACCTCTTCGACCCGAACTGGCCGCTCAATACGGCCGCCGATAAGCACCCCGCGCAGCAGAAGCCGAGCGCCGCAGAAGCCGCGGCGAACAGGAGATGACGGACGAGTGTTTTTTCCCAGGTCATTTTCTTGCTCCGTATGACTGTCTTGCTGTCATACTATATCACAACTATCCGAAAAAACAACCTAAATTAAAAAAAATCAGCGGATTAGGACAAAAAAGCCGTGAAAAAAAAGAAGGGACGGTCAGGAAATGCTTTCAGGGGGGCGCAGAAGGTCAAGTGCGACTTTCGCGGTACTCCGCGATCAGCTCGTCGGTGACATACTGGTCGCTGCGGCAGTGGAGATCGGCGATCCCCTCGCGGAGTTCCTGATAGGTCTCCGAATGGTAGAAGAAATCCAATGCCTCCTCCATGGAAAGCCCCTGCTGCTCGGCGAACATGGCGACGACGCGGGCATATTTCATATGAAGCAGTGTCTTATCGGCTTGCATTGGGAATTTCCTCGGCGTGGACAAAGAAGACTTCTATCATGCGATGACGCCCTCTTCTTTCATGAAGGAGATGATGTCGTCGACGATGTATTGTTTGCTCTGCGTGTGCAGGACATCGTAGGACGAGACGATATAGTCGGGCAGGATGCGGGATTTCCGGGTCAGCAGATCGTACACGACATTGCCGGGGAGCTGCAGTTTTTCGGCAACGCCCTCGATGCAGAAGATGGCAAAGTCAAGTACGGGTTTCGACATGATCGGTTCCTGTTGTTCCGGTGGGATCGTATGGAACTAATTTGCAGCCGGAAAAAGAAAAGCCAAGCGGGAGAATGGATTCCGGGCAAAGAAAAAACCCGGCGACCTTGTGACAGGCTGCCGGGGCAAAAGACAACAGATATCGGGGGATAATCAGGCGTTCAGGGCGTTCTGGATGAGCGCGGTGAAGGAGTCGGCCTTGAGGGCCGCGCCGCCGATGAGGCCGCCGTCGATGTCCTGCTTGGAGACGAGGGCGCCGGAGTTCTCGGGCTTCATACTGCCGCCGTACTGGACGACGATGTCCTGGGCCTTGTCGCCGTAGAGGGCGGTCAGGACGGAGCGGATGAAGGCGTGCGTTTCCTGCGCGACTTCGGGCGTGGCGGTCTTGCCGGTGCCGATGGCCCAGACGGGTTCGTAGGCGATGGTGACCGCGTCCATGTCGGCGGCGGAGATGTCGGCGAATGCGCCGCGGATCTGCTTTTCGAGGACGGTGTTGGTGACGCCGCCTTCGCGTTCGGCGAGGGTTTCGCCGATGCAGACGATGGGCTTCAGGCCGTACTTGAGGGCGGCCTTGATCCGCTGGTTGACGGTCTCGTCGGTCTCGCCGAAATACTGGCGGCGTTCGCTGTGGCCGATGATGACGTATTCGACGCCGATTTCCTTCAGCATCGCGCCGGAGATTTCGCCGGTGTAGGCGCCGTTGTCGGCCCAGTGGATGTTCTGGGCGCCGACCTTGACGTTGGATCCCTTGAGGATCTCGACGGCGGTGGCGAGGCTGGTGAAGGTGGGGCAGACGGCGATTTCGCACTTGCCCGCGAACTGTGCGAGGGAGGCTTTCAGGGCGGAAGCGAGTTCGGCCGTCTCTGCGGCGGTCTTGTTCATCTTCCAGTTGCCCGCGATGAAGATCTTACGTGCCATGGTAAATGGATTCCTGTGGTGGAGCGGGCGTCCGGCGGTGTGTTGAGGGGAACGCCGGACGCATCCGCGAAGTGAGGTTGATTACTTGTCGGAGAGGGCGACCACGCCGGGGAGGTCCTTGCCTTCGAGGAATTCGAGGGAAGCGCCGCCGCCGGTGGAGATATGGGTCATCTTGGAGGCGAGGCCGCTCTTGTTGACTGCCGCGACGGAGTCGCCGCCGCCGATGATGGTGGTGGCGCCGGAGTCGGCGACGGCCTGGCAGACGCCCATGGTGCCGTTGGCGAAATTGGACATTTCAAAGCAGCCCATCGGGCCGTTCCAGACGACGGTCTTCGCGCCCTTGATGGCGTTGGAATAGAGTTCGATCGTCTTGGGGCCGATGTCGAGCGCCATCCAGCCTTCCGGGATGTCGTCGGAGACGGTCTGGATGTTCGCGTCGTTGGAGAAGGCGTCGGCGGCGAGGTTGTCGACGGGGAGGAGGAACTGGACGTTGAGCTCTTTCGCCTTGGCGATCATGTCGCGGGCGTACTGGAGCTGGTCATCCTCGCAGAGGGACTTGCCGATGCTGTGGCCCTGCGCCTTCAGGAACGTGTAGGCCATGCCGCCGCCGATGATGAGGGTGTTGACCTTGGTGAGGAGGTTGTTCACGACCGCGAGCTTGTCGGAGACCTTGGCGCCGCCGAGGATGGCGACGAACGGGCGGACCGGGTTGTTCACGGCGTTGCCGAGGAACGCGATTTCCTTTTCCATGAGGAAACCGGCGACGGAGGTGCCGATGTACTTGGTGATGACGGCGGTGGAGGCGTGGGCGCGGTGGGCGGTGC